>DASTWX010000067.1:0-39323 GCA_035765795.1 Pseudolabrys sp. | reverse complement strand
GATCTGCGGTCAGGCGGTGCCGCCCACAGTAATCTTATCGATGCGCAGCGACGGCTGCCCGACACCGACCGGCACGCCTTGGCCGTTCTTGCCGCAGGTGCCGATGCCGGGATCGAGCGCGAAGTCGTTTCCGATCATCGATATCCGGTGCAAGTCGGTCGGCCCGTTGCCGATCAGCATCGCGCCCTTCACCGGCGCGGTCACCTTGCCGTTTTCGATCTTGTACGCCTCGGTGCATTGAAACACGTATTTGCCCGATGTGATATCCACCTGCCCGCCGCCGAAGCTCACTGCATAGAGGCCGTTCTTGACTGACGCGATGATCTCTTGCGGGTCGCGCCCGCCGGCCAGCATGTAAGTATTGGTCATACGCGGCATCGGTACATGAGCATGACTTTCCCGGCGGCCGTTGCCGGTCGGCTTCATGCCCATCAGGCGGGCGTTCTGCCGATCCTGCATGTAGCCGACCAAAATGCCGTCTTCGATCAGCACGGTACGGTTCGATGGCGTGCCCTCGTCGTCAATGGAGAGTGAGCCGCGTCGGCTTTGCATCGTGCCGTCGTCAACCACCGTCACTCCTTTGGCGGCGACCTGCTGGCCCATCAGCCCAGCGAAGGCCGATGTCTTCTTGCGGTTGAAATCGCCTTCTAACCCATGGCCGACCGCCTCATGCAGCATGACGCCGGGCCAGCCCGAGCCCAGCACCACGTCCATTTCGCCGGCCGGCGCCGGCACGGCTTCGAGATTAATCAGAGCTTGGCGTACAGCCTCGTCGACCGCGCCACGCCACGCCTCCGGCGTGAGGAACCGCTCGTAGGACTCCCGCCCGCCGAACCCATACGAGCCTGACTCCTGCCGGTCCCCGTCGCCGGCCACCACCGAGACGTTGAGCCGCACCAGCGGTCGGATATCGCGGAAAGTCGTGCCGTTGGCGCGCAGAATTTCGACGACTTGCCACGTAGCGCCGAGACTCGCGGATACTTGGCGTACCCGCGCGTCCTTGGCCCGCGCGTAGGTGTCGATCTCCGAAAGCAGCTTTACCTTGGCGTCGAAAGCCGGAGCGGCGAGGGGGTTGTCATCGCCATAGAGCTTACGGTTCGTCCGTCCGGGCGCGTCCGCGTAGGTTCCGCTGTGGCCACCCTTGACGGCGCGCACGGCGTCCGCTGCGCGGGCCAGCGCCGCTTCCGACAAGTCGGACGCGTGTGCATAACCGACCGCCTCATCCTTCACGGCACGAAGGCCGAATCCTTGCGCCGTGTCGTACGTCGCCTGCTTGAGCCGGCCGTTGTCGAACACCAGCATCTCGGCCTGCTTGTATTCGAGGAACAGTTCGCCGTCGTCCGCCCCCTCCAGTCCGCGATTGATGATGCGGCCGACCTTGGCTTTGTCGAGCCCGGCGCGGTCGAGCAAAGAGGATATGCTTGCGTCCATGGAAAACGGTCTCCGAGTGGCGCCCTTCGGGCATCACATAGGGGCGAAACGCCGGTTTGGCGAGGGGACGGTCGCATTGCCGCGCGCGCCCCGGTGCTCAGGGCGTTATTCCGCCGGCTGCGCGGCGATGTCGCCGCCGGGCCCCGGTGTATCGGCATGCCGCGGCTTGCGCGAAAGCCACGCCGACAATCGGTCGAGGTAAAGGTAGACGACCGGCGTCGTGAACAAAGTCAGCGCCTGGCTCACCAGCAGCCCGCCGACCATGGCGTAGCCGAGCGGTTGGCGGATTTCCGATCCGGTCCCCTGCCCAAGCATCAGCGGCAATCCGCCCAGCATCGCCGCCATGGTCGTCATCATGATGGGGCGGAACCGCAGAAGAGCGGCGCGGCGGATGGCCGCGACGGCCGAGAGTCCGTCGCGTTCGGCGACGATGGCGAAATCAACCATCATGATGCCGTTCTTCTTCACGATGCCGATGAGCAGAATGATCCCGATCAGCGCGACCAGACTGAAATCGAAGTGGAAGAGCATCAGCGCCAGCAATGCACCGACGCCTGCTGACGGCAGGGTCGAAAGAATCGTGATCGGGTGAATGTAGCTCTCGTAAAGGATGCCGAGGATCAGATAGACCACCACCAGCGCGGCGAGGATCAGCATCGGCACGGTCGATAGGGAAGCCTGGAAAGCCTGCGCATTGCCTTGAAAGGTCGTGGTGAGCGTGGCGGGCACGTTCAGTTCCGCCTTGGCCCCGTCGATTGCGTCGGTCGCCTGGCCAAGCGCTGCGCCTTGCGCGAGATTGAAGCTGATCGTGATAGCCGGAAACTGGCCCTGGTGGCTGATCGATAGTGGCTCAATCGGATGCGTCGTCCATTTTGCAAAAGCCGCGAGAGGGACCTCTCCTCCGGTTGTGGGCGAACGCAGGAATATCCTTTGCAGGGTCTGCGGATCGCCTTGCAGCGGCGGTAGCACCTCCATAATGACGTAGTAACTCGATAGCTGGGTGAAATACTGCGCGATCTGCCGCTGCCCGAATGCATCGTACAGCGTGTCGTCAATCGATTGCGGAGTGAGGCCGTATTTGGCGGCCTTGTCGCGATCGACGCTGAGCGTGAGCGTCGTCCCGTCCGTCTCCTGGTCGCTCGCGACGTCGCGCAATTCCGGCAGGCTCTTCAGTTTGGCCAGGATCTTCGGGGCCCACTCATTGAGCTGCTCGACGTCCGCATCCTGCAAAGTATATTGGAATTGAGTGCGCGAGGCGCGGCCGCCGACCCGCACGTCCTGCGCCGCCTGCAGAAAAAGGCGCGCGCCTTCGACATTCGGGGCGCGCTCGCCAATTCGCGCGATCACTTGACTGGCGCCCGCCGTGCGCTGGTCGCGCGGCTTGAGAGTAATAAACATCCGGCCGGTATTCGGCGGGTTGCCGTTGCCTCCCATGAACATGGCCACGTGGTCGACCGCGGGATCGTTTCTGACGACTTCACCCAGCGCCGCCAAGTGGCGCATCATCTGCGCCGGCGAAGCATCCTGCGAGGCTTCCGCAATGCCGATCAGCAGCCCGGTGTCCTGCTGCGGGAAGAAGCCTTTCGGAATGACAACAAAAAGGAAGACGGAGAGCGCCACAGTGGCGAAGAACACGCAGAGCGTTATGAAGCGGTGCCGGAGCACGACGTCGAGCCCGCGCTCGTAACCCCGCAGCAGCGCGCCGAAAGCTCGCTCGCTCCACGCATAGAGCCTCCCATGATGGGCCTCTTTCGGGGGCTTAAGAAAGCGCGAGGCCATCATCGGTGTGAGCGTCAGCGAGACGGCGGCCGAAACGATGATGGCCATCGCCAGCGTGATCGCGAATTCCCGGAACAGCCGGCCGATAATGCCGCCCATCAGCAGCAACGGAATAAGCACCGCGATAAGGGAAATGCTGATCGATAGGATCGTGAATGCGATCTCGCGCGAGCCCCTCAAAGCCGCCTTGAGCGGCGTTTCCCCCTCTTCGACGTAGCGCGTGATGTTTTCCAGCATCACGATGGCGTCGTCGACCACGAACCCGACAGCAATCGTCAACGCCATCAGCGAAAGGTTGTCGAGGCTGTAGCCGAAGGCCCACATCAAGGCGCAGGCGCCCAGCAGCGCGAGCGGTACGGTGATGCTGGGAATGATGGTGGCCCAAAGGCTGCGCAGGAAAAGGAAGATCACCATCACGACCAATGCAACGGTGATGAGTAGCGTAAACTGCACGTCCGATACGGCGGCGCGGATCGTCTGCGTCCGGTCGCTCAATGTGAAGACGTCTATTGCGGGCGGCATGGCGGCGCGCAGGCGAGGCAGCGCCGCATTAATCTGGTCGACCGTCTTGATGACGTTGGCGCCGGGTTGCTTGAAGATGACGAGCACGATTCCCCGTTGGCCGTCGGCCCAGCCGGCTTGCGTTGCATCCTGCGGGCCTTCCACGGCCTTCCCAATGTCGCGTACCCGTATCGGGGCGCCGTTCCGATAGGAGACGATGGCGTTGTTCCAGTCTTTGGCTGCGGTGAGTTGGTCGTTGGCATAAATCGTGAAAGATCGATTTTGGCCGCGCACCGTCCCTTTTGGATTGTCGACGGTCGTCACTGAGAGCGGCGTACGGATATCTTCAAGCGACAGGCCCTTGGCGACGAGCTTTGCCGGGTCGAGTTGAATGCGAATGGCGGGCTTCTGCTGCCCCCCGATCAGCACCTGCGCCACGCCTGGAATCTGGCTGATTTGCTGTGCGAGTTTGGTTTCGACTTGGTCGTCTACTACGGTCAGCGGCAGGGTCTGCGATGTCGCGCCGAGGAGAAGAATAGGCGAGTCGGCAGGATTGACTTTGCGGTAGGTCGGAGGACTTGGCAGGTTCTTCGGTAATTGACCGCCGGCGGCGTTGATCGCCGCTTGCACGTCGTTGGCGGCTGCATCGATACTTCGCTCAAGATCAAATTGAATCGTAATCGCGGTCGAACCGACGACGCTGGTCGATGTCATCTGCGACACGCCGGCGATCTGAGCGAACTGCGTCTCCAAAGGCTGCGCAACGGCCGATGCCATGGTGTCGGGGCTCGCTCCGGGCAAACTCGCCGACACCTGTATGGTCGGAAAGTCCACCTGCGGAAGGGGTGCGACCGGTAAGCGCGGATAGGCAATCAGGCCGACGAAAAGCAGGCCCGCCATGAGCAGCGAAGTCGCTACCGGATGGCGGATGAACGGTGCGGAAAATCCCTCTCCCACGGTCAGGGGCCTTTCTGCGGCGCGGGTATCCTCCTCGCCTGAGAGAGCGTGGATTTAGCCTGGACGGCAAAAGCCTGTGCGTTGGGATGCCTTGCGGCGGGCGTCGGGTTCTTTTGTTCGCGCGCGGCGATGCGCGCGTTGGGCGTCAACCGATATTGCCCGGCGACCACGACCTCTTCGCCGGCCTGAAGTCCGTTGGCGACGACAGTGCCGCTCTCGCCTTCATAGGAGGCCGTAACCGGGCGAGCCGTCACTCTGTCGCCGCTGGCCACGACGAAAGCATAAAGGCCATGCGGCCCGCGCTGGATCGCGTCGTTAGGGGCGACGACGACATTCTTGAGCGTTTTCAGCAGTAGCTGCGTTGAGACAGACAAGCCGGGCCACAGGACGTCATCTGCGTTCGGAAATGTCGCCTTCATCTGGATGGTGCCGCTCGCCTGGTCGACCTGATTATTAATGACGGCGAGATGGCCTCGGGCGAGTACCTTCGTCCCGTCGGACGACAGTGCCTTTACGGGTACCGTGCCGGCCGCCAACGCCTGCTTGATATCCTGGACGCTTTCCTCCGGCGCGGTGAACACGACAGAGATGGGCCGTAGCTTCACAATCGTCACGATACCGATCGCGTCGGTGGCGTGGACAATATTGCCGGGATCGATCTGGCGGAAACCCGCCATGCCGGTCAGTGGCGACCTGATTGTGGTGTAGTCGAGTTGCGTCTGTGCATTATCGATCGTCGCTTGGTCGCCTTTTATCTGCGCCGTCAACTGATTCACGAGCGCGCGCTGGGTATCGAGTTGCTGGAGAGATCCGGCCTCGCGCTCGGCGAGCGTCTGATAGCGTTGAAGATCGCGTTGCGCGTTGCTGAGATTGGCCTCATCTTGGGCCTTCTTGGCCTGCGCCTGCTCTAGCGCAGCTTGAAAGGGGCGGGGATCAATTTGCACGAGCAGGTCGCCTTGCTTGACCATCTGCCCCTGCCGGAAACCGACCTTCACCACCTGCCCATCCACGCGACTGCGCACCGTAACCGTGTCGTAAGGTTGCACGCTGCCGAGCCCATCGAGGTAGACAGGAAAGTCGCGATTTTGGATCGTCTGGACGGTCACCGGGACAGGGCCGGCTTTGTTGGTCTTACTTGCCGCGTTCCCAATCGCGCTGCTGTCCGTGCCGAGATATGACCAAGCGAAAAGGGCCATGCCCGCAATCAGCAGGGCGCCCGCCGCGATGCGTCCCGCGCGGATATTGTCGAAAATCCGACGTGTTCCCAATAATCCGCTCTCTCAGTTTATCCACGCCGGGTCGGCGTGAGCCGGCTTGCCGGATCATTGAACGCGCCGCCCTGACGAGCCCTTTCGCAAATGCGGCATAAAATTTTCGATAAAATCTTGGGTGCGTCACGAATACACCGCCGAGACGACGACGCGACCTTCGTTGCGCAGGACCTGCAGCGACACGTCTTGGCCGTGCTTACGCACCGTCACATCCACGACCGATTGGCCAAGCCGCAGGTTGCGTAGGGTCACTTCGTCGAGGAATCCCGGCAGATGTGGTTTACGCAGGAGGATTTCGTTGCGGTCGGGGTCGAATTCTAACCCCAGACAGGCCTGCAAGAGCAGAAGCGGCGTGCCGGCAGCCCAAGCCTGCGGCGAGCAGGCGACGGGATAGCGGGTGGGCGCGCGCTGTCGCCCACGATTAAAGCCGCAATAGAGTTCGGGCAGACGTCGTAAGTCCATATAGCTGGCCGCATCGAATAGACCTTTGAATATCTGATCGACAGCGTTCTTGTAGCCGTAACGGGCAAAGCCGGCGGCAATCAGAGAATTGTCGTGCGGCCAGACAGAGCCGTTGTGATAGGACATCGGATTGTAGCGGCGTTCCTCGCGCGCCACCGTGCGGATTCCCCACCCGGAGAAGAACGAAGGCTTCGTCAGGCTGTTCATCACTGAGTCGGCGCGCTCTGGCGCGGCGATTCCGCTCAACAACACCTGGCCCGCGTTTGATGTTCGCACGCGGCAGGGCCGCTTCTCTCCGTCGAGCGCAAGCGCATAGGTGCCAATATCCTCACACCAGAACGCCGCCTCGAATCGCTCGGCCAGTTTGTCCGCTTGCGCATCGAGCGTGTAGCCGAACGCCCTCTTCCCCAGGCGGCGCGCGGCACGCGCGGCCAGGCGCTTTGCCGCGTAGACGTAGCTTTGCACTTCGCAAAGCGCGATCGGCCCGTGCGCGAGCGATCCGTCGGCGTGGAAGACAGCGTCTTGCGAATCCTTCCAGCCCTGGTTGGCAAGACCCTTTTCGTGCGCACGCTCGTATTCCACAAAGCCATCGCGGTCTTGATCGCCGGGACCGTCGATCCAGCCCAGCGCCGCTTCAATGTTGGGCCACAATTCCCGTACCGTATCGATATCGCCTGTACGTTCGGCGTAAAGACCGGCCAGCATGATGAACAGCGGTGTGGAATCGACGCTGCCGTAGTACAGGCCGAACGGGACCTCGCCTAGCGCGGCCATTTCGCCGCCGCGCATTTCGTGCAGGATCTTGCCCGGTTCGGCATCTGCACGCGGATCGAATTTATTCGCTTGAAAGGCGGCAAGCCGCCGCAATACGCCTTTGGCGAGACCGGGATTACACCACATGGTCTGCATCGCCGTGATGATGCCGTCACGGCCGAACGTGGTCGAATACCACGGAATGCCGGCGTAAGGGTAAGGCCCTTGGGGCGTATTGGCCGTCAGCATCGCGAGGTCGGCGAGCGAGCGACTCACAAGCTCGTTGAATATGTCGTTCGAACTGGTGATCTCGGTGACTGCCTCATCTGCGGAGCGGCGCTCATTGAAGGCCGCACGCAGCGCTTTGCGAAAAGCAGGAGGTGCGCCTTCCTCTTCGCCGTGATCGCACTTTACGGTCACGTAGAGCGACCGCATTTCGTCAGGCCGCAATTTGAATGTGTAGGACGCTACCTTGTTGGATAATTGAACCGGTACCGGATCAAACAAGATCGTCGTGCGGCGCAGATTGCCGTCGAGGCCCCTGTAGTTGAGCCTGACTGTATCTTTACCGGCTTCCGTTGTCGTGGTGCCGCGCTGCGCCCGGTGCATTCCGCGCACCTCGAAGAGGTCGGCGAAATCGCTGCCGAAGCTGAAAGACAACCGGATATCGAAGGGATGCTCGCCGTGGTTTTGCAGGCGCACCCGCTGATATGCCGTGCCATTCAAGAGGAATAGCCGGCGCACGATATGCAAAACATCCTTCGGTTGAGCCAATTCATCGTGGAGGTAAATATCCGGATTGGTCAAGTCGACCGTAAGAATGGAATTATCGTCGCGGACATTCGATGCCAGCAGCAGTGGATGGCCGCCGTCCAGAAGCATCGCCAAATGAGCGAGATGGCGCGTGTCGCAAAAGAAAAGGCCGTCCGTTCCGTCCGTTACCGCGCCCATGTCGCCGAAGCTGTCGAGCACGGCAAAGCAATCGCCCCTTTGCAGGGTTCGGCGTGGCCGCGTCGAGGATCCGGTCCCCGGGATATAGAAGGGCGTTTCCCGGGCCTCCTCGACCGGCTCTTCGGTCGCGTGCCGCTTAAGCAAGCAAAGGCCTCAGAACGTTCAGTTCGTCGTGTCCGATGTCCGGCTGCTCTTCCGCCGAGAGCGGCGGAGCCAGCAGCGATTGATAGAGATGGACGTAATCTTGCGCCATTCGTGTGGCGGAGAAGCGCTGCTGGAACCGCCTGCGCACCTTCTTTCGGTCCACCGCGGCAAGCCTTGGAAAGGTCACAACCGCCTCCTCAACGGATTGAACGATCACGCCGGTGACTCCGTCTTCGACGATTTCGGGAACCGAGCCGGAACGGAAGGCCAGAACTGGAGTACCGCAGGCCATCGCCTCGATCATCGATAGACCGAAAGGCTCCGGCCAATCGATGGGAAACAACAAGGCGAGCGCCTGGCCAAGAAATTCCGCCTTTTGCTGCTCGCCGATTTCGCCGATGAAGTCCACACCGCCACCGCCGAGGAGCGGTTCGATCTGCCTACGGAAATAGGCCTCGTCGACCCGGTCCACCTTGGCGGCGATTTTGAGCGGAATTCTCAGCGCGCGCGCGATCGCGATCGCACGGTCGGGCCGCTTTTCCGGCGATATGCGCCCGAGGAAGGCAACGTAGCCGCCGCGCGCCTCGTCGGTCGCCCGATAGAGATTGAGCGGCAAACCATGGTGGACCGTCGCTACGAAATTCGCCCTCGCGACAGGGCGGCGCTGCGCGTTCGAAATCGACACCAGCGGCATGTCGCCAAAGCCTGCGTAAAACGGCAGCAGGTCATCCAGGTCTTGGCGCCCATGCAGGGTGGTGACGGTGCGGCCGGCGATCGGGCGAAAAAGAGGGAAATGAAGTTGATCCAGGTGGAAGTGGAGAATATCGAACTCGTCCGCCTGCCGGCGAACTCGGTCGAGCATCAGCATGTAGTGGGGAATAGGATCGCGGACGGCAGGATCGAGCCGGAGCGCTTGCCTTGCACAGGGGACAAGATTGGCGGAAGTAATCGAGTCGCCGCTTGCGAATAACGTGACATCGTGCCCGAGGCGGACCAGTTCTTCCGTAAGATAAGAGACGATCCGCTCTGTGCCGCCATAAAGCCTTGGAGGAACGCTCTCGATCAAGGGCGCAATTTGCGCGATTTTCATTTGTTGCTCGAATCACTGGACGGTTGAACCGCTTGCGGCCACTCGAAAGTTCATGGCGTTTCGCACTGCACAGAAAGTATTTGGAAAAGGAATGCGCCGCCCCTGAGTTGGTTTCACTCCGTTGAATGAAAAGGCAAAGATGAGTTGGAAAAGCGCGTGCTCGAGCGGGGCTGCTTTACGGATAAGTGACGCCGTCCGGTCCGGGCCGGGCTGCCTCGGTCAGGCGTGCCGGCTCAAGGCGCCCGTGGCCCATAATATGGATTACGGTTTCACCTGCGGCAATTAGGTAGTCCGAAACAATGCGGCGATGGCACCGCCACCAGACCGCTTCCGCGCACATGATGGCGCAGGCGGTTTCATGGCCGATCTCGCGCAAGCGGGCGAAGCCCTCGCGGAAACTTTCGGTGAGTGCGTAGTCGGCGTAGTTGTGGAAGCTTTGATTCTTCCAGAACTCGTTTACCTCCGCCGGCACATTTGTTTTGCGGCCGCGCAAGCCGCCGAGCGCGGCAATGTGCTCGTAACCGATCTGCCGCTGCGCAAGCGTCTTCGGGAGCGTGTCGCGGTTGTATTGGGGATTGGTCCGCGAGCGGGGAACCGTGCGGACGTCCACCACGACCCGAGCGCCGGCGCCTTTAAGCAACTCGACAAATTCTTCAATGGAGCGGGTCGAATGTCCGATGGTGAAGAACGGAAGCGCCATCTTCGGCCGTATCAACGCAGCCGCGACAACGCGCGGCCCTTGTGCATCGCTACATGATCGGTCTTGTCGCTTTTGATCTCATATTGGGGGTCGTCGCCGGTCGCGTGCCGCACATGGCCTTTATACGTCGTGTCGCGCGTGTGCACCTTTACGATCCTGCCGCGAACACGGCCGGCCTCTGAGTTCCAACTCACGTGATCGCCGACTTTGAATGCCTTTTTCATAGCCATTTTGGCGGTTTGCGTAGTCGAGTTCCCGTGTTCACGCCCAGGTAAAATTCACCCTCACGCCGCCGATGGGATCGAGCGCATGGATGAACTCGGTTTCGTCCGGTCCGATGAATGGCGGCGGGGTGATCGAACCGGTGATGACAATGTCGCCCGCCGACAATTTCTCGCCAAATGCCGTCAGAACGTTGGCAACATGCGCCACGATGTCGAGGAGCCTGCCGGTCAGCGCTTCCGGTTCCGTGGTGCGATTCACTTCCTCTCCGCGGCGGAAGACGCGCGAAGTAAGGCCCTCGACGCTACCGCCCGCGCGGGTGTCCTCACCCAAGAGAACCTGCCGCTGGAAGATGTCGCCGTCGAGAACCGCGTCCAGGTTGTCCGGGGCAGGCAGAGGATCAAGGTCGGCCAGTTCGATAGCCGGCATGATCTCCCTTATGGCGCTCAAGACGATATCAGGCCGCGAATGGGCGTCGAGATCGCGCCCCATGCGTACGGCAATTTCAGGCTCGGCCACCGGCTTCAGGTAACTCTTCAGGGATACGGTTGCACCCGAAGGTAATTGCGCCTTTTCCATCAGAAAACCTACAAGCGGTCGCTCTAGCCCAAGCTTTTCCATTGTAGCCGGCGCGCCGAGCCCGACTTTCCAGCCGAGTGGCCTCTCGCCCGCGGCGATGCGCGCGCGCCGCTTGGAGAATTGCGCGGTCATGCCTTTCCTTATCAGCGGCGCGTCCCACGGTTTCATTGGTGGGCCTCCGGATGCACTTGATAGCCGGAATCTTCGACCGAACCGGCGCCCATCCAACCCCAGACCAGCACCACGTCGCCGTCTGAGGTGTTGTTGAAGCCGTGCCAACAGCCGCGCGGCGAGTAGACCACGTCACCTTCACTCGACGGGATCTCGCCATCTTCGGTGTAGATGTGGCCGTGGCCCTTGAGCACGATGAAGAACTCGTCGCAATTGTGATGGCGATGGTTCTCGTGCCGGGCGCCCGGTTTGAGTACGGTCCAGCCGACCACGTTGTCGGCGCCGGCCGATTTTTTGTCGACCAGGAAGTGTACCTGCATATCGACCCAGCCGTCATCGCGTGGGAGCTCCTCGGCTTTCGGGACGTCGCGCAAATTCGTGCGATACATCTTTGGCGCCGGCCGTTCCTCCCTCATCTTGGCGGCCGTGCCTTTCACGGCTTTGGCCAAGGCGCTGCCGATTTTTTCTCCTGACGATGTCATATCTGTCCTCCCAGACGCCGGTAGACCTGATGGGCGACAACAAAATCATTGCAGTCGAGGCCAAGTCCCCGGCAGGCATTCATCATTTCATTGGCGGCGGCCGCGAGAGGCACCGGACTGCCCAGCCGCCGGCCGAGGCCGAGCGCGAGTAGCATATCCTTCTGCTGGAGCGTCACGTCGGCCAGTGGCACTTCGGGCATGGCGCCATCGAGAATGAAGGGCCCCCGATAGCCGAGTACCGGCGAAGCCGCCACGCTCTTGAGAATGGCGTCGAGAGCCACTGAACGGCTGACGCCGCCCTTCTCGGCCAGCGCCACCGCCTCGCCGAAAGCGATTACCTCGACCATCAGCAGCAGGTTGACCGCGATTTTCATCTGGCAGGCGAGGCCATTGCCGCCGATGCGCGTTACCTTGGGCCCTATGGCGAGCAGCACCGGCTTGGCCCGCTCGAAAGCGGCCTCGTCGCCCCCGACCATCACGGAGGCATTGCCCGCCTTCACCGTGACCGGAGAGCCGGAAATGGGAGCGTCGAGCATGATGGAGCCGGCCTTGGCGAACTCCGCCGCGACAGCGCGGCTTTCCTCCGGCTCGATGGTGCTCATCTCGATATAGATGCCGCCCGGTCGAAGCCCGGACACGATCCCGTCAGGCCCAAGCGCAACGCTGCGGACAGCTTCGGAATCCGTCACGATGCTGAATACGAGTTCCGCCTGTCCGGCCAGTTCGCGCGGGCTGTCGGCCCAGGCCATTCCCGCAGCCTGGAGCGCTTTCGCTTTGTCGCGGGACCGGTTCCAGCCGGTCACATGGTGACCGGCCGCCATCAGGCGCGGGACGATCAACTTCCCCATCGCGCCCAGTCCGACGAAACCTACCTTCACTGTTCGCTCCCAGCCTCTCCTCAAGCGCGCCAGTATCCGACGGCCGCGCCGGTAAGGCTAGGCGTGGGCAGACGATGGGCCTAAGGCAATTGGTCGTAACCCTCTGCGAAACCCGCCAAGCTCATCGGAAATCCGATGCCTTCCTCAGGGGTCTGGAAGATGATGAAAGTTGCGGTCTTGCCGGTGCGCAACTTCTTTAGAAGATCGTCGTCCATCACCACCTCGGCGATGCAACCATTGGGCAGGCAGCGCACGAATCCGGCGCGACCGATATTGGCGTTGTCGATTTTCAAGCCCAGTCCCGACGGCAGCAGCACCCCGAGCGGCGCCACGACGCGCATCAGTCGGCTCTTCTGATCCGCTGTCTTGAGCACAATGACTGTGAGCCCAACATTGGCGCGGTCGGCCGAAGTGACACTTTGGATCAGGGCGCATTGCTCGTGCTTGGCGCCGGGCGGCGTGTCGCAGCGTATCTGCCAATCCTTGTGGACCGATTTCACAGCGCCCTGCGCCAGGGCCGGCGCTACAGCGCCAAGCGGCAGCGCCCCGGCGGCCAGCAGCACGAAAACGGCCCATCGCCTGCGCGCCGCGGTCTTTGTACTTGTGAAAATGCTCATTCTTCAAACCCTTGGCCGAGGCCACGCTCTTGTCCGCTTGCGCCGTGGCCGAACGAATCGCCCGCTTTGCCGCATTATGTCAGGCGAATCGATGAGTTGCCCCACCAGTCCTGTCAAGCAATCGCTGGTCGCGCGCGCCGCTAGCTCGTCGTCTGCAAGGCGCTGTTCTCGTGGCGCAAATGCGGCGTCAGGCGTCTGGCTGGTCTAACCGATTGTCGCATCGCAGCGACGAGAAGGTGCATTGCGGGCGCGCCGGAATTGTGGTTTGAGAAGCCGGGATTTCCCCCCGTCCCGCCGCACCGACCAAGCTGCCACGCCCGTGGCAAAAGCCGTGCTCAGTGGGGCCGAGCCGAACATCACGCCTGGGTAGGCGGTAAAAAGGGGCCTGGTCCAAGGCCGTTTTCTTCGTCGAAGGAGCGCATAAGACGATGCTGGTGCTCAAGCGGTTGATCGCCTTTTTGGCCACAATGAGCGTGGCTATTCTTGCCGGCGGCACCGCCGTGCTCGCTGCCACCGGGGAGCCTGAGCCCTGGCAGTTGGGCCTGCAGCCGCCCGCCACGCCGGTGGCGCAGGACATCACCTGGTTCAATGACTTCCTGTTTTGGATCATTGCCGCGATCGCCGCATTCGTGCTGGTGCTCTTGTTGATCGTGATTTTCCGGTTCAACGCGCGCGCCAATCCCGTGCCGTCGCGAACCACGCATAATACGCTCATCGAGGTGGTCTGGACGGTGGTACCGGTGCTGATCCTGGTGGCGATCGCGGTACCTTCGTTCCGGCTTTTGTTCTTGCAATTGGAGGTTCCTAAGCCCGACCTGACCATCAAAGCGACGGGCAAGCAGTGGTTCTGGAGCTACGACTATCCCGATCAGAAAATTCAGTTTGATTCGCTGATCGTTCAGGACAAGGACTTGAAGCCGGGCCAGCCGCGGCTGCTGACCGTCGACAATGACATCGTCGTGCCGGTCAATAAGGTGGTCAAAGTGCTCGTCACCGGCGCAGACGTGATCCACTCTTTCGCTGTGCCTTCTTTCGGCATCAAGATCGACGCCGTCCCGGGGCGCATCAACGACACCTGGTTCAAGGCGGAGCACGTCGGGGTTTACCGGGGGCAGTGCTCCGAGTTGTGCGGCCGGAATCACGCCTTCATGCCGATCGTGGTCCGGGTCGTCAGCCAAAAGGACTATGAAGCTTGGCTGGCTACTGCGAAAAAGAAGTTTTCGGCCAGCGGCGATCAGGTGAGACAGAGTGTCGTAGCCAAGGCGGATAATGACGGCCAGCGTCCGCTCGCCGTGGCGGCGGCCGCCCAGGCGAAGTGATGCGTGCGGGTTGAAATTCTAGTACCGGCGACGAGAGACAAGGATCGAAGGACAATCAGAGATGGCTTCCACAGCGGCTGCCCACGATGCACATGATGCCCATGCTCATCCCACCGGATGGCGTCGGTTCGTTTACTCGACGAACCATAAGGACATCGGCACGATGTACCTGGTTTTCGCCATGGGAGCGGGTATCGTCGGCGCTTTGCTTTCAATCGCCATCCGCGCGGAATTGCAGAATCCGGGACTCCAGGTCTTTCCAGGCCCGCACGAATTCGACGTTTTCACCACTGCGCACGGGCTGATCATGATCTTTTTCGTGATCATGCCATCGATGATCGGCGGTTTCGGCAATTGGTTCGTACCGTTGATGATCGGCGCGCCCGATATGGCGTTCCCGCGCATGAACAACGTCTCGTTCTGGCTGCTGCCGGCCGCCTTTGCGCTGCTGATCACCTCCTTGTTCGTCGGCGGCGAGCCGGGCTCCGATGGGGCCGGCACCGGCTGGACGCTATACGCTCCGCTGTCGACGTCCGGCCATCCCGGTCCCGCCGTCGATTTCGTCATCCTCGCGCTGCACTTGGCCGGTGCGTCCTCGATCCTCGGCGCGATCAACTTCATCACGACCATCTTCAACATGCGCGCGCCGGGGATGACGCTGCACAAGATGCCGCTGTTCGTCTGGGCGATCCTGGTGACCGTGTTCCTGCTGCTGCTCGCGCTGCCGGTGTTGGCCGGCGCGATCACCATGCTGCTGACCGACCGCAATTTCGGAACGACCTTCTTCGAGCCGTCGGGGGGCGGCGACCCGATCCTGTTCCAGCATTTGTTCTGGTTCTTCGGACATCCGGAGGTTTACATCATGATCGTGCCCGGCTTCGGCATGATCAGCCAGGTCGTCTCCACCTTCAGCCGCAAGCCCGTGTTCGGCTATCTCGGCATGGCCTATGCCATGGTCGCCATCGGCGGCATCGGCTTCGTCGTGTGGGCGCACCACATGTACACCGTCGGCCTGTCTACGGGCGCGCAGGCCTATTTCGTCGCGGCCACGATGGTGATCGCCGTCCCGACCGGCGTGAAGATCTTCTCCTGGATCGCGACGATGTGGGGTGGGTCGATCGAGTTCAAGACGCCGATGCTTTGGGCGATCGGCTTCATCTTCGTGTTCACCATCGGCGGCTTGACCGGCGTGGTGCTGGCTAATGCCGGCGTCGACCGCGTGCTGCAGGACACCTACTACGTGGTGGCGCACTTTCACTACGTTCTGTCGCTCGGCGCCGTCTTCTCCATCTTCGCCGGCTGGTATTACTGGTTCCCGAAGATGAGCGGCTACATGTACAACGAGACCATCGGCAAGCTGCACTTTTGGGTGACGTTCATCGGCGTCAACCTGACCTTCTTCCCGATGCACTTCCTGGGTCTCGCCGGCATGCCGCGCCGCATCGCCGATTACCCGACCGCCTTCCACGGCTGGAACGAGGTGGCTTCGTTCGGCGCTTATATTTCCGCCGCCGGGTTCCTCATCTTCTTCATCGGCGTCATCGAGGCGTTCGTGAAGAAGCGTGCGGTGGGCAACAATCCGTGGGGCGCCGGCGCTACGACCTTGGAGTGGACGCTGTCTTCACCGCCGCCATTCCACCAGTTCGAAACACTGCCGCGGATCCGGTGAGGGAACACGCGCGTTAGCGCATTGCACGGGAAAGGAACGGCGTAAACGATGTCGCTCGTCAGTGGAGGCGCAGACTATCGCGGGCCCGTCGCGGGCGGCGCCGGCATCGCCTACGCCGAACCGAGTTTAGCGAGTGTCGGCGACTATATCGCGCTGATGAAGCCGCGCGTGATGTCGCTCGTGGTCTTCACCGCGCTGGTCGGGCTCGCAGTGGCGCCTGCCTCAATGCATCCGCTTACCGCTTTCACGGCACTGCTCTGTATTGCCGTGGGTGCTGGCGCTTCCGGCGCGCTCAACATGGCCTACGACGCCGACATCGATGCCTGCATGACCCGGACGTCACAGCGTCCGGTGCCGAAAGGGCGCGTGCGGCCGGGCGAGGCGCTCGCCTTCGGCGTCACGCTGGCCGGCTTCTCCGTGGTGACGCTCGGGCTCTTTGTGAACTGGCTGTCCGCCGGCCTGCTCGCCTTCACGATCTTCTTCTACGCGGTCATTTACACCGTATGGCTCAAGCGCTCGACCCCGCAGAACATCGTGATCGGCGGCGCCGCCGGCGCTTTTCCGCCGATGATCGGCTGGGCGGCGGCGACAGGATCGCTCTCGCTCGAGCCCATCCTGCTGTTCGCCATTATCTTCTTTTGGACGCCGCCGCACTTCTGGGCGCTCGCGCTCTACAAGTCCGATGACTACGCCCGCGCCGGCGTACCGATGCTGCCGGTGGTCGCGGGGGATATGGCCGCACGCCGGCAGATCCTGCTCTACACGCTGATTTTGGCGCCCCTCGGAATAGCTCCTTGGCTGTTGGGCTACGCCGGGCTGCTGTACGGCATGACCGCCATTATTACCGGCGCCATCATGCTGATGCTTGCCGTCATGATCTATCGCGAGCGCCGGCCGAAGGACGCCGCCGCGCGCAAGATGTTCGCCTTCTCGATTCTCTACCTCTTTCTGCTCTTCGCCGTGTTGCTGGTCAACAACGGCTGGGGCGGGCTAATCGGATGAGGGTGGCTTCGCGTGCAAGCTCCGGATATCGCGATGACTGAGCCGGATAAGGACGACGGCATTGTGCTCACCGACGCGCAGAAGCGCGCCCGGCGCTCGCGCTCGATCGCCATTGCGTGGGCCCTCGCCGCGTTGGTCCTGCTGTTCTTTATCATGACGCTGGTGAAGGGCCCGGGCGTCCTCATCCGGCCGATCTGACGTCATGCGCCGGACCGCTCCCAAATCTCCCGACCGCCTGCCGAAGCGCGACATCATCGTCGCCGCGGCCTGCGGCGCCTTCGTGGCATTGATGGTCGGTGCTTCCTTTGCCGCTGTCCCGCTCTATGACTGGTTCTGCCGCACCACCGGTTTCGGCGGCACCACACAGGTGTCGAAGGTTGCGCCAGCCAATGCTCTCGACCGCAAGGTGACGGTGCGCTTTGATTCCAATGTCGCACCGGGCCTGCCTTGGAGTTTCGAGCCGGAGCAAAACCAGATCGAGGTTCGCATCGGCGAGGTAGCGACGGTCAACTATAAAGTTGTCAACCGCGCCGCCCGCACGATCACGGCGCAAGCCGGCTATAACGTCGCGCCGCTGACGGTCGGGGCTTATTTCAGCAAGATCAACTGCTTCTGTTTCACCGAGCAGACGCTGAAGGCGGGCGAAACCCGCGAAATGGCGGTGGTGTTCTATATCGATCCTGCAATCGTAAAGGATCGCGATCAGGACAAGCTCAACACCATCACGTTGTCCTATACTTTTTACCGTCAGCCCCAGCCGGTGGCGCAGGCAGACGGGAAACGATCGGACCAGCTATAACGGGATAACGGGATTGAGAGGGCGCGGTCGCGCCACTCGATGAGACTGCAACGGAGATGAACGAGATGGCCGAGGCCCACGCAAAGCACCACGATTATCACCTGGTCGATCCGAGCCCGTGGCCGGCGGTCGGTTCGGTGTCGGCGTTCATCGCGGCGGTCGGCGGCATCTCCTGGATGCACCATCTTTACGCCGCCGCCCCGGCGGTGTTCGGCATCGGCGTCCTCGGCATCCTCTACACTTTCATTAGCTGGTGGCGCGACGTGATCCGCGAAGCGCAGTTCGAGGGCTTCCATACCCGCGTGGTGCAAATCTCCCACCGCTACGGCATGATCCTGTTCATCGCCTCCGAGGTGATGTTCTTCGTCGCCTGGTTCTGGGCCTATTTCAACACGGCGCTGTTCCCCGACGAGGTCAAAGAGGTCGCCCGGGTCGCGGTCACCCACGGTGTGTGGCCGCCGAAGGGCATTGAGACCTTCGATCCTTGGCATCTGGCTCTGCTCAATACTTTGATCCTGCTCACCTCCGGTACGACCGTGACCTGGGCGCACCATGCGTTGCTCGAAAACGACCGTAAGGGCCTGAAGTGGGGCCTGGCGCTCACCATCGCGCTCGGCATTTGCTTCACGTGCGTGCAGGGCTACGAGTATTCGACAGCCGCTTTCCATTACAGTGGCAACATCTACGGCGCGACCTTCTTCATGGCGACCGGTTTCCACGGCGCGCACGTGATCATCGGCTCGATTTTCCTGATCGTCTGCCTGGTCCGCGCGATGAAGGGGCACTTCACGCCCAAGCAGCATCTGGGCTTTGAATTCGCTGCCTGGTACTGGCATTTCGTCGACGTCGTGTGGCTGTTCCTGTTCGCGTGCATATATGTTTGGGGCGCCGGCGCGGTGTACGCCGATTAGTGGCCCCTATTCTGTGATGCGATCGCGAGAGGGCGGCTCGGATACGCGCCGCCCTTTTTCGTTCCGAAGTTGGCTGATGAGTAATCAAGCACCGCAAGCCTCACCGCCACCGCTGCCGATCGCGCGCGGCCTGCGCGGTCGCTGCCCGCGCTGCGGAGAGGGATGCTTGTTCGGCGGCTTTCTCAGTCTGCGGCCGCAATGCGAGCGCTGTGGGCTCGCCTTCGATTTTGCCGACGCGGGGGACGGGCCGGCGGTCTTCGTTATCCTGATCGGCGGCTTTGTGGTCGTCTTCGCCGCGCTGTTCACCGAGATCGCTTACCAGCCGCCGTATTGGGTTCATGCCGTCCTGTGGCTTCCGCTGGCGCTGCTGCTGACATTGGGCCCGCTGCGGCCGATCAAAGGGCTGCTCATCGCGCTGCAATTCCATCACAAAGCGCAGGAAGGCCGGCTCGTCCGCGGAGGTGACCTGTGAGAAAGGTGCGGAAGAGACGGACAGGCCGCGGCCTCATCGGCACGACTTTGGTCTGCCTCGTCGGCATCGGCATCTTGGTCGGGCTCGGTGTCTGGCAGCTCGAGCGCAAGGCTTGGAAGGAAAATCTCATCGCCACGCTCAACGCGCAGTTGGCGAAACCGCCCATCGACCTGCCACCGCGCACGCAATGGGCCGGCTTGAAGCCGCAAGGCAACGAATACCGCCGCGTCACATTTCCCGCCGAATTCCTGCCCGGACAGGACGCGCTGGTCTACACCGCCGGCTCCGCTTTCCGTCCGGATGTTCGCGGCGCGGGTTACTGGGTCTTGGCGCCGGCGCGGCTTGCCGGCGGCAGCATCGTCATCATCAATCGCGGGTTCGTGCCGTTGGAGAAGAAGGCGGCCGCCGGCGGCGGCCTGCCGCACGGGCTCGTCGACATCGTCGGCGTCATGCGCTGGCCGGAGAAGACCGGCTCGTTCACGCCGGCCGCCGACGTGAAGGGGAACGTCTGGTACGCGCGCGACACCAAGGCGATTGCCGCCGCCAAGCGATGGCCGGACCACGCGCCGTTTTATGTCGAAATGGAATCGCCGGCGCCGCCGGGCGGTCTGCCCAAGCCGGGCAAGCTGGTGGTCAATTTGCCGGATAACCACCTGCAATATGCTATCATCTGGTTCGGCATCGCGCTGGTGCTGACGGGATTTTACGTCGCCTTCCTGGTCCGCCGGCGGCGGCCCGAACCGGTGGTGGGGCCAGGCTGACACGGATAGGGCGGCTTCACCTTGTCCTTGTGGAAGCCCGAAGCGGCGGCTACTGTTCTTCTCGTGGCATCGGCTCTGAACTGAAAATCCTATTATTCACAGCGCCTTATGTCTCGACGCAATTACGGTGCCGTTCGAGCGGTCTAAGCAAGCCAGGAGCTATCGGGCGCAAATTTTCAGAGCATGCCCGAGAGCCGGAAGCTGGTGGCCTGAAGCTCAGGTAAGAGCTTTGCCAACTGCTTACGCTCCGCTGATGTGCCAATGCTTGACAGGCTCAGCGAGGCAACGGCCACACCCGATCGGCTTCGAACGGGAATGGCAATGGTTGACAATCCGGGTTCGACCTCCTCGTCGTTTATGGCATATCCTCTTTCGCGCACCCGCGCGATTTCAGCCACAATTTCGGGCACTCGGACAAGCGTCCGCTTGGTCAGCTTTACGCGCGCCGTCCTCTTCAACAGAGCTTCGATTTGGTTGTCCGGAAGGGCCGCCAATAGCACGCGGCCATTAGCGGAGCAGTAGGCGGGCAGCCAACTCCCCACCCCGAGACCAACCGAGAGGCTACGCTGGACGTAAGCGCGCGCAATGACAAGGACACGCGTGTCGTCGAGAAGAGCCACCGATATCGAATGTCGCGTGCGTTCACACGCTATTTCAATGACGGGCTGCACGATTCTGGCCAGATGCGTCGAAGCCAAGTAGGCGTATCCGAGCCGCAGCGCCCGTGGGGCCAATTGGAAAAGCTTTCCATCATGCTCGGCGTAGCCGAGGGCCTGCAGCGTCCGAAGACATCGACGTGCACTGGCTCGTGAGATGCCCGCAAGTTCGGCCGCACGCGCTACCGTCAAGGGCGCCCTTTCCACCGCAAATGCTTCAATGACGGAGAGCCCTTTCTGCAGCCCAGCCACGTACTCTTTATCAGTCTCTGGAAGCAGTTGCTTCCGTAATGGTGGCATGTCATGACCCTCCTGTTCGCTATCCGAACAATCGTTCGCAAAACGTTGACGCTCTGTCCACTCGTTACTAGCCTCTCTTTTCGGAGTTCATCGGAGTCGATCATGCTGGCGCTCTATCACAACGATATGTCGCTTTGCGCGCAGAAGGTGCGCGTTGGTCTTGCCGAAAAGAATCTACAATGGGAGGATCGCCACATTGTGCTGCGTTCGGGCGAGCACCAGAAGGAATGGTACCGAAAACTGAACCGAAGAGCGGTCGTCCCGACCCTGATCGACGACGAGCGTGCCATCCCTGAATCGAATGTCATTCTTGAGTACCTGGACGAGCGGTTTCCCGAACCGCCGCTCCAGCCGAACGACCCTTATGGGCGTGCCAAAGTCCGTCTTTGGATCAAACAATTGGATGAAGACATCCACGACGCGAGTGCCGCCATCCTGAGTTTCGGAATTGCTTTCCGGCACCAGTATCTCGAAAGAGGAGAGTTGGGCCGCCAAATGCTCGAGCAAATCCCGAATATTTTCAAACGAGAGCGGCGTCGGGACGTCATCGAAAAGGGCACACAATCGCAGCACTTTCTGATCGCGCTTCAGCGGATGATCCAACTGCTCGATGAAATGGAAGAAAGTCTCTCGGAGCACACCTGGCTCGCAGGCGAAAGTTATACACTCGCCGACGTCGCTTTCACGCCGTACTTGGCCCGGCTTGAGCATCTCAATTTATTACCGATGCTTGAGCCGTACCCGCGGGTGTCCAACTGGTATGGTCGGTGCCAAGAAAGGCCGAGCTTTCACGAAGCCATTCGGCGCTGGGAAAACGCGGACTATCTTAAGCTTATGAAGGCCCAAGGTGAAAAACATTGGCTGGATGTGAGCAATCTCATCAATCGGATGAACAAAGCCGATGACTCGGCCGCCAAAAAACGTCTCCGAGCCTAAAGGCCTTTCGGGAGGATTCGATGCGAAACTCATATGCTGTGCGCCCCCTCGTCTTAGCCTTGGCTCTTCTGCTCGGAATAGTGCCGGCTCTCGGCGCCCAAGATTATCCGGCCCGGCGGATCAACTTCATTGTGGCTTTCGCTCCGGGTGGGGTGGCGGACACCCTTGCGCGCGTCGTAGCGCAGGGTGTCGAATCAAAACTCGGCCAGAGCGTCGTTGTCGAGAACCACGCGGGCGCGGGCGGCAACGTCGGAGCAGGCATCGTCTCTCGCGCCGCACCGGACGGATATACGTTCCTGGTGACCACCACCGGCCTCGCGATCAATCTTACTCTCAATAAGCGGAGCCCGTTTACGGCGGCTGACTTTAAAGCGGTTGCTATGATTGCTTCGAGTCCCGAGGCGTTAGTTGTACATCCGGACAATCCTTCGAAGACTCTGGCCGAATTCGTCAAGGCGCATAAAGGAAAGTCGTTTAATTTCGGCTCTGCGGGCGTCGGGAGCGGGTCGCACATCGAGGCCGCTTACTTCTTCAACAAGATTGCCGGCATTCCGGGGGTGCATGTCCCTTACAAAGGGGGAGCGCCAGCAATGAACGCGATTCTCGGTAATCAGATCGACATTCTGGCAATCACTTTGGGCGGCGGAGCGGCGGCACAGATCAGAGCGGGAAAGTTGAGAGGATTGGGCGTAGCAAGCAAGAAACGCGCGGCGGTCGCGCCAAATGTGCCGACCTATGCGGAGGCCGGGTTTGCAGGCTTTTCCGCCGCTTCTTGGGTTGCCGTATTTGCGCCGGCAAAGACTGATGATGCAGTCGTCTCCACAGTCAATAAGGCGATCGAAGAGGTGCTGAAAAACCCCGCCGTGCAACAGCGGCTCAAAATGCTCGGCTTTGATCCGCTCTATGGCTCTCCTAAACATGCGACAGCATATTTTCATGCGGAAGTGAAAAAGTGGGGAGGAATGGTGCAGGCTCTCGGTCTGTCGATCAATTGAATGTCGCGGCCAATTAGAGCTGACATAGCTGCCGAAACCGCCGTCGCGGGACAGAAATGTATTTGATTGGAGCAATTATAACACGGGACTCGAGGGCGGAGTCGTTGCCGAGGCGATGGGCTACGATGAGAGCGGCGAAATCGCTCTTCCTGACCAGTACTGTCCAGACTCTTTCGCAAACTTTGATCTTGGTTGGGCGGCTCCCGTCTCGGGCTCAAGCGGTCAGCGGCCTTGAATTGCGTTGCATAGCGTTTGCTGGACCAACTCGTATCGGCGACGTGCCGGAGCCTGGCCGCGGCAAGATTGAGACAGGACTGACCGTCTGGAAATGCGCCCAGCAGACGGGTTCTGCGCCGGATCTCCCGCATCATAGGCGGGTCCCGCCCCTCCAGTTTGGAACCACTGGCGGTACGCTACGAGCCCGCCTTGCTGCCTCTGACCGTCCTTGTGGAAGCCCGAAGCGGGGGCTACTGTGCTCCTCGTGGCGTCGGCTCTGAACTGAAAGCATAATACTCCCAATGCGTTATGTCTCGACGCGGGGCGAGGCCCCGCCGCTCGACTTCGTTGAGGTCATGCTGGCCGGGCTTGCCCGCGACGGCGGCCTCTACGTGCCGGAAAGCTGGCCGAAGCTCGAATCGGGCGCCATTGTCGGCTTTTTCGGCCGTCCTTACGCGGAGGTGGCGGTCGAGGTGCTGAGGCCGTTTGTCGGCGCCGGCATCGCCGAGGCCGATCTCGCCCGCATGGCGCGGGAAGCCTATGGAACCTTCCGGCATCCGGCCGTCGCGCCGCTGGTCCAGCTTGGTTCCGGGCTCTTTGTGCTCGAGCTGTTCCATGGTCCCACGCTGGCGTTCAAGGATCTCGCGATGCAGCTCGTCGCGCGTCTCATGGATCACGTGCTGATCCAGCGCGGGCAGCGTACGACCATTGCCGTCGCCACTTCCGGCGATACCGGCGGTGCTGCGATTGAGGCTTTTCGTGGCCGTGCCCAGGTCGATGTGGTGGTCCTGTTTCCCCACGGCCGCATCTCCGAGGTGCAGCGCCGGATGATGACGTCGGTAGCCGACACCAACGTGCACGCCGTGGCGGTCGAAGGCACCTTCGACGATTGCCAAGCGTTGGTGAAAGCCATGTTCAACCACCACGCGTTCCGCGACAGCGTGCGTCTTTCCGGTGTCAATTCGATCAATTGGGCGCGCATCGTGGCGCAGGTGGTCTATTACTTTACCGCGGCCGCTGCGCTCGGCGCGCCGCATCGCAAGGTCGCCTTTACGGTACCCACCGGCAATTTCGGCGATGTGTATGCCGGTTACGTCGCCTCCCGCATGGGCCTGCCTGTCGATCGGTTGGTGGTCGCAACGAACGTCAACGATATTCTCGCCCGCACTTTCGGCACCGGCAGGTATGAATTGCACGACGTGGTGGCGACCACCTCGCCGTCGATGGATATCCAGGTGTCGTCGAATTTCGAGCGGCTCTTGTTCGATGCATGTGGCCGCGATGCGCGCCACGTCCGCGCGCTGATGGGCTCGCTCGCGCAGTCGAAGCGATTCACACTGCCGGCGCGCGCGCTCGCCGAGATGCGGGAGCTTTTTGCTGCCGACCGTGCCGACGAGCAGGAAGTTGCCGCCACGATCCGCGCCTGGATGCGCGAGGCGCAATACTGTCTTGATCCACACACGGCGGTTGGTCTTTCCGTGGCCGAGAAGGAGACGCGCGACTCATCGGTGCCGATGGTTGTGCTGTCGACCGCCCATCCGGCCAAATTCCCCGAGGCCGTAAAAGCGGCTTCCGGCGTCACTCCGGCTCTGCCGGACTGGCTTGTCGACCTTCCCCATCGGCCCGAGCGCCTGACCGTCTTGCCGGCGGATCAGGGGGCGATCGAATCTTTCATACTGTCGGCGTCGCGTGCGGCGCGTGAAGGAGCTGCGGCATGACTGTGCAGGTAACCCGCCTTTCTTCCGGTTTGTCGGTGGTGACCGACCGGATGCCACATCTGGAGACGGCATCGCTCGGCGTCTGGGTGGGCTCCGGCAGCCGTGACGAGCGGCCGGACGAACACGGTATTTCGCATTTGCTGGAGCACATGGCGTTCAAAGGCACGACGCGGCGCACGGCGCGGCAGATCGCCGAGGAGATCGAGGCGGTCGGCGGCGACCTCAATGCGGCGACCAGCGTCGAGACCACCGCCTATTACGCGCGCGTGCTCAAAGCGGATGTGCCGCTCGCGCTCGACGTATTGTCGGACATTTTGACGGATCCCACGTTCGACGCCGAAGAGTTGCGCCGGGAGCAAAACGTGATCGTGCAGGAGATCGGCGCGACCGAGGACGCGCCCGATGATCTCGTGTTCGATCGCTTGCAGGAGACTGCATTTCCCAAGCAGGCGGTCGGCCGCTCTATTCTGGGCACGCCCGACACCGTGCGGTCGTTCAAGCCTGCCGGATTGCGCGCGTATCTGGCGCGCAATTATCGCGGACCCGACATGCTGGTCGCGGCGGCAGGCGCGGTCGAGCACGACGATATCGTGGCCGAGGTCGAGAAGCGCTTTGCCGCTTTCGATGGTCCCGCGGCGCCCGTACCCGAGCCCGCGACCTTCAGCGGGGGCACTCGCGTCGAGCCGCGCGATCTTGAGCAGGTGCACATCGCGCTGGCGCTCGAGGGCCTGCCGGTGCGGCACGACCAACTCTACAGTTTGCAAGTGTTCACGAGCGTGCTCGGCGGCGGCATGTCCTCGCGGCTGTTCCAGGAGGTGCGTGAGAAGCGCGGGCTCTGCTATGCCATCCACGCTTTTCACATGCCTTACAGCGACACCGGCTTGTTCGGCCTATATGCCGGCACGGATGAAAGCGACGCGCCTGAATTGATGCGGGTGGTCATTGGCGAGATCGACGGCGCCACGGACACGATTGACGAGGCCGAGGTCGCCCGCGCCAAGGCGCAGATGAAGGCGGGGCTAATGATGGCGCTGGAGAGTTCGGAGGCGCGCATCGGGCAGCTTGCGCGGCAGATGATCGCTCATGGCCGGCCCATCCCGCTCGATGAGATCGTGGCCAAGATCGATGCGGTGACGATCGACAGTGCCCGGGCTGCGGGCCGCGCGCTGGTCGACCGCAGCCGTCCGGCGATCGCCGCCGTCGGACCGGGCAATGGTCTTGAAAGCACCGCCGCGATTGCGGAAAGTCTTGTCCGCCGGGCCGCTTGAACAGGAGCACGCGAGCTGGCGCGCAATCGTCCATGGCGTTCTTCCGTAGCGTCAGCTTCAACGAGAACCTGCCGGCAGTAGCCGGCGCCGGCGTCACGTTGCGAATTCCGCAAAGCAGCGACTACGCGGCGTGGGCCGGCTTGCGCGAACGGAGCCGCGCCTTCCTCACGCCTTGGGAACCGGTGTGGCCCGCCGACGACTTGTCGCGCGCCGCGTTCCGCCGCCGCATCCGCCGATACGCCGAGGACCAGCGCAACGATCTCGCTTATGCCTTTCTGATCTATCGAAGCAGCGACGATGCACTCGTCGGCGGCATTACGCTCGCAAATATCCGGCGTGGCGTGGCGCAAGCCGGCAGCATCGGCTATTGGATCGGCGAGCCTTATGCTCGCCAAGGCTACATGACCGCCGCGGTTCGTGCCCTGGTCCCGTTCAGCTTTGGAACGTTGCGGCTGCACCGGCTGGAAGCCGCCTGCATCCCCAGCAACGACGCCTCGATCGCGCTGCTGGAAAAGACCGGCTTTAAGCGCGAAGGATATGCCCGCCGCTACCTCTGCATAAATGGACAATGGCAGGACCATCTGCTCTATGCGCGGCTACAGGATGACCGCGACTAGTGGTCCGATTCTAACATTCGCATCCCATTTCGGCGGGCATCTTTGCGAATGTTAGAATCAAAGGACCACTAGCAAGTATAGATTTCTAGCGGAGCTTTGGATTTGACATTCGCGATATACATCTGCTGCTAGGCGGGTCGCGAATGTCAAATCCGCTCCGCTAGCGGCGTTCAAGCGAGCGATGTCTTGGGCACGCCATAGAGGGCCTGTTATTAGCGAGGGATGGGGACGATGCCGGTCCGGCGAAGATCAATCCAGACAACGTGGGGGTGAATGGAGTCATGGACGGCAAGCAAGAATGCCGCATTCGAACAGGTACGAGCCTGGCCGTTTTGCTGGGGTTGGGCGTCCTGCTCGGCGGCTGCGGCGGCACGAACCTGGGCAGCCTCGATAGTTTGAAGACCGACATCTTCGGCCCCTCGTCCCCAGCGCCGGAAGCCGCGGCCAGCGCCTCGGCTGATGCCGGCGGCGGACAAACTGGCGCCGGGCTTAGCGCCGACGATCTTCCTTGTCCCGATGTTCAAGTGCGGCATGGGGCTTCAACGCTGATTGTCGGCAACGGCGCCGCAAGAGAAGGCGAGCCTTCGCCGCTCGACGTGCGTTACCAGGGCAGCCTCGTTCAGATGGCGCGCGAATGTCATGTACGCGCGGGCGTCATGACCATGAAGGTCGGCGTGGTAGGGCGGGTGATCACCGGCCCCGCCGGCGGGCCCGGCAGCCTTGACGTGCCGTTGCGCGTGGCCGTGGTGAAGGAAGGCGTCAATCCGGTGACGATAACGACCCAAGAGGTCCGCATACCGGTTACCATCAACAACGACGTCGACCGGGTCAGTTTTACGCACGTCTACCCGGACGTATCGTTTCCGCTGCCGCGCCCGCTCGCCGACATCGATTCCTATGTCGTGTATGTCGGCTTCGATCCGCTCGGCCCCGAGAAGAAAAAGCCCGCGCGCCGGCATCGGAGCAGGTCCCACTCTGCGCGTTAGCCGGCGGCCGTTTAGGTGCTGGCGCGGATTCCTCTTGTCATCACGGGCTTGTCCCGCCTGCGGGTCGAAGCGCATTCAGTGTGAATATGATACCCAACCCTTCGGCGGGCGAAGGCCCGGTGATCCCGCTTAGGCTGGCAACGTCGCTAACCGAGATGCCGGGACAAGCCCGGCCATGACGGCGAACGAAGAAGTAGCGGATGCCGCTCTAATTCAGGCGCTTACGGATGTAGTCAATGCCTTGCGCGACCAAGGCATCGCCGCGCTCGCCTTTGGCTTCTCCGCTGAGGATCTTCTCGGCCGCAGCGACGGCGGCATCCGCGGCGGCGGCGCGCACGTCGGCGGCGGCTTGCGCCTCGGCTTGTGCAATCTTGGCCTCGGCCATTTTCGTGCGGCGAGCAACGAATTCTTCGACCTTTGCCTTCGCGTCAGCGGCCATCCGCTCGGCTTCGGCCTGAGCGACGGCGAGGATATCCTGCGCCTCGCCTTCCGCTTCCTGGCGCTTGCGTTCATAGTCGGCGAGGAGTTGGGCTGCATCCTCGCGAAGCTTGCGGGCTTCATCCAGCTCGGCCTTGATGCGGGCTGCCCGATCATCGAGCGACTTGGCGACCGTCTTGTGCGCGCCCATGTAGACAAGCACGCCGAGGAATACGATGAAGGCAAGCGCGACCCAGGTTTCAGCCTCCAGGAACATCCACCGTCTCCTTAGCGCTTGAGGGCGTCGGTGACGGCTTCGGCGAGCGCCTGCTCGCTCGGAGCCTTGCCGAGAAGTTGCTCGACAATGGCTGCCGCCGCGTCTTGCGCGATGGCGCGAACGTTTGTCATCGCCGTCCGCTTGGTAGCAGCAATGGTCTTCTCGGCCTCGGCCAACTGGCCGTGGAGCTTGTCCTCGAGCGACTTGCGGGCGGCTTCGGCCTGCGCCGCTTGCTCTTGCCGCGTTTTGGCGGCGATGGCCTGGGCCCGCGAGCGGGCGTCGGCCAAAGCTTTTTCGTAGGCGACAACCGCGGCCTCGGACTCCGTCTTCAACCTGTCGGCTTCGGCGAAATCATCAGCGATGCGCTTCTGCCGGTTGTCGATGACGGCGCCCACTTTCGGTAGAGCCACCTTCGCCAGCAAGGCGTAGAACAAGACGAAGGCGATCACCAGTGCCACGAGCTGCGAGGGGAAAGTCTGGGTGTCGAACGGCGGGAATACGCCACCCGTCTCGCTGTGCGATACGTGTTCGGTGGTTGCGGTATGGACTGGCTGTGCCATCGTCTCGTCTGTTTTGGCGCTTCGCGGGTGCGCTCAGCGGAGCGCGAACAACAGCAGCAACGCGATCAGCAGCGAAAAGATGCCGAGCGCTTCGGTAATGGCGAAGCCGAAGATCAAGTTCCCGAATTGGCCCTGGGCAGCCGAGGGATTGCGGATGGCTGCAGCCAGGTACTGGCCGAAAATCACGCCCACGCCCACACCGGCGCCCCCCATGCCGATGCAGGCGATGCCGGCACCGATGTATTTTGCTGCCAATGGATCCATATCGATCTCCTGTTTTGAGTTTTCCGCGTTTCGGCTGGGCCGTTAGTGGCCCGGGTGAATTGCATCGTTGAGATAGATGCAGGTGAGAATGGCGAAGACGTAGGCTTGAAGCGCAGCCACCAGAAATTCCAGCGCAAAAAGAATGACGACCATGAAGAACGGGAATATGCCGCCGGCCCAGCCGATCGCGCCAAGTCCGGTGCCGAGCAGGATGATGAAGCCGGCGAACACTTTCACCGTGATGTGCCCGGCCAGCATGTTGGCGAAAAGCCGGATGCTGTGAGAAACCGGCCGCGAGATGAAAGACATAATCTCGATCGCCACGATCATCGGCAGAATATAGATCGGCACACCTTTGGGCACGAACAGGTTGAAGAAGCGCACGCCGTGGCGCATGATCCCATAGGTCAAGACCGTGAAAAACACCATCAGCGCCAATGTCGAGGTGATGACGACCTGACTGGTGACGGAAAATGCGTAGGGGATCTCGCCGACGATGTTCAGGAACAGCACGAACATGAAGATCGTGAACACGTAGGGAAAAAATTTCATCCCCTCTGCGCCAGCGGTACTGCGTACCATCGTGGCGGTAAATTCGTAAGTCAGTTCGGCCATCGACTGTAGCCGGTTGGGAACGAGCCGGTTGCCGGCGGTGGCGCCGATGAGAAACGCCGTTACGCAGATGACGCCGAGGAACATGAACGCTGCCGCGTTCGTGAACGCAATCTGGGTATTGCCGATCTGTAAAACCGGAAACAAGTTGACGATCTGGAACTGGTGGATGGGATCCATAGCCGTAATCGCTCAGTCGTCTCAATCGTCCACATGCCGTTGGCCACCGGCGCCGGCCGCACGCATCACGTTCAGCACGCCGGCGGCAAAGCCAAGCATCACAAGCACCACAAGTCCCCATGGCGTGGTGCCGAGCCATCGGTCGAGCAGCCAGCCAAGCATTCCGCCCACGACCACGCCTCCAACCAACTCGGTTGAAAGCCGAAAACCGCGGGCGATAGCCGACGGGTCGGAGGTCCGACGAGGACCGGAGCCGTTTTCGGAAGGTCGGCTCGCGTGTGCGAGCCGTTCGCCGAGATGCTGGAGTCTCGCGGAGAGATCAGCCTCGTCGCCCGGCGGACCTTGATGATCACCTTTATCTCGCGCGCCGTCAGCCATGCTTTCGACCCGCGCGATGAAGGCGCATGCCTGCCCCGCCGCCCCTCAAAGCCGCGCGGACCATACTGATGCGGTTTGTCCGAGTCAAGAAAGCGGCCATTCCGTGTAAGCTTCTGATGCGGCGGGAATAATGCCCGTTTTCCTGCACTTTTAGCCAGCTCCGGGTTGCACTGCGACAGGGTGTCTTAAAGCGCGGGGTTGGCGATGCTGGTTCGATTCTGCCAAATGTGCCGGATATGACGGAGGGCGGTCATGCGCATCGTGATGCTCGCGCTTGCTTTGGTGCTCGGCGGCAAAGTTATGCCAGCATCAGCGCTGGATCGGGGTCAGCCGCCGCCGTCCTCGTTTGGACAAACGACGGAGCGCTGGAGTTTCAAACGGGTTGACGACGGTTTCGTGCGGCTCGACGCAAAGACAGGTCATGTCGCCCAGCCTAGCCGATAAGTTCCGCGCATTCCGACGGATCCAAGGAGCCGCAGTGACAACGGTGCGTTGTGGTGCGAAATTATGTATGTTGCGGTTTCCGGGTGCCCCGCCCGGCTTGGCTTCAAAGGTTTTCGATGCTGAATGGCGGCTCGCGTTACCGGTTGGTGATAGCCGATGACCACCCTCTGTTCCGCGGCGCATTGCGCGAGGCGGTCTCCGGATTGCTGCGGCAGGTCGAGATCGCGGAGGCGGGTACCTTCGATGCCGTTGCGGAATTACTCGAACGGGGCGGCGAGGTCGACCTTATTCTCCTCGACCTCGCCATGCCCGGGACGCGCGGCTTTTCCGGGTTGATGTATCTGCGCGCGCAATATCCTAGCGTGCCGGTGATAGTGGTTTCCGCGAACGATGATCCGGCGGCTATTCGCCGGTGCATGGAATTCGGCGCGTCAGGTTTCATCCCGAAAACGGTAGGTGTCGAGGCGATGCGCACCGCCATTGCCTGCGTGCTCAAGGGCGGGGTGTGGACGCCGCCCGATGTCGACCTCAGCGCTGGCTCGGACGTGGAGAGCGCCGGCCTCATGGCGCGTATGGCGACGCTGACCCCGCAGCAGGTGCGGGTGCTCATGATGTTGTCGGAGGGGTTACTCAATAAGCAAATTGCGTTTCAACTCGGCGTGTCCGAGGCGACGGTCAAGGCGCATGTATCAGCCATTCTCCAGAAACTCGGGGTCGAAAGCCGCACGCAAGCGGTGATCGCCGCTGCGAAAATTGAAATGGGACAGTGGCCGCAGAATGCGGCCGCAGACGCGTAATCAGCCAAATGTCGCGAAGTACCGCTCGATGATCTTGCGATAGATCGTCGTCAGCGCACGCAGGTCGGCGACCGGAACGCGCTCGTCGACTTGGTGCATCGTATCTCCGACAAGGCCGAATTCCACCACTGGACAATAGTGGGTGATGAAGCGTGCGTCCGAGGTCCCGCCGTTGGTTGACCGTTCAGGGTGGCGGGCCGTGATTTCCGCAATGGCGTCGGAAACCACGCGGATGAACGGTCCGGGATCGGTAAGGAATACGTCGGAGTTCGACGGCTCCCATTTGATCTCGAACTTGATTGAGTTGCCGGCGGCGCCGGCAGCGCGCTGCTCGATCAGTCGTTGTACGGATTCGAACGTGTGACAATCGTTGAAACGGATGTTGAAGCGCGCGCGCACTTCGCCGGGAATGACATTGACCGTCTTATTGACGGCGTCGATAGAAGTAAACTCGATATTCGACGGCTCGAAGTTCGTGCTGCCGCGATCGAGCGGCTCCGATTGAATGGCGTCGATGAGCTTGACCAATCCCCGGATGGGGTTCTCCGCGCGCTGCGGATAGGCGACGTGGCCTTGCTTTCCGGTCACGACGAGGTGGCCGTTGAGCGAACCGCGGCGCCCGACCTTGATCGTATCGCCTAGCGCACCCTGACTGCTCGGTTCGGCGAGAATGCAGTGATCAAATGGCTCGCCGTGCTCGGCGGCCCATTGTAGCACTTTGTTCGTTCCGTTGACGGCGACGCTCTCCTCGTCTCCGGTAATCAGAAATGAGATCGAGCCCGTCGGCTTTCCATGCTGGGCAACATGGTCCATCACGGCGGCGACCGCGCAGGCAATATTGCCCTTCATATCGACCGCGCCGCGGCCGTAGAGATCGCCACCGTCGATCTCGCCGGCAAACGGCGGGTGGCGCCAAGCCGCTTCGTCGCCAGGCGGCACCACGTCGGTGTGGCCCGCGAACATCAAGTTTGGCCGCTCGCTGCCGAGCTTGGCATAGAGGTTTTCTACGTCGTAGGTGCCCGGCTCGCTGAAGGTCATCCGATGCACCGTGAAACCGGCGCCTTTTAGGATGTGCTCGAGATAGCCGAGCGCGCCGCCTTCGGCCGGGGTCACCGACGGGCAGCGCAACAACTCGCGGGCGATGGCAACGGGATCGGCGGTCATCGCCATACATCCGTGGTCATCACCGGGCTTGTCCCGGTGATCCCGCTTAGGCTGGCGGGGTAATGCCTCCCTAATCGGGATGGCCGGGGCAAGCCCGGCCATGGCGAAGAGAAAAGGGCGCGATCCAGCATTTCAATCCCTCAGTAGCTCATTGATGCTCGTTTTGGCGCGCGTACGCTCGTCGACGCGTTTGACGATGACGGCGCAGTAAAGACCGGGACCGCCGTTCTTGCCGGGAAGCGTCCCCGGCACCACGACGGAATAAGCCGGCACCTCGCCTTGGGTGATGGCGCCCGTCTCGCGATCGACGATGCGTGTCGAGGCGCCGAGATAAACGCCCATCGAGAGCACCGCCCCCGTGCGCACCACGACGCCTTCGGCGACTTCCGAGCGCGCACCGATGAAGCAGTTGTCTTCGACGATCACCGGGCCGGCTTGCAGAGGTTCGAGCACGCCGCCGATGCCGGCGCCGCCCGAGATATGGCAATTCTTACCGATCTGCGCGCACGAGCCGACTGTCGCCCAGGTATCGATCATGGTGCCGGAGTCCACATAGGCGCCGAGATTGACGAATGACGGCATCAACACCACGCCAGGCGCGATATAGGCGGAGCGGCGCACAACGCAGTTCGGCACCGCGCGAAAGCCCGCGGCGCGGAATTGATGGTCGCCCCAATTCTCAAATTTGGAGGGCACTTTATCCCACCAGGTCGCGCCTCCGGGTCCGTTGCCGATCGTTGTCATGTCGTTGAGCCGGAAGGAAAGCAGGACGGCCTTCTTCAGCGACTGATTGACCTGCCAAGCCCCGTCGGGTTTGCGCTCGGCCACCCGCGCCTTGCCGGTATCGAGCAGGTCGAGCGCGGCCTCGACCGCCTCGCGCACCGCCCCTGTGGTCGTGGGGCCTATGTTCTCGCGCTGCTCGAAAGCGCCGTCGATCGTCTTGGCGAGATCGGTATCGGGCATGAAATGGATATCCTGGCGGGTCGAATTGGCCACGTTTTGTCGAGGCAAGCCGTGGGCCTGTCAAGCCGCGCGGGTTTCGGCGGCATTCGGGCGTTCCGACCGCCTCCTCGATGGGCTAAAACCGCAGTGAATCGCGGTGAAATTGACCGAGGAGGAGCGAATGACGGTGACTGCGCATCTCGGCGGAGAACTCGGCGCCTTTTTCACGGCTTTCGTCGCGTGGGCCGCCATCGCCGTTCCACGCGTCGTGGGCGCAATTGTGCTCTTGGCCATCGGCTGGTGGATCGCCTCGCGTCTGGAACGCGCAACCGGCCGCATGCTCGACCGCCAGCAGCGCATCGACCCCACTTTGCGCGGCCTTATCTCATCTCTGGTGCGCTACAGCATCCTGATCATCGTCGTGGTGGCGGTGCTCAGCCAGCTCGGCATCCAGACCACCAGCATCCTCGCTGCCCTCGGCGCCGCCGGTCTCGCCATCGGTCTGGCCATTCAGGGCACGCTGTCGAACATCGCCGCCGGTCTCATGCTGTTGTGGCTGCGCCCCTTTCGCGTCGGTGATTACATCGACACAGGATCGGTCGCCGGCACTGTGAAGGAAGTGGGTCTGTTCGCCACTGAGATGCAGTCCTGGGACGGAGTCTTCCTTTTCGTGCCGAATTCCGAATTGTGGAACAAGAAGATTATCAATTACTCGCGCCTGCCGACACGGCTCGTCGACCTCGCCTTCGGGGTCGATTACACCGACGACCTCGACAAAGGCGAGCAGGTGTTGCTCTCGCTCGCTGCGGAAGACGCGCGGGTGATGGCCGATCCGGCCTCGCAAGTTTTTGTTGATGAGATCAGCGACCGCGCCATCGTGCTGCGGCTGCGGTTCTGGTCGTTGAACGCCGACTACTGGCCCGTCAAACGTGAGCTGACCAAGAAAGGCAAGGCGGCCCTGGAAGCGGCGGGGCTGTCGCTGCCGTTTCCGCAGCGGGATCTGCACATCAAGCAGGCGCCGCCGGAACTTATCAGCAAAACGGCAGCGGCTTAGAAACGCAAAAACAAGGCCTCGCAGACGGCGCCTTGTTCGTGAATGCGGCAAAGCCGACGCTATACGGCGTGCGCCACCAACTTACGCGGTTCTCCAGCTGCCGCTCGTGCTCGCATCGGCTTGAGCACGAACAGCGCCAAGGCGACGACGGCCAGGTTCATAGCCGCGGTGACCAGAAACACCATATGCCAGCTTCCGGTGGAAGCTTTGATCACGTTTGCGACCGGGACCAGGAAGGCCGAGGCGCCCTTTGCCGTATAGAGCAGGCTTAAGTTGACGGTCGCGAATTTCGGCCCAAAGCTGTCGGTGCAGGTGGAGGGGAAGAGGCTGAAGATCTCGCCCCAGGTGAGGAAGATCAGCGCTGCGCATAAAATGAAGGCCCAGGGAGAGGTGCCCATTGAGCCGAGTAGCCAATAGGCTACGGCCCCGAGGCCGAAGGCGATCGCCATGGTGTTTTCGCGACCGATGTGATCGGACACCCACCCGAACATCGGTCGTGCCGCGCCATTGGCGATGTTGTCGATGATCAGCGCGACCGAAAGCGCGGTTGCGCCGAATAGGATCGGCGCATTGGCGACATGGAAGTCCGCGGCGATCAATGCGATTTGGGCGGTCGCCATCAAGCCGCTGGCCGACACCATGACGAACATGGCGTAGAGCACCCAAAAGACGGGCGTCATCAGCATTTCGGTCGGGGTGTAACTGCGCGCCGATTGCGCCACCTTCGGCGGCGCAAGGCCGGTGAGTTCGTCCGATTCCGGCGCCCGCAAAATCCAGGCGAGCAAGAAAACGACGCCACCCTGCACCAGTCCGAACCAAAAGAAGGCGGCTTGGTAACCGCTCGCGGCGATGACCTCACGTATGGGGACCACGGTGATCGCCGCTCCGGCGCCAAACCCGGCGGCGGTGAGGCCAACCGCTAGGCCGCGGCGGTCCGGAAACCACTTCACCGCCTGCCCCACACAGGTGGCGTACACCGCGCCGGCGCCGATGCCGGAGAGCACCGCGCCTGCATAAAGCATGGCGAGCGAATTCGCCTCGGCGTTGACGATCCAGCCGGCGGCGATCAGCAAGCCCCCGAGCGCGACCATCAGTTTAGGCCCGCGCCGAGCGCCGAGATAATCGACAATCCACCCCTCAATGGGAGTGAGCCACGTCTCCAAAGCGACGAAGATGCTGAAAGCGACCTGGATTGCGGCAATGGACCAGCCATGCGCCTGGTTGATTGGATGAACGAACAGCGTCCAGCCGTATTGCAGGTTGGCCGTCATGATCATACAGACGACGCAGGTAATGAGCTGCGTCCACCGGATTTTGCCGAGCGCTTGGTCCGGCATTACAGCGGCAAAGGCCATTCGTTCTCTCCACGCATTTCCTACCAGTATTGGTCTGTTGAAGGCGCGCAACGCGCATCCTCGATGCGTTCCCTCCAAGCGAATAGAAGCGCACAGGTGCCGCGCAAGCGGGCAATCTCGTGTTGTCAAACGAGCGTAGGGCCAATGACCTGCGGATAAATTGTTCGTAAACTAACTGGCAATCAACTAGGGTCCAGACTCATTAAATCCAGGCCCTAATCTTCTCTGCCGGGGATCACCCGCCCGCCGCGAGTCCGCCGAAGCTTGAGTCGAGCAGATAGGCCGACACCGGAGGCGGCGGAGATTTGATCTCCCTTCCTTGGTCACCGCGGAGAGAATCTTGTCGAATCCGAAGGTACTAACCTCGCCGTGCGAATAGATCTTGTCGGTGATAGATACTGCTCATAGATCGGCAGTCAGGATTGACTTGTCCTTCTTGGTGTATTTCGCCAGAAGATAAATCGAGGAAAATTTGAAGGGCATCAAAAACGGCCTGCCACCCCGATCGAAAGGAAACGGGAATCGCGCAGACCCCATCGTCCCGCGGCACTGAATTCCAGGGCCTCACGCAGGTGAGGGCCGCCAGAGAAAAGCGGGACGGGTTTGATTCTCCAACCCGGCGCAAACCTTCTGAAACCTAAGGTGCCACTCGTGCTTCCCACTATCCATCTGATGCTGTCGCCGGCCACGCTGACGAGCCAGGGATCTGACCGTACGGAGTTGGTTCGCTATTCACCACTGCGCAGCGGGAATGAGCGCCTCACCGGAGAGCAGCTAATCGAGGCGCTGCCGGAACTCGGGCAATTCGCTCACGTGCGAGTCGATCCCAAAAACCCGCACGAGAACGCGACGCTTCAGGACATCCTGAAGCTCGCACGGCACGCCAGCCGAATCCTGGCGGACCGTCACGTGGATGGGCTCGTGCTGGTCCACGGGACGAACGGCCTTGAGGAGACGGCCTATTTTCTCCACCTAACGCTGAAAACCGATAAGCCTGTCATCGTCACGGGCGCGCAGCGGCCTTTCACAGCGCTTTCGAGCGACGGCCCTATGAACTTGATCGATGCGTTCCGAGTAGCTGCTTGCGACAAAGTGCGCGGTCTTGGCGTTCTGGTGGTGGCGAATAATCAAATCCACACGGCGCGCGATGTCAGCAAGACGAGCACATATCGCCTGCATACTTTCCAAAGCCGAACGCACGGGCCTCTGGGAGACCTCGATGCGGACGGACTTCACCTGTACCGGGCGCCGGTGCGACAGCATACCATGCAAAGCGCCTTCAACATCGGCGCAATCGACGCTTTGCCGCGCGTTGACATTCTCTACGTGCACGCCGGAGCACGGCCGGACCTTGTCGCAGCCGTTCTTGAGCGCGGGGCCAAAGGAATCGTGGTCGCGGGAGTAGGTGGAGGCGCTACCGGGGCATTGCGACAAGAGCTTGCAGCCGCTGCCAAAGCTGGTGCTGCTGTGGTGGTCCGCAGCTCGCGTGTTGGCGAAGGCCGGGTCATTCGCGACGACAATTGGCAGGAGCCGGGCATGATAGCGGCGGATAATCTCAGTCCGCACAAGGCCGCCATTCTTCTCGCTATTGCGATGACCACAACCCGTGATCCCGATGAAATTCAGCAGTTATTTGTAATGCACTAGGGTCCAGACTCATTAAGTCCACCATACAAGAGCTGCGGCGAGGCTCACGGAATAGGTTTCCCGGACCCCGCGCCGTGCCCAGCTCACAAAGCGATTGTAGATCGGTCGTCGCAGGACCATATTCGGGCGGGCAATCGCACCAGCGGCAGCCACTTTTCAGCACATGAACGATGCCACTGATGACGCGGCGATCATCTGCACGCTCGACACCACTTCGGTCACATGATCCACGAAGGGCGCATCGCGTCCTTCTAGCTCGCAGCTCTTCGCAAGAAACTCCCCGAGCCTATCACAGCTTCAGTATGCTTCCGGCGTGCCGTTGGTGAGAATCAGCTTGAAGCGGCGGGGCTGTCGCTGTCATTTCCGCAGCGGAATCCGCACATTAAGCAGGCGCCGGCCGGGTTGGTCAGCAAGACGGCGGCATGACGGGGACATTGGGCTGACAATCGCACCGAGGCAGATTAAAGATCGGCATCGGAGGGGCAGAATCATGAAGCAGCATACGCGCCGGTGGGGCTTGGCCGCCGCGATTTTAGCCGTCGGTCTCCAGCCGGCGGCCGCCCACCACCTGATGGGCGGAAGAATCCCGGCGACGTTTACCGAGGGCATCCTGTCTGGGCTGGGCCATCCGATCATCGGTCTCGATCATTTCGCCGCCGTCGTCGCGGTAGGCTGCCTTGCGGCCACGCACCGCTCCTCGGTCGCCCTCGCCATTGGTTTCGTGCTGGCGATGATCGCGGGCGTTGCGGCGCATTTGCACGGCGGGACAGTGCCGGCAGGGGAGACTCTGGCGGCGATTTCAGTTGTTGGCCTCGGCGTGCTTCTGTTCCGCCATGACGGCATATCCGCGCCGGCGGCGCTGGCGCTGTTCGTGCTGGTCGGCCTCATTCACGGCTACTTGTTTGGCGAGTCGATCTACGGAGCGGAGCCGACCCCGCTTTACGCTTATCTGCTCGGGCTCGCGGCGATCCAAAGCGCCGTCGCGCTCGGCGCGATGGCGATCGCACAAGCATTGATGCGTAAGAGCGATCGAATTTCTGTCCTGCGTCCGATCGGTACCGCCATCGCAGGTGTTGGGTTGACCGTCCTGGCGCAGCAGATCGTTCCGATGCCGGCCTAAGCGGAGGGCTCTCTCGAAGCGACGGTCGATCGCAGGAAGCCGACGAGGTCTTCGGTCACATGATCCACGAAGGGCGCATCGCGTCCTTCCAGTTCCCAGCCCTCGCGCAAAACCTCCCGAGTCTGTTCCGGCACAACCAGCACGGTGGTCATGCCGAGGGCGTGCGGTTCTTTCAGGTTGCGTGCAAGATCTTCGAACATGGCGGCACGCGACGCCTCGACGTTGTGCCGCGCGAGGAAGCGCGCATAGGTCTGCGGCGAAGGTTTTGGCTCGAGTTCGGCGGCGATAATGTCGAACACGTCCTCGAAATGCTCGTGCACCGCCAGCCGGCGCATCACGGCTTCGGCGTGCTTCCGCGTGCCGTTGGTGAGTATCAGCTTGCGACCGGGCAGGCGCTCGAGCGCTGCGCCGAGGGCCGGATTGGGTTCGAGCGGCGAATGATCGATTTTGTGCACGAATTCGAGAAAATCGTCGGGGTGGAGATTGTGCTCGATCATCA
>DASTWX010000066.1:0-7957 GCA_035765795.1 Pseudolabrys sp. | reverse complement strand
GGCCGCTTCGGCTTCGACTACATCACCAATCCGCAACGCCTGACGCAGCCGATGATCCGCAAGGAGGGCGTGCCCAAAGTCCCCCACGAGCAGATCGACCCGGCCAATCCGTGGACGCATTTCCGTCCCGCCACCTGGGAGGAAGCGCTCGATCGCGCCGCCGCGGGGCTGAAGACGATCCGCGACCGCGACGGCGCCAAGGCGCTCGCCGGCTTCGGCTCGGCGAAATGTTCGAACGAAGAGGCTTACCTCTTCCAGAAGCTGGTGCGCGTCGGCTTCGGCACCAACAACGTCGACCATTGCACCCGCCTCTGCCACGCTTCTTCGGTCGCCGCGCTGCTTGAAGGCATCGGCTCCGGCGCGGTGTCGGCCTCGTTCAACGAGTGCAAGAACTCCGATGTCATCATCGTCATCGGCGCCAATCCGGTGGAGAATCACCCGGTCGCGGCCAGCTTCTTCAAGCAGGCGGCCAAGCGCGGCGCCAAGCTGATCGTGATGGACCCGCGCGGGCAGGCGCTCAAGCGTCACGCCTGGCGCATGATGCAATTCAAGAACGGCGCCGACGTGGCGATGCTCAACGCGATGTTGAACGTCATCGTCACCGAAGAGCTCTACGACAAACAGTACGTACAAACTTACGTCGAAGGCTTCGGTCCGTTCGCCGAGAGCATCAAGGACTTCACGCCGGAGGAGATGGCGCCGATCTGCGGCATCCCGGCCGACACGTTGCGCGAAGTGGCCCGCACCTATGCGCGTGCGCACTCCGCCATCGTCTTCTGGGGCATGGGCGTGTCGCAGCACACGCACGGCACCGACAACGCGCGCTGCCTGATCGCGCTCGCGCTGATCACCGGCCAGATCGGCCGCGCCGGCACCGGGCTCCATCCGTTGCGCGGCCAGAACAACGTGCAGGGCGCCTCCGACGTCGGCCTGATTCCGATGTTCTTCCCCGACTACAAGTCGGTGGAGAATCCGGAATTTCGCGAGAAGGCCGAGAAGCTCTGGGGAACCAAGCTCGACCCCAAGGAAGGGCTCACCGTCGTCGAGATCATGAAGGCGATCCACAACGATGTGATCAAGGGCATGTACATCCTGGGCGAGAACCCGGCGATGTCGGACCCCGATTTGAACCACGCGCGCCAGGCGCTCGCGCATCTTGAGCACCTGGTGGTGCAGGACCTGTTCCTGACCGAGACCGCCGTCTATGCCGACGTGTTCCTGCCGGCCTCCGCCTGGCCGGAGAAGGACGGCACCGTCACGAATACAAACCGCCAGGTGCAGATGGGCCGCCAGGCGCTGCCGCTGCCGGGCGATGCCAAGCCCGACTGGTGGATTACGCAGGAAATCGGCCGCCGCATGGGCATGGCTCTGGATTATCAGCACCCGCGCGACATCTACGCGGAAATGTCGCTGCTGATGCCGTCGCTCAACAATATCCCGTGGGAGCGCGTCGAGCGCGAAAGCTCCGTCACCTACCCGGCGGAAGCGATCGACAGGCCCGGCAAGGACGTGGTGTTCGACAAAGGCTTTCCGCGTCCCGGCGGCTTCGGCAAGCTGGTGGCGGCGAAGCTTCAGCCGCCCGACGAGACGCCGGATCACGAGTACCCGTTCATCCTCACCACCGGCCGCATGCTCGAGCATTGGCACACCGGTGCGATGACCCGGCGTGCGAGCGTACTCGACGCGCTGGAGCCGGCCCCGACCGCGGCGGTGTCGCGCGGCACCTTGGCCAAGCTCGGCATCCAGGCGGGTGATATGGTGCGCGTCTCGACACGGCGCGGCATCGTCGAACTCGCCGCGCGCCAGGACGACGCCATCCCCGACGGCGTGGTGTTCATCCCCTTCGCCTTCTTCGAGGCGGCGGCGAACAAGCTCACCAACCCGGCACTCGACCCCTTCGGCAAGATCCCGGAATTCAAGTACTGCGCCGCGCGCGTGGAAGCGGCTCTGCCGCAGCGGCAAGCGGCGGAATAGGTCGACTGCCGAAGCCTGCGGGTTGCAAAGGCGCACGTCTCGCGGCCTGGTGTTCCCCCATGCGCGCCGTTCCGGGCGGGCACAAGGCCCGCCCTGCCGTTGGAGTTTCACTCATAGAGGTATCGGATTAGCGGCGGCCCTCGTGGTGGCCGAGCCGGCGCTCATCGCGCTATTGCCTTATCGCCGTACCTCGCATAAATAAGTAGCTGAAAGCACAGTACTTTTTAGATGTTCTAAAGTAGGAAAGTGCGGTGATCATCTGCTCCTGCAATGTCTTGTCTGAGGCGCAGGTCCTGGAAACGCTGCGACGCGCGCCGGAAGCACGCCCGCGGTCGGTGGGTGAAGCCTACCGTTGCCTCGGATGCGCGCCGCGGTGTGGCCGCTGCCTGGAAACGGTGCGCGCCCTGGTGATCAAAGCCCATCTGGAAAATTGCAATGTCGGCTGCCCGGCCTGTCCGGCCGCCGAAGGGCAGCAAGAAAAAGATACCGTTGCGGCTACTGACGGCGCAGTTGAGACAATCACCTTGATCGCCGCCGAATAGGCGACTTTTCAAATTGTGAGCAGGCGGCGCGGGCAAAGAGCTTGTTCGAGCCTCGCTGAGCTTTTACTTGTTTGATTTGGGAACCGGCCATTCCGGTCCGTCAGGCAGGGAGCAGTTCATGAAAGGCGATGCGAGGGTGATCGAATACCTCAATAAAGGTCTTCGCAGCGAGCTGACCGCGGTCAATCAATACTGGCTGCACTATCGCCTTCTCGACAATTGGGGCCTGAACCGGCTGGCCAAGAAATGGCGCGAGGAATCGATTGAGGAGATGCGTCACGCCGACCGTTTCGTCGACCGCATCATCTTTCTCGAAGGCTTTCCCAACATGCAGACGCTCGATCCGTTGCGCATCGGGCAGAACGTGAAAGAGATCATCGACGCCGACTTGGCTTCCGAGGTGAGTGCTCGTGCGCTCTACCGCGAAGCAGCGGAGTATTGCCTCGACGCCAAAGACAACCCGACAAAGGACTTGTTCGAGTTGCTGATGGCCGATGAAGAAGGCCACATCGACTTCCTGGAGACGCAACTGGACCTGATCGACCGCATAGGCCTGGAGCGCTATACGCAGGCGCACATTGACGGCCTTGGCGATGGCGGAACGCCGGGCCTGCGCGAAGACAAATGACGGCGGTCTCGTTTCGCGTCCGGTGATTTGAACCGACGGTACGCCACGTCTATTTGAACCAGCGATCAACCGCCGCGGGTCAACTGGTGCTCCTCGGCGATCCGCTCGAAATTTTCCGCAGCGCTTTTGATCCGGTAAGAAAGCCGATTATCGTTCTCGATCGGCAAGGGACGAATGATCTTATACGTGCCGCTGCTCGCCGAAATGCCGTGGCTTGGATGGAAGTAAACGGTTTGTCCGGTAGAGAATTTGTGCGCCATGTTGCGGGGCCCTTCTGCTGGATGAGCGGGCTTGCCTCGAAAGGCGAATGGAACGGAAACGCCCGGCACCAGGCCGGGCGTTCCCATCTCGTAAGGGGATATTGAAATCAGGCGCTTTGCAGATTGCCTGCCGCCTGCTTGCCGCGCTCGGTCACGACGTCGTAGCTGACGCGCTGACCTTCGTTGAGCGTGCTCATCCCGGCGCGTTCGACCGCGCTGATGTGCACGAACACGTCGCGCGAGCCGTCGCTCGGGGTGATGAATCCGAAGCCCTTCTGGTTGTTGAAGAACTTCACGGTACCTGTGGCCATGATGGCTTTCCTTGGTTGAACGCTGGTCGCGTTGTGATACGCCCGGGCGAACATCGCCGGGGCGATCGAAACATCCGATTTAGGGGTGACTTGTTAAGCGCCCTAACCGGGGCAACGCAGCAAGGCAAAACCAAATCTGGTTTCAACAAGGTCCCTTATACTCAAATTTCATCGCTCCGTCAAAGAAGCACGAAACGCGGCTCAGCTTGCCTTCTTGCGCAACGGATAATCGGCGCTGTTGTATAGCGCGCGGATATCCTGATGGCCGAGCCGCCGCTCATTGATCTCGATATAGGCGCCGAGCAGCTGCGGCTCCGGCAGCTCCTCGACCGCAAAGCGGATCGCCTCGGCGGCGCGGTCGAAGCGGCGGTATTTCACCTTGCTCGGGGCGCGCCGGTTGCGCGACGGAAATAATTCCGCCGGTGCGGAATAATCGAACTTATCCATGATCGCTCCATAACCCCAAACCCATGAACCAACGGCAACTTATATGGTGGCGAGTGCCCGTTGTTTCCAGAGGCGGAACAGAACTGCTCCGCTCCGTTCGCTTTGAAGGGCCGGAGCAGCGTCTCCCTTGCCGTCCGTACCTACCCGCTTAATGCGTCTCCAGCCGAAATGCCGTAATATCCCTCAGAGAGGCATTGGAAAAATGAAGACGAGCATCTCCGAACGGCAGGCCCACTGGCAGAATGTCTACCAGACCAAGGGCGAACGCGAGGTAAGCTGGTTTCAGGAAACCCCGCAGGTCTCGCTCGATCTCATTCACGCCACCGGCGTCAATACAGATGCGTCGATCATCGACGTCGGCGGCGGCGCATCCCGGCTGGCCGACGCGCTGCTTGATGCCGGATTTCGTTCAGTCACCGTGCTCGACGTGTCCGAAAGGGCCCTTGCTGCTTCGAAGGCGAGGCTCGGCGCGCGGAGCGCCGGGGTCAATTGGATCGTCGCCGACGTGACCACGTGGCTGCCGCCGCAAACCTATGACGTGTGGCACGATCGCGCCGCGTTTCATTTTTTGACCGAACAAGACGACCGCGAGGCATACGCCGAATGCGTCCGCAAAGCTGTCCGATCGGGCGGGCACGCGATCATCGGCACATTTGCATTGGATGGTCCTGAACGTTGCAGCGGTTTGCCCGTGGTTCGGCACGATGCCGCCAGCATCGGACAAATGCTCGGCGATTCGTTCAAGCTGATTGACAGCCGCCGGCATGACCACCGCACGCCCGGCGGCGCCATTCAACGCTTCCAATTCAGCCTGTTTCAGCGCGGGAATGTCTGAAGGTCGATGAAAGCCTTTCTGCGTCATCCTGAGTCGGCCACCGACATAGCGGACCCGCTGCGCATGAGACTCTCTCCCGCCATCCTGAGAGCTTGTGAGTCTTTCGGCTCCGTCATTGCGAGGAGCGACAGCGACGAAGCAATCCAGGTTTATTTTCAATAGCTTCTGGATTGCTTCGCTTCGTTCGCAATGACGGCGGCAATTCATTCACAGCCTCTGAGGTGCGAGCGCTTTTTTGCGCGCGAGCCTCGAAGGATGACAAGCCCAGGCCCTTCGAGGCTCGGCCTTCGGCCGAGCACCTCAGGGTGACGGGTACAGTTTCTTGTTCGAGGCGTACCGAAGCTAAATACTCCCCACCGTTTTCAGCCGCACGCGCGGATGGATTTCCGATTGCGACATCACCGGCGTCTGCGAGCGGAAGCGCTCGACGATGCCGCGCACGAACGGCCGGATGCCGGCCGAGGTGACCAGCACCGGCGCCTCGCCTTCGCGCGCCGCCGTCTCGAACTTCTCGCGCACCAGGTTGATGAATTCGGTGAGCTTGGACGGCTGCATGGCGAGCGAGCGGTCGTCGCCGGTCCCGACCAGCGATTCCGCGAAGGCTTGCTCCCAATGCGCGGTCAACGGGATCAGCGCAAGATAGCCGGAAGGACTCATGTGTTGCGCGCAAATCTGGCGGGCAAGGCGCGCGCGCACGTGTTCGGCGAGCAGCATCGGGTTGCGTGTCGATGAGATGCCGTCGGCGATGCCCTCGAGAATGGTGGAGAGATCGCGAATCGAAACGCGCTCGGCGAGCAGGATTTGCAGCACGCGCTGGATGCCGGAGACGTTGATGGTCGCGGGCACCAAATCCTTGAGCAGTTCGGCCTGCTCCTTCGGCAGCTCCTTCAGCAGCTTCTGCACCTCGCCGTAGGACAGGAGCTCCGCCATGTTGCCCTTGAGCAATTCGGTCAGGTGGGTCGAGAGCACGGTGGCGGCATCGACCACCGTGTAGCCTTTCATCGAGGCCTCCTCCTTCAGCGCGGCATCGATCCAGGTGGCAGGCAAGCCGAAGGTAGGTTCTGTCGTGTGGGTGCCGGGCACGTCGACTTGGCCGCCGGCCGGATCCATCACCATGTACTGGTTCGCCCAGATCTGCCCCTGCCCGGCGTCCACTTCCTTGATCTTGATGATGTAGTTGTTGGCGTCGAGCTGCACATTGTCGAGGATGCGCACGGCCGGCATCACGAAGCCCATTTCCATCGCCAGCGAGCGGCGCAGCGCCTTGATCTGCTCGGTGAGGCGGTCGTTGCCGTCGGGTGCATTGACCAGCGGCAGAAGCGCATAGCCGAGCTCGACCTTGAGGTCATCGATCTTGAGCGCGGCAGTGATCGGCTCTTCGGCGGTTTCGGCCTTCTTCTCCGCGGCGGCTTTTTTAGCTTCGGTTGAGGCTGCGAGCTTGGTGCGCTTGTCGATGATGAAGGCGAGCGCGCCGGCGCCGGTGCCGAGCGCCAGGAACGGCAGCATGGGAATGCCGGGCAGGAGCGACATTACGATCATCACCGCGCCCGACATCGCGAGCGCCTGCGGATAGCCGGAAAGCTGCTTAAGCAGCGCCTTGTCGGCGGCGCCGGAGACGCCCGCTTTCGACACCAAGAGGCCGGCCGCGGTGGACACGATCAGCGAGGGTATCTGCGTGACCAGGCCGTCGCCGACGGTAAGGATGGTGTAGGAGTGTGCGGCTTCGCTGAACGAGAGTCCTTGTTGCGCGATGCCGATGATCATGCCGCCGATGACGTTGATGAAAACGATCAACAGGCCGGCAATCGCATCACCGCGCACGAATTTGGAGGCGCCGTCCATCGCGCCGAAGAAGCCGCCTTCGTCCTCGAGTTCCTTCCGGCGGCGGCGTGCCTCTTTCTCGTCGATGAGGCCGGCGGAAAGGTCGGCATCGATCGCCATCTGCTTGCCCGGCATGGCGTCGAGGTGGAAGCGAGCCGCGACTTCCGCGATGCGGCCCGAGCCTTTGGTGATGACGACGAAGTTCACGATAACCAGGATCGTGAACACGATGATGCCGATGACGAAATTGCCGCCCATGACAAAGTTGCCGAAGGCCTGGATGACGTGGCCGGCAGCGTCGGTGCCTTCGTGCCCGTGCGACAGGATCAGCCGGGTCGACGCGAGATTGAGCGACAGCCGCAGCATGGTCGAGATCAAGAGCACGGTCGGGAAGGCGGAGAACTCGAGCGGCGCATGGATGAACAGCGCCGTCATCAGGATCAGCACGGAAAAGATGATCGAGATTGCCAGCGAGCAGTCGAGCAGCAGCGGCGGCAGCGGGAGAATCAACACCACCAGGATGACGAGAACACCGACGGCAAGCGCGATGTCGCCGCGCTTCATCAGCGCGCCGAGATCGCCGATGCCGGGAAGCGATATGCCGCGGATGATTCCCGCGGAGCGGGCTGGTGCGGCGCCGATGTCGGTCATGCCTGCCTGATCCGCCACTCGCCCGGCGGCTGGGACGCTTCGACAATACAGAGGTCATCAAACCGGAAGCAGGCGCCGGAGCGGCGCCCTAGTGCCGCCGATTTGAAGTTCCTACAACAGTTGCAGCAAGCTCGTCAGGAACTTCAAATCGAAAGCGGCACTAGAATCATAAACTTGCTAGTGCCCCTTTGCTTCCGAAGTTCGTGTCAGAGCTTGCTGCGATGTGTCACGAACTCGGGAAGCGGGGCACTAGTAACGGCTACAGCGGGGCAATAACCCCGGTCTCCCCGGGCAATATTTGCCCATTATATGGTTAGCGGCGGGTTAACGATTATGTTTTTCGGGTGGCGCGACCAAGGCGAAACGCCCGCTATTAGGGGGCGTCATGCGGAGGGGCCGCGGCGCCGTGGCCGCGGCCCGTGCCGGACCGGAGTGGACCCCGATCAGCCCGGCAGCAGTACGTGATTGATGACTTGGATGACGCCGTT
>DASTWX010000065.1:0-3291 GCA_035765795.1 Pseudolabrys sp. | reverse complement strand
CCCGAGGCGCTGGACGAGCGGGCGGCGTCGAGCGCGATCACCGCCTATATCGGCTTCGATTGCACGGCCGCCTCGCTGCACGTCGGCTCGCTCCTGCCGATCATGATGCTTTATTGGATGCAGCAGACCGGCCATCGGCCGATCGCGCTGATGGGCGGCGGCACCACGCGCGTGGGCGATCCTTCCGGCAAGGACGAGAGCCGGCGCATTCTCACCGATGCGCAAATCAATGAGAACCTCGCCGGCATCCGCGCGGTATTCTCGAAATTCCTAAAATTCGAGAGCGAGGGCGGCAGCGCCGTCATGGCGAACAATGCCGACTGGCTGAACACGCTCAACTATATCGATTTCCTGCGCGACGTCGGCCGGCACTTCTCCGTCAATCGCATGTTGTCGTTCGATTCGGTAAAGCTGCGGCTTGACCGGCAGCAGGAGCTGTCGTTCCTCGAATTCAATTACATGGTGCTGCAGGCGTACGATTTCGTCGAACTCCACAAGCGCACCGGCTGCATCTTGCAGATGGGCGGCTCCGACCAGTGGGGCAACATCGTCAACGGCATCGACCTCGGCCGCCGCATGATGAATGCGCAACTGTTCGCGCTCACCTCGCCGCTCATCACCACCGCCTCCGGTGCCAAGATGGGCAAGACCGCCGCCGGCGCGGTGTGGCTCAATGCCGACCTGGTGAGCCCCTACGATTACTGGCAATACTGGCGCAACACCGAGGACGGCGACGTCACGCGCTTCCTCAAGCTCTTCACCGTGTTGCCGCTTCATGAAATTGCCAAGCTCGGCGCGCTGCAAGGTGCCGAGCTGAACGACGCCAAGAAGGTGCTGGCGACGGAAGCCACCGCGCTGCTGCACGGCCGCGAGGCGGCCGAACGCGCCGCCGATACCGCGCGCCGCACCTTCGAGGAAGGCACGCTGGCCGAGAACCTCCCCACCGTCGAAATCGCCCGCGGCGAACTCAACAAGGGTTTGGGCGTCCTCCTCGCTTTTTCGGAGAAAACGAAACTCGTGAGCTCGAACGGCGAGGCGCGGCGGCAGATCAAGTCGGGCGGGCTGAAGGTGAACGACACCACCGTCGCCGACGAGCGGATGACGCTGACGGCCAAAGATTTGACGCCCGAAGGCGTCATCAAGCTCTCGCTCGGCAAGAAGCGGCATGTGCTGTTGAAGCCGGTGTGAGCCCATCCATTCGCCGCTTCGTGCGCTTTGGGCTACGCAGGTTGCGAGCGATCATGCTGACGATAGCCATCGGTGATATACACGGCTGCTATGGCAAGCTCGTCGATGTGCTGGATCAGTGCCGGACATTTTCGAGCAATGACCAGCAGCTTGTCTTCGTCGGCGATTACATCGATCGAGGACCGAACAGCCGCGCGGTGATCGAACTGCTCCTCGAGCTGGAGCGGACATGTCCGGTCGCTCCCGTCTTTCTCATGGGCAATCATGAAGACATGATCGTGAGCGCGATGAGCGACGTCGCCGCCAAACGCCACTGGCTGGCGAACGGCGGCGGCGCAACCTTGGAGAGTTATCTCGATACAGGCGGTTTGGATCTGCTCACGGCGCACGTCGCTTGGTTGGGCGCGCGGCCGTTGCGCTTCGACGACGGCCAGCGCCTCTATGTTCACGCAGGCGTTAATCCTGCGCGACCGCTCCAGTCGCAAGAAAGAGATGACCTGCTTTGGATTCGCGAGCCGTTTCTCTATTTCGAAGGCGAGCTCGGCCGCCTCGTCGTGCATGGGCACACGCCGACGCTCGACGGCCGCCCCGACGTGCGGCCGAACCGCGTCAATATCGATACCGGCGCGGTGTTCGGCGGGCCCTTGACGGCGGCTGTATTCAGCGCGGAGCAGCGCGAGCCGATCGCTTTCCTGCAGTCACAGGCGTAACTCGTCCAACTCCGTCATTGCGAGGAGCGACAGCGACGAAGCAATCCAGACTTCCGACGGGACTTTCTGGATTGCTTCGCTTCGCTCGCAATGACGCTGATGCGCTTCGATCACCGCCCCCCTACTTCTTCGCCAGCATCGCGGTGCCGCCTTTGAGGAGAACGGGCTGCGCCATATCAGCGAGCATGGTCAGGCTCTGCGGCAGCAACACGCGCAGGTTCACGTGGTCATTCGTAACGTCGACCGTGCCGACCGCGGGCTGCCCGAGCACATGGGCGCGGAAACGCAGATGATAGCCGCTCCAGGTCCGCTGTTCGACGGTAAAGAATGAGCCGTAATCCCGCTTCAGGTCCTCGATCGCACTCTCAACGCGCCGGCGCGCTTCCGGCTTGCTCACGTGGTTTGGCATGGAAACCACGAGCGCCCGATAATCATGCGGCGCTTCTGCGAGCGCGGAATCGGAGAGAGCCGCTCGAGATTGGCCCTGGGCCTCGAGCGGCAAAGGAATGGCAAGTACCGCAGCCGCGGTGACGAGGCCGGCGAAGGTGCGCAATCGTGTCATGATCGTCCATCCCCTTGCGGACGATCATCCGGCCCTCGACACCGTAGGCCACGAGGTGGAATCTCGCCCGCCGTGCCAATGCAGACCCGGGCTGAAATGTTCCCGCGGGTCACGCAAACCGAGCGATGTCCCTGATTGCCGGCATTAAAAATCAGCGATCAAGGCTGGGTCACGCCCGTCAAAGACTTGCACGTCGATGCGCCCGCAACGATCCTGCGAATAATAAAGCCGCTACCGCGACGGCGGCTCGAATCGCGGATCGAACGCGCCCGGGCCTGGGATGAACTTACGCAACAGGCCGGGCGCGATGGCGCTGACCGGATTGACCAGAATGCGCGGCGCACTCGGCGGGCCCACTGCCTCGTAGGTGATGCCGACCAGGCCCTCATTGCTGCCGCCGCCGAGCACCAGCCCGACGATCGGAATCTGCCCGAACATATTGTTGAGCCCATAGAACGGCACGAATGTGCCGCGCAGATGCACGTCGTTGCGCGCGTAATTGATCTGCCCTTCCATGGTGATGCCGACCAGCGGTCCGCGCAGCACGCCATCGCGCACGCTCATCCGTCCCGGACGCCGGGTGAACTCCGCATGCATTTCGGAAAACTTGACACCGTCCTGCGCCTGCCCCGGCGCACCGGCCACGAGGCGATCGAGGCCCGCCTCTCCGCGCACGGTGAAATTGCGCACGTAAAGGATGCCGTCCTGCGGCGTCGCGCTTTGACTCGGCGGATCCATCGCGACCCACATATGGCCGCCATACATGCGCGGATAAATGTCGGTGAAGCGGAACAGCGCGCCAGCATCGTCGGTCTCGATGAAGACGACACG
>DASTWX010000064.1:0-11432 GCA_035765795.1 Pseudolabrys sp. | reverse complement strand
GACTTTGCGCTCGCGATGATCGCGTTCGTGGTGTTGTTCAAGTTCACGGACGCGCTGTCCGGCACCATGACGGCGCCTTTCGTCATCGATCTCGGCTTCACGCGCAACGAATACGCGGCCATCGTGAAAGGCGTCGGGCTTGCCGCTACACTACTTGGTGGTTTCGCCGGCGGCTTTGTCGCCCGGGCCTACCCACTCGCGGCAAGCCTATGGATCGGCGGCATCTTGCAGGCACTGGCCAATCTCGGCTTCTCTTGGCAGGCGGCGCGCGGGCACGACCTCACCGCGTTGACCCTGGCTATTTCCTTGGAGAACTTCACCAGCGCTATCGGCACGGTGATCTTCGTTGCCTATCTCTCGGCCCTTTGCAAGAATCCGCTGCACACGGCCACGCAATATGCGCTGCTCACCGCGCTTGCCGCGGTTGGGCGCACCTATCTCTCCTCCGGCGCTGGTTTCATCGCAGAAGCAACCGGCTGGAGCTGGTTCTTCGCGCTTTGCGCCGCAGCGGGAATTCCGAGCCTTGTGCTGCTCATCTTCTTGCAGCGTGTGGGCCATTTCGCGGGCCTAGAGAAGAAGTGAAATAGGCGTGCTCAGCTTCCGTTTACCTCTCCCTGCAAAGGGGAGGGAGCGAAAGGGCGTGCCTAAAACAACGTCCGCTGTTTGATCGCTGCCGCCAATGTGCCTTCATCAAGATAATCGAGTTCGCCGCCGACAGGCACGCCATGCGCCAGCCGAGTGATCTTCACGCCCGCATCCTGCAGAAGCTCGGTGATGTAGTGCGCTGTGGTCTGGCCGTCGACGGTCGCGTTCAACGCGAGGATGACCTCCTTCACCTCCGGCTCGTGCGCACGGTTGACCAGTTGATTGATCGTCAGGTCCTGCGGACCGACGCCGTCAAGCGGTGACAGCGTGCCTCCGAGCACGTGGTAGCGGCCGTTGACGGCGTGAGCACGCTCAAGCGCCCACAAATCGGCGACATCAGCCACGACGACAATGATGGACGGGTCGCGGCGGGCGTCGGTACACACCGTGCACGGGTTCTGCGTGTCGATGTTGCCGCAGATTTTGCAGACCTCGATCTTCTCCATCGCGATCTCGAGCGCGGCAGTCAGCGGCGCCATGAGCGCCTCGCGTTTTTTGATGAGATGCAACGCGGCGCGCCGCGCCGAGCGGGGCCCGAGGCCGGGCAGCCGCGCCAGCAGTTGAATCAGGCGCTCGATTTCAGGTCCGGCAACGGCTGTGGGCATCTTAGTGGGCGCATCTCTCGCCGCTTGCCGCAGCTTGCACCCTCCCCCCTTGTGGGGGAGGGCTGAGGAGGGGGGTGGAGATTTGTGCAAGCATCGGTAGCTACCCCCCTCCCTGTCTCTCCCCCGCAAGGGGGGAGGGGACGCTAGAGCCGCAGGCGCCCTGCGAGATTGGGCAAAGATGCGTCAAAGTATCACCCGAACGGGTTGGGCATGCCGGGCGGCAATTGCAGGCCGCCGGTGAGCGACTTCATCCGCTCTTGCAGGACGGTTTCCGCCTTGCGCCGTGCGTCTGCGTGGGCGGCGACCAATAGATCTTCAAGGATTTCCTTTTCGGACGGCTGCATCAAAGAGTCATCCACTTTTATGCCTTTGAGCTCGCCCTTGGCAGAGAGCCGCACAGTGACGAGCCCGCCACCGGCGGTGCCTTCGACCTCGACATTATCGAGTTCGGCTTGCAGCTCCTGCATCTTCGATTGGAATTCGGCGGCCTGCTTCATCAGGTCCATGAAGTCGGGCATGATTTAATCCTCTTCTTCCGTTGGACTCGGCGCATCCATCTCCGAGTCGACGCCCGTGCTTTGGCTCACGCCGACGATCTTGGCGCCCGGGAAGCGATTGAGCACCGTTTGCACCAGCGGATCGCTCTGGACGCCACGCTCTACTTCGGCTTGGCGCGCCGCAGCTTCCGCACGCAACGTGGGTTTGCCCTGCTCCTTTGAAACGACCACGACCCATCGCTTGCCCGTCCAGGCGCCGAGCTTGTGCTGCAAGTCATGCACCAGCGTACGTGCGGCGCTCGGCTCAAGCGCCAATTCGAGGCGTCCGTCATCGCAACGCACCAAGCGCACGTCGCGCTCGAGCGCGAGCTTCATGCCGATGTCGCGCTTCTCGGCGGCGAGAGCGACCACCTCGGCGAAGCTATTGAGCGTGAGCGTCGGCGCCTGCTGTTCATGTGCAATCGTCTGGGATAACGGCTGCGCCGACACGGCAGCGGAAGCGTGCGGAGTGCCGCGCGCCGTTTCGTAGCGGGGGTGGAGGCTTTGCGCGGACGCATGCGTGCCTGCACCACCACCATTGCCGGGCCGCTGCGACAGCTGCGGCGCCGCGACGCCATTACTCCCATCCAGCGTACGGATGACCTCGTCCGGCGTCGGCAGGTCCGCGACATAAGCGATACGCACCAGCGCCATCTCGGCGGCAGCAACAGGACGGTTCGACGCCTGCACCTCGCTGATGCCTTTGAGCAACATCTGCCAAGTGCGTGATAGCACGCGCATAGAAAGCTTGGCGGCGAAGTCGCGGCCGCGCACGCGCTCGGCTTCCGAGAGCGACACATCCTCGGCGACCGAGGGCACCACCTTCACGCGGGTGACGAAGTGGGTGAACTCCGCAAGATCGTTGAGCACAACTGCCGGATCGGCGCCGATGTCGTATTGTGCGCGCAATTCGGTGAGCGCGGCAGCGGCATCGCCTTTCATCAGCGACTCGAACAGGTCGACCACGCGCACACGGTCGGCAAGGCCGAGCATCTGCCGCACATCTTCGGCACGCACCGGACCGGCGGCGTGTGCGATGGCCTGATCGAGCAGCGAGAGCGAGTCGCGCACCGAACCTTCCGCCGCGCGCGCCAGCAGCGCCAGCGCCGCCGGCTCGACTTCGATGCGTTCTTTGCTCGCGATGTTTTGCAGATGCTGCACCAGAAGCGCAGCATCGACTCGGCGCAGGTCGAAGCGCTGGCAGCGGGAGAGAACGGTGACCGGAACTTTACGGATTTCCGTCGTGGCGAAGATGAATTTCGCATGCGGCGGCGGCTCTTCCAGCGTTTTCAATAGCGCGTTGAAAGCCGCGGGCGAGAGCATGTGAACTTCGTCAAGAATGTAGACTTTGGTGCGTGCGGATACCGGCGCATAACGAATTGCATCGTTGATCTGCCGCACATCGTCCACGCCGTTGTGGGAAGCCGCATCCATCTCCAAGACATCGATATGGCGGCTTTCGATAATGGCTTGGCAATGCACGCCCATGACCGGCATTTTGATGGTGGGGCCGCTAATGGAGCCGTCCGGCAGTTCGTAATTCAGCGCGCGGGAAAGAATGCGAGCGGTCGTGGTCTTGCCCACCCCGCGCACACCGGTGAGTATCCAAGCCTGCGGAACACGGCCCGTCTCGAATGCATTCGAGACCGTTCGCACCATGGCGTCCTGGCCGATCAGATCGTCGAAGCTGGCGGGGCGGTATTTGCGCGCCAGCACACGGTAGCTCGCCGGCGGGTCGGCCGGGGCGGAACCAGGGCCGGCCGGGTTCGCGGGCTCGCTCATCGTGCCATCCGCTTCGCGCCGCAGGCGTTTGCCTGCCGAAAATGACGTTGAGTGGGAGGCTGACGAGCGACCCGATCCGTGCTCGTTAGGGCTGCTTCCTTCCGGACCTGACCCGGTTGGCGAGTGGCTCGTCCACCGCCAACCTCCCGCGCCCTATATCGGGCCGATGGCTGGAGAAAGCAAGCAGCCGAGAGCTCGTGATCCCCGGCTTACACCTTGTACGATGTATATTGCTTCTCCTCGACCAGATCGGATTGCAGCAGCCGATTTATCGCCCGCTTCACGCCGGCCCGCTTATCGTTGTTGAGATAGACCGAGCGGGCGAGTTCGATGAACTCTTCGTCGAAGGCGCCCGCCGCTTCTTTGGCGCGAATCTTGTCCTCGATCTGCCACAGGCTCTCGTTGATTGCGGCGAGGTCCCGCTTGAATGCAGCGAGTTGCGGCGGCGCCTGCATCCGGTGAAGCGCCTTGTCCAGCACAGCAAGCTCACGCCGCACATTGGCTACCGCCGCAGGCGCGCTCAGCCGCCGTGCCTTGATTTCGAGGATAGTGATCTTATCGATCAGTTCTCCCCACGACACCTCGACGGTCGGCGCTGCGGTCATTGCGGTCTCGGTCCCTCAGGCTGGGCATGTGCTTATAGAGCGCCTGGACGGGGATCAAGCGCGCGGCTCGCCCATTGGAAGCCTGCGTTAATTCTGCTAGCTACGCGCGATTTTTTTGGTTTTCTCGCGCAAGAATGTGCTGACGAGATGGGCGTGTCGACTGAAGCAGTTAGCGGATCGGCCCCGCCCGTTACGCTGCCGGAGCACGCCCGAATCCTGCTCGTGAGCTTGCGCCGCATTGGCGACGTACTGCTCACAACACCGCTGATCCGCAGTCTGCGCCGGGCCTGGCCAGATGCGACCATCGACGTGCTGGTCTTCAAGGGCACGACCGGCATTGTTGCCGGCAATCCCGATATCGATGACATCATTGTCATGCCGGCACGGCCGAGTTTTGGCCAAACGATGAAGCTCGCCGCGCGACTATGGAAGCGTTACAACCTTGCCATTTCCACTCAGACCGGCGACCGGCCGACCTTCTTTGCGCTGGCCGCGGGGCGCCGCCACGCTGGTCTTGTTGCGCTCGACGGTCCACCTATCGCCCGCGCGATCAAACGCCGATTGCTCGGTCGCAGCACGCCGGCGATTCCCAATCTGCATCGTGTCGAGCAGATGCTGCGGCTCGCAGACACGCTCGGCATTGCGCGCATCGCGGAATTGGTCTGCCCTGCTGCCGCGCCGCCCGGGTTCGAATTCGGCGAAAATTTCGCCGTAATCCACGCCGCGCCGATGTTTCGCTACAAGGAATGGACGTGCGCAGGCTGGCGCGCGCTCGCCAACGGGCTAAAAGCGCGCGGACTGGAGATCGTTGCTATCGGCGGCCCTGGCGAAACGGAGCAGCGGTACTTGGCGGATGTTTGGCAAGGCATTGCCCGCGTGCATCAGACCGGCTGGCCAGAGACAACATGGCTGCTCGAGCGCGCGCGCGTTTACATCGGCCCCGACACGTCTGTGACCCACCTCGCCGCGGCGGCGGGTTGCCCGACGGTCGCGCTGTTCGGACCGATGGATCCCCGCGTGTGGGGACCATTCCCAGTCGGCGGGCTGAAGCAGCCGTGGGATGCGAGCGGGGCCATTCAGCGGCGCGGCAACGTTGTTCTCGTGCAGAACCCCTTGCCCTGTCTGCCCTGCACCTTCGAAGGCTGCGAGCGACACATCGGCAGTCACAGCGCGTGTCTCGACGAACTGAAGCCGGAGCAAGTGCTCGAAGCTGTGGATCGCGCGCTGGCCTGACGACATTGCACGACTGAGGCGGCCATGCGAACTTGTCGTCTGCATGTCGCCCCGCCTCGATCTCGGCCCCAAGCCGCACCTCGGTTACATCGACAGCCGCATCGACCGCGCCGCCGATCGGCGCACCGACGAAGCTGCCATTGCGGCGTTTGCCGGCGATCCCCGTGCACGCGCCTACGTCATCGGCGTTGATTGGATCGTGATGAAGGCCGGCGCGCCGCTGCACGAGCCGTCATTTCCGCTCACCGAAGCACGAAAGTTGGGCGATGCGGCGGAAACGGTCTTCCTCGGCCTCGACGGCGGCGCGCCACGCTTCGGTATCGGCATCTCAGCGAGCGCAGCGGAATCGCTGACAAGCCGTGCCGGCTTCCACATCGCGGATCTGCGCTCGATTGCCGTCCAGGGCCTCTGCGCCACGGAGCACCTGCCGGCGATTGCGGAAGCCAAGGCAATCCTGCATTGGCACGCGCGGCATCGCTATTGCGCAAACTGCGGCGCCCTCACTGTCACGACGCAGGCCGGCTGGCGGCGCGATTGTCCGCAATGCAAGGCCTTGCACTTTCCGCGTACTGACCCGGTCGTGATCATGCTCGCCATCGATCACGATCATTGCTTGCTTGGCCGCAGCCCGCGGTTTGCGCCGACGATGTGGTCCTGTCTCGCGGGTTTTATCGAGCCGGGCGAATCGATCGAGGAAGCGGTGCGGCGAGAGACGCTGGAAGAAGCGGGCATCGCAACCGGACGAACGCTCTATTTCCGATCACAGCCCTGGCCATTCCCTATGACGCTGATGATCGGCTGCTTTGCCGAAGCACTGAGCCGCGAGATCAAGGTCGACCGCACCGAGCTCGAGGGTGCGGCTTGGTTCAGCAAATCGGAATGCGAAGCGATGCTCGCACGTCGGCATCCCGACGGGTTGACCGCGCCGCCGCCGGTCGCCATCGCCTATCACATCGTCCGCGCTTGGGTTGACGGTGAGATCGCCTTTGGATGAGCGGGCAAAAGGGCCGCGAATCCTTTGCGCCGGCGGCGCGGTGCAAGATTTTGTCATGCAGGTAGTCCGCTTCCCGGATCCCGGGACCAAGGCGCAGGCGTCGCAATTTGTCACAACGATCGGCGGCGAGGCGGGCAACGCGGCGGTCGCCATTGCGCGGCTCGGCGGCATCGCGCGCTACGCAGGACCGCTGGGTTGCGAGAACGACGAGATCGCCAGCCGCGCCGTTAGCAGCCTTAAAGCCGAAGGCGTGGATTGCAGAGGGGCACTGCGTATCGCGGGCGCAACCTCGTCAGCATCGCTCATCATGATCGACGCCGCAGGCGAAAAGCTGATCTCAACGTTGCGCGGAAGAGGCCTCGACGGTGTGGCGCCGCCGGATGCAGCTTCGCTCGTAGCGTCGACCGATGCGGTGCTGCTCGACAACCGCTATCCCGATTTCGCTTTGCCGGTCGGCCGTGCAGCGCTGGCGCGCGGAATTCCGCGCGTGCTCGATTTCGATCGAGCAATGCGGCTGGACGACCCTTTGCTCGAGGTCTCCAGCTATGTGATCGCCTCGGCCGACGCCCTGCGCGAGAGCATCGGTGTCGCCGATCCGGAGGCGGGCTGAAAACGCTGGCCAGGCACGCGTCGAATTTCGTGGCGGTGAGCGATGGTCCGCGCGGCGTCTATTGGCTGGAAGCCGGCACAGTGTGCCACTTACCCGCATTCGAGGTGCAGGCGGTCGACACCCTTGGCGCCGGGGATATCTTCCATGGCGCCTTCACGCTGCGGCTGGTGGAAACCGGCGAAATCCTTACCGCGATGCGCTTTGCCGCCGCCGCTGCCATCAAGTGCACCCGATTCGGTGGAGTGGCGGGCGCACCCCGGCGCGAAGAGGTTGAAACGTTTTTGAGGGGACGCGGCCAAAGCCGCGGTCCATCCTAATCGCTACTGCTTCACCGGACAGGGCGCGCCGCAAGGCGCGCAGGCGCCGGCGAAGTCCTCCGGCGAAACGGCGCGGCCGCTCGACGGGCTGCTGAGGTGCTGCACGACGACCAGCGCGAGGCCGATGCCGACGACGGCGATATAGACCTTGCGCATGTCAGTCCCTCGACAGGCCGAACAGCGGCCGCAGTCGAATGCCGACCAGGCAACCGCAGAGCGCCGCGGCGAACCAGACCCAACCATGCAACGAGCCGGAGGCAACGCCGCTAACGAAAGCGCCGATATTACAGCCGAAACCAAGCCGCGCGCCCCAGCCCATCAGCAACCCGCCGATCAGTGCCGCAAGAAGCGAGCGCGCTGGCGGCCAGGCGCCTGCCGCGAAAGGCTTGCCGGCCGCGGCCGCCGCCATGGCGCCGAACAGAAGGCCAAAGTCGGTGAGGCTCGAAGTGTCGGACAGGATCGAGCTTTCAAGCGCGTGATGCGGCCCCGGCCATTGCCAGAAGGCGGCGTGGGAGAAGTCGAAGCCGAACGCGCTGAAAATCTTGGCGCCCCACACCGTGTAGCCGAAGGTGACGCTCCACGGGTGCCCACCGGCGTAGAACACCGCGATGCACAACAAGCCGATGACGATGCCGCCGATCACCATTTTGCGCGACGGGGTGATGCCGCCGCCGCGGCGCTTAGCCACCAGCGCGATAATGAAAGCAGCCAACGCCAAACTGACCAGCGTCGCCGCCACGCCGCCCCAAGGACCGAAATAATCCGATGCGATGACCGGGTTGATGCCACCGAGCGCGAGGAAAGCCGGCAAGGACAGGCTGCCGAACACGGCGCCGACGATGAAGCCCGCAAGTGCGAGCAGCATGCGGCCGGAGCCGGCGCCGGCGGTGTAGAGCGTCCCGGAGCCGCAGCCGTTGGCGAGTTGCATGCCGACGCCGAACGTGAAAGCGCCGATCACGAGCGAGGGGCCGAGCGGTGCGATGGCGCCGCCAAACTTGGGCGACAGCGCCGCCACCGGCACGATGACGAGCGCGGCGACCGCGATCACGATCAAGCCGGCGAGGAGCCCGCCGGCATCGCCTTTGGTGAGGAACCGCCGCCACGCGCCGGTAAAGCTGAATTCAGCTTTGAAGAATGCGATACCGAGCGCAAAGCCGCCGAGGATCAGCCCGGCCGAGGCAGGCTGCCGGTCGAACAGGACCAGCGCGATCAGGATGGCCGTGGCAAAGATCGGCAGCGCCAGAAAGAGATAGTCGGCTCCGACGCCCGTGCGCTGTTGCGAGGCGTCGATGGTGGCCGTGGACATGGATGAACCCTCGATTATTGATCCCCGTCATCCTGAGGCGCGAGCGCGCTTCTTCGCGCGCGAGCCTCGAAGGATGAACGGCCCCGATGGGCCGTCGCCCTTCGAGGGCCGCCTTCGGCGGCCACCTCAGGGTGACGGCGAAAAATTGGATTACAGACCCAACGCCTTTTTCAGGTCATCCCATTTCGTGCGCGAAGAGACAACCGGACGTTTGGCATCGGCCGCCCACTGCACCATGGAGCCGTCGTACAGCTTGACGTCCTTGCGGCCGAGTAATTCGTGCAGCACGAACCAGTCAGTCGCCGACCAATGGCCGGTGTTGCAATAGGTGACCACCGGGCCGGGAGGGATTTTGGACGCGGTCGCGGCGAGTTCGGCCTCCGGCTTCAGTTTGTTCGTCTTTGCGTCGTAGAAGTCGGCGCTGTCGACATCGATGGCCCCGGGGATGTGGCCATAGGCGGCGACCTTCGGCGCCTTCTCTTTGCCCTTGAAAAACGATGCCGGCCGCGCGTCGACGAGCGTGGCGCCGCCGGATTTCAAGATCTTCTCCACGTCAGCCAGGTCGGCGAGCGGCTTCTTGTTGGGATCGACGAAAAGGGTTTTCGGCATCGGTTTGTTGTTGCCGCTCTGCATGGGCAGGCCTGCGGCCTTCCAGGCGGCGACACCGCCGTTGAGGATGGAAACATCGGGCACTCCGGCCACCTTCAGCGTCCAATAGACGCGCGCGGCCGAGCCGAAATCGGTAAAGCTCACGCCCGCCGGCACGACGACGACATGCGTGTCCTGATCGATGCCGAGATCGCCGATCAGATTCTGTATCTCCAAAATGCTGGGCAGCATGAACGGCACGTTGTGGACGGTGACCCGCCAGCCGCCTTGATCGTAATCGGTATGAACGCTGCCGGGGATGTGAGCGGCAAGATAAGCCTTGGTGCCGCCGCCGTCGATCGCCGAGCGGACGTCAAGCACAACCAGATTCTTGTCGTGAAGGTGCTGCTCGAGCCATCCGGTATCGACCAGCGGGTCGGCGCCCGCGGCCAGCGCCGAGACTGCGGCCGTCAAAGTGAGCACAACGGCGGCCGCGAGGCTCCGCAGGCGGGTTGCGGAAGAAAATTGCTGTTTCATGGCTGCTCCGGGACGGATGCCGCTTTGAAGGACAATAATTGAGCTTGAATTAGAATATTTTTCTCGCTAAGGACAGATGATAGGTTCAAATAAGAATTTTATTCTACAAAGGGAATTCGGAGCGACAGAACAGTTCTGTCCAGCGAAGGATCGAGAGAATGGATGCCATCGACCGCAAAATCCTTGCCGTGGTGCAGCAGGACGTCTCGCTCTCGGTCGCCGAAATCGGCCAGCGCGTCGGGCTATCCTCGACGCCCTGCTGGAAACGGTTGCAACGGCTCGAGGCCGATGGCGTCATCACCCGGCGCGTGGCACTGATCGATCCCGACAAGATCGGGCTCGGCATTACGGTCTTTGTCTCGATCGAGACCGGCGACCACTCGCAAGAATGGCTCAAGCGCTTCGCCGAGGTGGTCAGCGCGCTGCCAGAGGTGATGGAATTCTACCGGATGGCAGGCGACGTCGACTACATGCTGCGCGTGGTGGTGCCCGACATCGCCGGCTATGACACGTTTTATAAGAAGCTGATCGCGACGGTGCCGCTGAAGAACGTGACCTCGCGTTTCGCGATGGAGCGTATCAAGTCGACAACGGCGCTGCCGATTCCGGACGCGCGCTGATCCTTCGCTTCGCGCAAGACCGAGGTCGAGCCGTTAAGCGCCATCAATGCTGCGGACCGCCGCCGGTACCGGCCCGCTGCACGGCGCCCGAACGGCTTGCGCTCTCCGCCATGGTGGCGCCGAAAAAGCTCGGGCTGTCGCCAAGTGTGATCCGAGGCTCGCATTTCGGCGCGCAGCTGTAAGATTCGCGATTGACGCCGCGATAGACGGTCACCAGGTCCGCATTCGATTGCCCCTGCACACGGACCGTTTTGTCGAGGATGATACGGCCGTCGCGGTCCAGCGCCAGCAGGTTGGTCGATCCGAAGCTCTTGCCGGTAAGAACGAGAACACCGCCGCGCTGCAGAGAGGCGTCGGCGATCAGCGGATTGCCAATGACAATGGTGGCGACGCCCGCGGGCAGGCGCATCACCTTCGCCTTGTCGACGATGACATTGACAGTATCGGCAAAGGCCGCAGCCGAGCCGATCGTGACGGCGGCGAGCAGCACCCAGGCGAATACGATGAGGGGCCGTCCCCGGCGCCCGCATACGGCCGACATCCCACTCTCCAGCACTCGACGCAGTTCCGGCACGACGACACCGCACCAGCTATGATCGGAGTTGACTGCAAAATTGTGAATCAAATGCAAAGAAGTTTCTTCGCGCCCGGTCCAGCGGGCTTGCCTCGCCTGCTGACCGAGGCGTCCTTCGGTGCATCAGGGCGTACCAGCCCGAGCTTGCGAGACCAGCGTATGACAACAGGAATAAAGCGGAATGTAAATTGAAGCCTTTTCGCCACCGATTTTTAACTACGGTCTATCAAGATACCGATACAGCAAAGTTTATGCGATTGAATTAACCGCCGCGCAATACGAGCGCGATACGTTGCGCCCATGGTCCAGGCGAGCGGGCTCCAAAGGCAGTCGCTTGGCCCGCTCAGACAGCCACATGGATCAAATGGAGCTACCGATGAAGAATCTCCTGCTGCGTTTCGCGAACGACGACTCGGGCGCCACCGCCATCGAGTACGGCCTTATCGCCGCCGGCATCGCCGTCGCCATTATCGCGGTCGT
>DASTWX010000063.1:0-12261 GCA_035765795.1 Pseudolabrys sp. | reverse complement strand
CGTCCACGGTATAGGGAATCGTCGTGTTGATGCCGCGCTCCTCCAGCGCCGCGCGGTTTTCCATCCAGACCTCGAAGTCCTCGCGGCCATGCCCTGGCGCCGTGTGCACGAATCCGGTGCCGGTATCGTCGGTGACGTGCTCGCCGGGGAGAAGCGGCACCCGAAAATCGTAGCCTTTACCGGCGAGCGGGTGGCGGCATGTCATGCTGACTAGCGTGTCGGCGGAAACTTCGGCGATCCTGTCGTAGGCTGTAACCCGTGCTTGTTTGAACACATCGCCGGCAAGGTTTTCGGACAAAATGAATACATCGCCAAACGTGGCCCAATTGTCTTTCTGCGCGTCAGTGACCTTGTAGAGAGCATATTTAATCTTCGGCGAGAAACTGATCGCTCGATTACCGGGAAGGGTCCAAGGCGTCGTCGTCCAGATGACGACGCTTACCGTATCGTCACGGCCCGGCAATCGGGTCCGGCCTTCGGCCGGCTCGGCTGTAAACTTGTCCCGGCCATCCACGTCTTTTGAAAGTGATTCAAGCCCAGGCACGACGGTGGAGAGTCTTTCGGCCAAGTTGGCCACCGGAAACTTCACCCACACCGTATCCGACGTGTAATCCTCGTATTCGACCTCCGCTTCGGCGAGCGCGGTCTTCTCCACCACCGACCACATCACCGGCTTCGAGCCCCGATAAAGCGTCCCGTTGGCGGCGAACTTCATCAATTCGCGCGCGATCTGCGCCTCGGCGAAATAGGCCATCGTCGTGTAGGGATTATCCCAGTCACCGATCACACCGAGGCGCTTAAATTCGCCGCGCTGCACATTGAGCCAGTGCTCGGCATAGGCGCGGCATTCGCGCCGGAAGGCAATCATCGCGGCGGGATCGGACAAATCCGGTTTCGCCTTGCCCTTCGAGCGATAGTTCTCCTCTTCGATCTTCCACTCGATCGGCAGGCCGTGACAGTCCCAGCCGGGCACGTAATTGGAATCGTAGCCGAGCATCTGCTGGCTGCGGGTGACCAAGTCCTTGAGGATTTTATTGAGCGCGGTACCGATATGGATCGGGCCGTTGGCGTAAGGCGGGCCGTCGTGCAGGATGAATTTGTCCCGACCCTTCGCCTGCGCGCGCAATTGCGCATAGAGGTCGCTCTGCTGCCAGCGCGCGAGCAGTTCCGGCTCTTTCTGCGGCAGGCCGGCCCTCATAGGAAAATCCGTCCGCGGCAGGAACAGGGTTTCGGAATAATCGCGCTCTTTCGACATGCGGCGCTTCCTAGCAGGCAGGTTAGGCGGCGAAAAGACCGGTTCTCCCGCTCAAATGCACCCCAATGCTGGAAAAACGCCGGGGGCGCGGCGAAGTATATCGCGGGCCTGGGCGGCGTCGGCCGCCATCTGCCGCTTCAGCGCGTCCACCGAATCGAATTTCTGCTCCTGGCGCAGCCAGCCGATGAAAGCGATATCGAAAGTCCGGCCGTAAAGATCGCCGGCGAAGTCGAACAGGAAGGTCTCCAACAGCGGCGCCCCGTCATCGAACGTCGGCCGGCGGCCGAAGCTCGCCACCGCGTCGCGCCATTCGCCGTCTATGCGCGCGCGTACCGCGTAGATGCCGTGCTTGAGCCCGCAATCCGGGTCCAGCTTCATGTTGGCGGTCGGAAAATCGAGTCCGCGTCCGCGCTTTTCGCCATGGACGACCTCGCCGGAAACGAACCACGGCGCACCGAGCAATTCCGCAGCCTCGACGACTTTGCCGTCAGCGAGCGCCGCGCGCACGGCACCGGAGGATACCGGACGGCCCTCGTCGTCCTCCAAGGGCGGCACGACGTCCACCGCGAAACCGAGCTTCGTCCCCTGCTCGGCCAAAAAAGCCGGCGAACCCTTGCGTGCCTTGCCGAAATGGAAGTCGAATCCGATCACTGCGCCGGCAATCTCGAGACGACCCACCAGAATGCGCGCGATGAAATCATCCGCGGGCGTGGAGGCGAGCGCCGCGTCGAAGGTCATCACCAGGGCGCCGTCGAGGCCGGTGGTCGCGAGCAACCGCAACTTGTCGCGCGGGCTTGTCAACCGGAACAGCGGCTCCTGCGGGCGGAAGAAGCGCCGCGGGTGCGGCTCGAACGTGAGCGCTGCCGCCTTACGGCCAAGCGCGCGGGCACGGGCCAGCGCAGCACCAATTACGGCGCGGTGGCCCCGATGCACACCGTCGAAATTGCCGATCGCCAGCACGGCGCCGCGGAGCGGCCCGGCATCGATCGCCTGGCCCGGACCTCGCGCAACGTGGAAAGGCTTGACCGTCGGAAAGGAGGAATTCATGGGCTCTCTGGGACAACGCCGCTCTGTTTTCCCGGCGTAAGGCGCGGCGCATTGGTTAGCGCGGGGTTAATACAGTTTCAATTAACCGCTTATTCAAATCGCATTGTTACCTTCCGCTGCTTTGCCGGGCGAAGTTGCCGGCAGTCTGCTATCGGGACATCGACCCATGGCTCTCGATCTGAAAATGCCGGTTCTCGTGGTGGACGATTACAACACCATGATCCGCATCATTCGCAACCTCCTCAAACAACTCGGTTTCGAGGAGGTTGACGAAGCGAGCGACGGCGCAGCGGCCTTGGCCAAGCTGCGGAAAAAATCGTACGGCTTGGTGATCTCCGATTGGAATATGGCGCCGATGACCGGCTATGCGCTGTTGCAGGAGATGCGGGCCGATCCCGCGCTGTCCCGCATCCCGTTCATCATGGTCACGGCGGAATCCAAGACCGAGAATGTGATTGCCGCCAAAAAGGCCGGCGTTTCGAATTACATCGTCAAGCCGTTCAACGCTCAAACGTTGAAAAACAAGATCGACGCCGTTTTCGGCAACGTCGAAGCGCCGGCGGCGTAGTCACCATGCCAAATGCCGCATCACCGCTTTGGGCAGACCGCCTGCGGCGGCCAAGGCTCTGTCAATGGCGGCGGGATCGGGCCTGTCACGGCCGCCCAGTTCCTCGGCGTGAATGCCGGAGGTAACGAAGAGAAAATCCAGGCCGGCGGCGTACGCGCCTTTCAAATCGGTACGCAGCGAGTCTCCGATGGCAAGCACACGTGCCGGCACGAGCGGTCGTCCGGCGGCTTGCGCCGCCTTGGCAAGCGCCATGTCGTAAATCGGCCGGTACGGCTTGCCGGCGAAGAGGACCTCGCCGCCCATGCTCGCATAAAGATCGGCGAGCGCACCGGCGCAATACACCAGCCGGTTGCCGCGCTCCACCACCACGTCGGGATTGGCGCAGACCATGAACAGCTTGCGTTCGAGCATGATCTGCAACTGCCCGCGGTAGTCTTCCGGCGTCTCAACATCATCATCGTCGAGCCCCGTGCAAACCACGTAGTCGGCGGTTTCAGGAGGCGCGAACGTCACGTCGAAGCCGTCGAAAATGGGGTTGTCCCGCTGCGGCCCGAGGTGATAGAGGCGCTGCCCGCGCCGATCCGCTATCACGCTGCGCGTGACGTCACCGGACGATACGATCGCGTCGTAGGTTTCGCGCGGCACATGCAGCTTCTCGAGCTGACGCACCACGACTTCGCTTGGCCGTGGCGCATTGGTGATGAAGACCATGACGCCCCCGCCGCGGCGGAAGCGACGCAAGGCCTCGCAGGCATCGGGAAAACTCACAAGCCCGTTGTGCACCACGCCCCAGACATCGCACAGCAGCGCATCGTAGTCCGGTGCAAGCGGGGAGAAATGCGGCAACAAAGCCGGCGGTGGGGTGCTCATCAACTTACTTCCGTCGGTGCGGGGCGTAGAACGACGGCTTCGTACCGCATCGAAATGATGCGGAAAAGTCAGCCGGCCGCCGCGTTGGACAGTTACACCAGCTACGCCGCACTATCGGCCGGAACGCTTTGCAAGACGTCCACCCGCACCGGCCGTGGCGGCGAAAACAGAAAGCCCTGGCCGAAGCGCACATCGTAGTCGAGCAGGTCAAGCACTGTGCTCTCGGTCTCGATACGCTCGGCAATGAGATTGATGCCGGAGCGGGCGAGAAGATCGGCGACATCCTCCGGGTGAATATCGCTCTGCGCGTCCGTTGCACCGCCGAGGAGCAAATTCGCCGGGACTTTCAGGAAGCGAAAGCCGCTCTCGGCCAAATTCTTCGGTTCCATGTGCAGATCGGCGATGTGGTCGAGAGAAAAACAGAAGCCGCATTCGGCCAGCGCCGTTAAGCATTCGCGTTCGATTGGACCGAAGTTGCGATAATCGCGCTGCTTGAATTCGAACGTGAGCGCACCGGCAAGCGAGCGGTTCGCCCGCATAAAGTCGAGCACCTGCTTGACGCCGTCAGGATCATTCAACGTTGCAGGACTCATGTTGCAGAACAGGCCGATATCGCGATTCTTCATCTGCAAGCGGCGCGTCACCTGTACACAGCGGAACAGCAGCAGATTGTCGATCTTCGGCATCAAGCCGGCACTCTCGGCATAGGCGAGAAAGTCGCCGGCCGCGACGATATCGCCATCGTCGAGCCGTAGGCGCGAGACCGCCTCGTAATAGCGAACCTTGCGCTGCGGCAGCGTGACCATTGGCTGGAGATAGAGGTCGATACGATTGTCTTCGACGGCGCGGCCGATCAGATCCGCCACCTGCGCGGGAGTCATGCCGCTGAAGCGGCCGGAATCGATGGTCGTGCCATTCTTGTTCAGCACGGGAGGCGCCTCGATCGCCATAGCGACCGTTGACCCGGCCGCCGCGCCGCCCTGCTGCAGGATAGCGTCATGCGCCGCCACGGCATTGGCAAGCTGCTGCACCAATCCGCTCAGTTCGCCCAACTCGGCCGCGAGCGGATCGGGCGCCCCTTGCCCGGGTTCCAGGGTGGCGCCGACGCGGGTCTCGATTGCGCCGACCCGGCGCGACACGTCGGCCACTTGGTGGGCGAGGTCTGCGGTGCCGCGCGAGAGGGCGGCGATCTGGTCTTCAATACGCATTCGGTCGCGCAACCGGCTGCCGACTCTGTAGACCAACATCGCGGCGAGCGCGGCCAGGGCCAGCACCGCCGAGGTCGTCGCGTCCAGTTCTAGACCGAGGTAGGCCACTGCGCCGAGCGAGCCGGCGATGACCACCATGCAGCCCGCGATGAAAATGGCGCCGATCCGCATTGTCTCCCACCTCAGGGCCTGCGCCGGCCGTCAGAAAGACAACGGCCGACGATTCGCCTTCCTGCCGCCAATGTTCATGAGCACGCGAGTCCGCGCAACCCGCGATCTGCTGCTATGCTACAGGTTGCTTTTCTTCCATCGTTCCAGCAGGCACCGTGGCGGTTTCGGAACTCAAGGCTTGGGCGCTTGACCCGCCCCTCCCCGGCCTCGCCTGGATCAAGGCGCATCCCGGCCGCGCTTTCGCGGCTTTCGCCGCCCTGCACGCGGCGGTCTGGACCGCGCTGCCCGCGCTTATCTATTTGAACCTGCCGCTCGACCTGATCGAGGCCCTGATGTACGGCCGCGAGTGGCAGCTTGGCTATGACAAGCTGCCACCGTTGCCCTGGTGGCTGGTTGAGATCGCTTACCGGCTCATCGGGCACGACTTTGCCTATTACATGCTCGCCGAGATCGCGGTGCTTACTGCGATGGCGTTGGTATTCGCGGCGGCAAAACCCTTGACCGGCGGGGTCGGCGCGCTGGTCTCGGTGCTGATCATCGACGGGCTGCATTACCTCAATTACACCTCCGCCAAGTTCAACCACGACGTGATCCAGTTGCCGTTCTGGGCGCTGGCCGGCTTCGCTTTCCACCGGGCGCTGCGCAGCGGACGCTTCGCCGATTGGTTGCTGTTAGGCCTTGCCGCCGGCTTGTCGCTGTGGGCGAAGTACTTCGTCGTGGTGCTGGTCGCACCAATGGTGCTGGTCGCGTTGGTCGACCGCCAAGCACGGCCGGTCCTACGCACACCCGGACCCTGGATCGCGATCGCCGTTGCGCTGGTAATCACGGCGCCGCATCTCATCTGGTTGATCAAGACCGACTTCCTGCCGCTCGCCTATGCCGAGCATCGCGCGGTGCTGCCGCGCGGATGGTACGACCACCTCTGGCGCCCATTCGAATTCGCGGTCAGCCAGTTCTTCTTCCTCATTCCTTCGCTCTTGATCGCCGCTCCTCTATTCGTGCCCGGCCGCGGTGCCGATGAGCCGCCGCCACAAGCAAAGGTCGATGCCTTCGATCGCCGCATCATTGCCTGGCTCGCCTTCGGGCCGATGGCGGCCGTACTGGCAATGGGCTTCGTCAGCGGACGGGGCGCCGTGGCCATGTGGGGCTACCCGCTTTGGCTGTTCTTCGGGGTCTGGCTGGTATTGACCGCGCGGCGGGTCATAGATCTGGCCAAGCTCGCGCGCATCCTCATCACTTGGGGGGTGGTCTTCATCTGTCTCGCGCTTGCTTTCTACGTCAATTACGATGTTTTGCCGCGCTTCGATCACCGCTACCGCGCCGTGTTTTTTCCTGGCGCCGGCCTCGCCCGCGACATCTCGGAGCGCTTCACGATGGCTACCGGCCAGCCGCTTCGCTACCTGATCGGCACTATGTGGGACGGCGGCAATGTCGAGCATTATGCCGCGAGCCATCCGCGCAATTTGGTGGACGGGAGCCCAAGGCGTGCGCCCTGGATCGATCTTACCGATTTGCACAACAAAGGCGCGGCGGTGGTGTGGACCGCGGGCGACCCAAGCAAGCTGCCGGATCAATTCCGTGCCGTTGCAGGAAATGCGGTGGTGCAACACCCTTTCACGCTACCCTATCGGCGCGGACCGGGGCACATCACGGTCGGCTGGGCAATCGTGGAACCGAAGCAGTGAGTTTTGGCTCGAACTCAGTCAAAATCCGTATTTTTGCCGTTCGGCCCGCCGCGATGGACTGGCGCGGGCCGGCATGAACATCGCGCGCGTAAAGAATCTATCCGGCAGCAAGATGGGAAGCGGCGCTCGGATGCCATAAGGGAGAATACCCGCGTGCAAGCACGGCGAGGATGGCTGGCGGCGTGAGCACATCGGCACTGCCGCGCGGACGCGGAATGGCTCTGTCGTAGCCCGAAGGCGTCCAATGCAACAGATGCGATCCGCGCACCGCGAAGGCTTGGCCGTCTCGTACGGCCATCACACCATCGGGCAAGTCATCAATTGCGCAGCAGTGGGTACGTTTGCCCTTCCCGGCAAGCCGCTCCGCATGCAGCACCTTGTCCATTGCTGTCGCGATGGCTCGTTTGCCGCTGCCGGAAAAGAGCCACGCAAATTCTTCGGCGTGCTTGCGGCGACACTCGAAGCAAGGGCGGTGACCGGCGGCGAAGGCGGTCACCTCGTCGAGGAAAAACAATTCCGTGTAGTAGCGGCCCCAAACGTCGCGGTGTCGATCTTTGAAATCCAACACACAGCAGATCCACTGACGCGATACCCAGCGGCGCGTCGCAAGCTTTTTGTCGTCTATGTGAAATTTGCCGCCGCGATTGCCCATCAGCATCCCGCGGGCGGGGCTCGCAAACAATTCGCCGAACGGCGAAACGCGGTTGGAAAGAGGCATTCGACCGTTGCGAATAGCGAATGGTGAATAGCGAATAGGGAAGGAGCAGCAACTGTTTCCTATTCGCTATTCGCCACTCACCATTCGCCGTGTTTTTATCCCTGCGGCTGCGGCGCCACTTCGCCCGCGGGCGGCTCTGGACGCGGGCGCGGCTTGCCCGAGGGCGGCACTGCCGACGAACGTGGGCCGGGCGGATCGATCACTGACTCGCGCACCGGACGCTTGCCCTGGAGCAAGTCCTTGATCTCGTCGCCGGTCAGCGTTTCGAATTCGATGAGGCCTTTGGCCAGTGCTTCGAGGTCGGCGCGCTTGTCGGTCAGAATTTGGGTGGCTTCCGCGTAGCCGGCCTCGACGTAGCGGCGCACTTCGGCGTCGATCTTGCGGCTCGTCTCTTCCGAGATGTTGTGCTGACGCGCGACCTGATAGCCGAGGAAGACCTCGTCCTGGTTCTCGCCATAGGCGACCGTGCCGAGTTCCTCGGAAAGGCCCCAGCGTGTGACCATCATACGGGCGAGCTTGGTGGCCTGCTCGATATCGGAGGCGGCGCCTGAGGTCACTTTCTCCTTGCCGAATACCATCTCCTCGGCCACGCGCCCGCCCATCATGATCGCGAGGCGCGAGGTCATCTGCTCGAGCGACATCGACAGCTTGTCGCGTTCGGGCAACTGCATAACCATGCCCAACGCGCGGCCGCGCGGGATGATAGTCGCTTTGTGCACCGGATCGGTGGCCTTCACATTGAGCGCAACAATGGCGTGGCCGCCCTCGTGGTAAGCAGTGAGGAGCTTCTCCTCCTCTGTCATCACCAGCGACTTGCGTTCCGCGCCCATCATCACCTTGTCTTTGGCGTCCTCGAACTCGAGTTGGGTGACCATGCGCTTGTTGCGGCGCGCCGCCATCAGCGCAGCCTCGTTGACCAGGTTCATCAGGTCGGCGCCAGAGAAGCCGGGCGTGCCGCGCGCGATCGTCTTCAGGTTCACGTCGGGCGCCAGCGGCACCTTGCGCACGTGCACCTTCAGGATGGCCTCGCGGCCGACCACGTCTGGGTTCGGCACCACCACCTGGCGGTCGAAGCGCCCGGGACGCAAGAGCGCCGGATCGAGCACGTCGGGCCGGTTGGTGGCGGCGATCAGGATGATGCCTTCATTGGCTTCGAAGCCGTCCATCTCCACCAACAACTGGTTGAGCGTCTGCTCGCGCTCGTCGTTGCCGCCGCCGAGACCGGCGCCGCGATGACGGCCGACCGCGTCGATTTCGTCGATGAAGATGATGCAGGGCGCGTTCTTCTTCGCCTGCTCGAACATGTCGCGCACGCGGCTCGCGCCCACGCCGACGAACATTTCAACGAAATCTGAACCGGAAATCGTGAAGAACGGCACATTGGCTTCGCCGGCGACGGCGCGCGCGATCAGCGTCTTGCCGGTCCCCGGGGGGCCGACCAGCAACACGCCACGCGGAATGCGTCCGCCCAGACGCTGGAACTTGCCGGGGTCACGCAGGAATTCGACAATTTCCTGCAGGTCCATCTTGGCCTCGTCGACTCCGGCCACGTCCTCAAACGTCACCCTGCCGTGCGCCTCCGCCAAGAGCTTGGCGCGCGACTTGCCGAAACCGAGCGCCTTCCCGCCGGCCCCCTGCATCTGACGGGAGAGGAATATCCAGACGCCGATCAGCGCAATGAAGGGCAGCCAGGAAACGAGCAGCGACACGAACCACGGCACATTATCGGACGGCGGCCGTGCGGTGATCGATACGCCCTTGGAATAGAGCTTCTGCACCAGCCCCGGATCGCTTGGTGCGTAGGTTTGGAAGCTGGAGCCGTTAGTCAGAGTGCCGTGAATATTCGGCCCTTGGATGACCACATCCCGCACCCGCCCCTGATCCACTTCGTTCAGGAGTTGCGAAAAGGAGATGGTTTCCGAATTGGAGTGCTGCCCCGGGTTCTGGAAGAGCGTGAACAGCGCCAGCAGCAGGAGAACGATAATCACCCAGAGAGCGAAATTGCGCAGATTTGCGTTCATCAGGCGTTCCTAGCCCCACCGCGTCCGGAATCCGCGGCCTTTCCCAGTATAATGCCCGGAATCGGGGGCAATTTACGTTCACGTTGAAGGACAATGTAGGCAGCGCGGAGCGGCATGGAAAGGCCCGCCATTTGTCTATTGTAGCCCATTTTTCCACCGCCGTCCTTCCGCTGCCGGCCGGTGGTTAAGGCTTTTTGGGATGCCGGCGGGGCGGCGCCGGCTCAACCACGATCTCCCCCCGGCAGAGCGTCACCATCCCACCCGCCAGGCTGCGCCGAAATCGCGGGTTTTTCGCGGCGAGCGCCGCGTCGAGCGCTTCTTGGAGAGACTCCAGCTTGCCGAGTGCGACCGGGCCGTCCGCCACCGAGTCAAGCGCCCGGCCGAGAAGCCGCAGCCGGATTTCCTTGGACAGGCCGGCGAATTCAACGGCACTCATGACCCGCGCACGGCCTTGCGGCCGCACCAAGCGCGTGAGGGCAGCATCAGCCATGGCGTCGAGCGCCTGATCGGCCCGCCTGAGCCGCTTTCCGAGCAGCCTGAATCGTTCCGCGGTAAGCCCTTCCTGCGCAAGCGCCGGCATCAGCTTGCGGACGCGCACGCGGGTGAAGCGCGGATCATTGTTGGAAGGATCCTCGACGAAAGGAATCTTGGCCGCCGTGAGCGTCGCCAGCAACCGCGATTTGGGGATGTCAAGCAATGGGCGGATGAGGCAAACCTCCGGCCTCTCTTTGTCACCTCCCCCCTTGAGGGGGAGGTCGACGCGCGAAGCGCGGCGGGAGGGGGGTAAACGGGACAGCTGAAGAACCCCCCAACCCTCCCCCTCAAGGGGGGAGGGAGTCCGGCCGTGCATGGCGAGAGGCGCAGTGCGCCGCATCGCCCCCAACCCGGTAATGCCGCTGCCGCGCGCCAGTCGCATCAGCACCGTCTCCGCCTGGTCATCCAAGGTGTGGGCGGTGAGGATCGCGCCAGTGCCCACCTTACGCGCGGCGTCGGCGAGCAAGCGATAGCGCGCAAGCCGCGCCGCCTCCTGCAAGCCCGTCGCCGGCTTCTTGCCGATCCAGCGCAAGATGCGGTGCTCGATGCCCAATGCGCGCGCCAGCCGTTTCACGGCGAGCGCTTCGCGTTTCGATTCGGGCCGCAAGCCATGGTCGATTGTGACAGCGACGAGCTTGGGTTTGCGTTTGCCGCTTTGCGCCCAGCGCGCTGCGAGCAGCATCAATGCGGTCGAGTCGGGCCCGCCGGAAACGGCGAGCACGAGCGCCGGCAGCGAAGCGAGGTGATTGAAAAGCGATTTGGCTTCAGCGACCGAGACAGGTTTCGCCTCAGCAGTGTGCACGCTTCTGTTCCTGCGCGACCGCGCGCTTCACGCTCGTCGACGCATGCGGATACTTGTTCTTCACCGCACCGAGGGTCGCGCAGGCGGCATCCTTCTGGTGCATGCCGGCGAGCGACTGACCCAGCCGCAGCAGCGATTCCGGCGCTTTGGAATAATGCGTGTACTTCGTCGACACGGTTAGGAAGGCGCGCGCCGCATCTTCGTAGCGCTGCTGCTGATAAAGGCTTTCGCCCAGCCAGTATTGCGCACCGGGCGCCAATTCGTCGTTCGGGTACTTGCGCAGGAAATCATGAAACGCCTGCGTGGCGAGGCCATAATCCTTGTGCAGCACGTAGCCATAAGCGAGCTGATACTCGTCCTTGGGCGACGCCGAGGGCGGCAAGGTGGCGAGCTTGACGCCGGTCGCGCTCGGATTTCGCGGCGGAGGCGGCGGAAGTTGTCCCGGCGCTGCACGCAGGGCGCCTGGGCCGGGCAGTGGAGCGCCGTTCGGAGCCAGCGAGGTTAGGTCGAGCGGCGCACCGGCCGCACGGCCGCCCGGTGCGCCAATCGGTGCATCCATACTCGCGGCACCGGGCACTTCGCGGTTGAGCGCACGTGGCACGCCGGGCGCATTCGGGTGCAGCGCCGGATTGAAAGCATCCCCGTGGGTGGGCGCAGCGGTCTGCGCGACGTCCGGCACTGCAACGGTTGCATTCGGCTGCCGGCCTGGCGTGAATGCTTCGGAACGTTGGCCGGGCATGACGCCATTCATCGGCGTGCGCCCCGGCCCTTGCTGCGGCTGCGCCGCAGCGCCGCCCATCTGCTGCAACTGCATCTGCAACATTTGATTCTGGTGCTGCAACTCTTCAACCGTGCCGGTGAGTTGCCGTAGCGCGTTTTCGATCCGATCCATGCGCGCGTTCATGCCGGCGTCGACCGCGCCTTGCGTCGGGGCAGGCGCCGACTGCTGCTGATCGCCGCCGCGGCTGAACAGGTTGTCGAGGAATCCATCGCCCTGCTGCGCCAGCGCCGTGCCGGCAAGCAACACGAGGGGCAGCGCCGCGAGCACCGCCATGGGCATGCGATAACGGAACAACGTCATGTCAGAGGAGCCGGCTGCCGGTTTGGATCCTCGCTACCATACGAGCCGCTGCGTCGAAATTGTGACTGGCGGGAGCAAACGGTCATTCCGGGACGGCGCGCTAGCGCCGGGCCCGGAATCCAGATGCGAACGAAGTGCATATTTCTCGATTCCGGGCTCGCGGCCTAAAGGCCGCGCCCCGGAATGACGAAAATTACGAACTCGCATCGAGCACAGTCACCGCGCGGCGATTCTGCGACCAGCAGGAAATGTCGTCGCAGACGGCGACCGGCCGCTCCTTGCCGTAGGAAATCGTGCGCAT
>DASTWX010000062.1:0-2072 GCA_035765795.1 Pseudolabrys sp. | reverse complement strand
GCTGTCGATCAGATTGGCGGCATCATAAGCTTGCATCGCATAGGAAGCGGGAATCGCGTGGTATGCGGCTTCATAGCCTGAGACGAATTTCTTGTTCTGCGGGTTGTCCATGTCCGGCGCCCATGTGAGCGCACCGAAAATGCCTTCGGCGGCGGCGCCGAGCACCGGCAGCGTCGCCTCGTCGGCGGTGAACGCCGAGATGATCGGGACCTTGCCTTTCAAGCCGGCCTGATTGAACTGCTTGATCAGCGTGATGCCCAACCCGCCCGGCATGAAGGTGAACAAGGCGTCGGGCTTGAGCGAGGCGAGCTTCGACAAATACACTTGGAGATCGACGCTCTTGAGTGGGACCAAGGCTTCGCCGACGATCTGGCCCTTATAGACACGCTTGAAGCCGGCAAGCGCGTCTTTGCCGGCCTGATAGTTCGGCACCATCGCGTAGACGCGCTTGTAGTTGCGATTGTTGGCGATCTTTCCAAGCGTCTCGAAGATCTGATCGTTCTCGTACGACGTCACGAAGAAATTCGGATTGCAGCCTTTGCCGGCAAAGGTCGACGTGCCGGCATTGGTGCTGATCAGGATCTTGCCGGCGTCCATGACCGGCTTGTGAATCGCCGCGAGCACGTTCGAGAAGATCGGGCCGACGACGAAATCGACATGGTCCTGGTCGATCATGCGGCGGACCTTCTGGATGGCGACCGGCGGCTGGAGCTCGTCGTCGGCAACGACGAGCTGCACCTCCTTGCCGCCCATCTTTCCGCCGAGATGCTTGAGCGCGAGCTCGAAGCCGTTCTTCGACTGTTGGCCGAGCACAGAAGCGGGGCCCGACAGCGTATAGATGAGTCCGATGCGAACCTTGTCTTGCGCCGACGCGGCGCTGACGGTGACCACCAAGGCCGCGGCCGCCGCAAGGCCACGTATAAGCAACGACATGACTATCCTCCCCGAAACGACCTCCGCTGTCATTCCGGGACCGACCGAAGGTCGGTGCCCGGAATCCAGAGGTTTTGCTGTGTTTCTGGATTCCGGGTCCGGCGCTAACGCGCCGTCCCGGAATGACCAGCAAGTTTTCAGTCCACTCGTGCCGGATTTGACCGGCTAAATCCGCCCGAAGTCAACTGGGATCGTGGTGACCATGTCGCGAAAGACCGGTTGCCCAGCTTGCGCCGAGGCGACATTATTATGCGGTCTCGGTGGCGTAAGGCGTTGGGCGATGAAGGCGATTATCATCGGAGGGGGCATCGGCGGGCTGACCACCGCCTTGATGCTGCATGCGCGCGGTCTCGATTGCGAAATATTCGAGCAATCGGAGGGAATTCGTGAGTTGGGTGTCGGCATCAACACCCTGCCGCACGCGATCAAGGAGTTGGCGGACCTGGGCCTGCTAAGCCGCCTCGATCAGGTCGGCATCCGCACTCACGAATTGTTCTATATGAACCGGGATGGCCAGGAGATCTGGCGCGAGCCGCGCGGCACCGACGCCGGCTTTGAATATCCGCAATTTTCGATCCATCGCGGACGGCTGCAATCAGTGATCTACCAAGCCGTGCGCGCTCGCCTCGGCGAGTCCCGCATCCACACCGGCCATCGGCTCGGCGCGTTCACGCAGGACGAGGCCGGCGTGAACGGCTACTTCTTCGGCCGCGACGGCTCGCATCGCATGACCGCGCGCGGCGATATCCTCGTCGGCGCCGACGGCATCCATTCGATCGTGCGCGAATCGCTCTATCCCAACGAAGGCCCGGCGCGCTGGAACGGCTCGATGCTGTGGCGCGGCGCGATGGACTGGCCGCAATTCCTCACCGGCCGTTCGATGGTGATCGCCGGCGGTATGGCCGGCAAGCTGGTCATCTATCCGATCGGCGAAGGTGCGCGCGCGGACCGTCCGCTCACCAATTGGGCGGTACTGGTGAAGGTCGGCGAGGGCGGCTCGCCGCCGCGCAAAGAGGACTGGTCGCGCCCCGGCAAGTTCGAAGACCTGATGCCGCATGTGCAGCGTTTCCGCATTCCCTTTGTCGACGCCAAGGCGCTGATCGAATCGACGCCGGAGTTCTGGGAATTCCCGATGTGCG
>DASTWX010000061.1:0-6105 GCA_035765795.1 Pseudolabrys sp. | reverse complement strand
CGTATTCGGCCTGCGCTACGGCGACGGTAAGCTCTATACGCGCAATGCCGGCGACTTGCGTGTATTCTGGGAGGGCCCGTCGATTGGCTTCGATGCCGGAGGCGAAGGCGCCCGCACCATGATGCTGGTGTACAATCTGCCCTCGACCAATGCGATCTATCAGCGCTTCGGCGGCATCGATGGCTCGGCCTATTTTATCGGCGGGTTCGGCATGACCGCGCTCATCTCCAACAACATTGTGGTGGTGCCGATCCGCTCCGGTGTGGGCTTTCGGCTTGGCGCCAACGTGGGCTATCTCAAATTCACGCCGCGGGCGACATGGAACCCGTTCTGACGCACCCTCTCCGCTGACTTCGTGCTAATCTCGTCCGGTTCGCGATTGCGGACCGGGGTTTGGTTAATAACGATTGTACTGGCAAGTATCGCGCCCGGGTGCCTTGGCTTTTTGGTGGATCGGCGGCGGCGGGCGTGGGTGAGTTGGAGCGGGCATTTCATGATTGAACCGATCATGTATTTCGGGATCGGGTTTCTGGTCGCCGCCCTCGCCGGGCTGGTGATCATCCCGCTCGTCCATGGCCGGGCGGTGCGCCTGACCATGCGCCGCCTCGAAGCGGCAACACCGCTGTCGATGGCCGAGATCCAAGCCGACAAGGATCAGCTTCGCGCCGAATTCGCCATGTCGATACGGCGGCTGGAGATGAGCATTGAGCAGCTCCAGACCCAGAACAGCGGCCACCTTGCCGAACTCGGCAAGAAGAGCGATGCCATTAACCGCTTGAAAATCGAGATCGGCGAGAAGACCGCCGCTATTTTCGCGCTGGAAGCCCGCGATAAAGCGCTGCGCGACCAATTGCATGCGACCGGGGAGGAGATGGCGCTGAAAACAGCGGCCATCGAAGAAGCCGAACGCGCGCTTTCCGGCAAGCAAGCGGAACTCGCCAAGGCGATGGGCGAACTCGGCGAAAAATCCGCTTATATCGAGTCGCAACAGGGCGAGATCCGGTCCCTGAACGAACGCATCGAGTCCCTGAAGGGACAACTCGCTGCCACGGCCTACAAAGTTAAAGCGGCGGAGGATCGCCGCGAGGCTGAGCGTGTTCGATTGCGCGAGACACTCCGCGAACTCGACGAGGAGCGCGGCAAAGTGCAAGACCTCGGCCGCCGTGTTGGCGGGCTGGAGCAGCAACTCGGCACCCAGAGCGCGGAAGCGCAGATTCTCGGCCGCCGCGCACATGATTTGGAGGCGCGGCTGATGGAGCAGTCACGCTTGCTGACGCAGACCGAGGTAGAACTCAAGCACACGATGGCGGATGTCGAAAACGCGCGCAAGGTCGAGAACGACCTGCGCGCGGCCATCGCCGAACTCGACAGCCGTGCCAATGCCGCCACTGCCAAGCTCAGAGAGGAGAAAACCGAGCTGCAAGCGGAGTTGGAGCGCACTAAAGAAGAACGCGATCGGCTCTCGCGCAATCTCGCGACGCTCAAACGGGAGACGGACGAGGCCTGGGCGGCGGAGCGGACCGAGAACTCGCTCTTGCGCGAGCGCATTAGCGATGTCGCCGCCGAAGTGGCTCGCCTCGCTTCGGCATTGGAGGGACCGAATTCGCCGATCGACACCATCCTCGCGGCCGAGAGAGCGCGCGACCACATCAACGACGCGGCGACAACTGCGGAGGTTGAAATGGCCGATGCGCCGGGTCGCGACGGCAATCTCGCCGACCGCATCCGTGCGCTGCGAACTCACGCCTCGCGCATTCCGAACGAGCACGAGTCCAAGGCGCGGAATTAGACGCCAGACAAGACCAGCGGTGAGAGGTACAGAAGCTGGCTTGCCGAAGCGCCTATGTGGGAAGACTGGAGCGGGCGAAGGGATTCGAACCCTCGACCCCGACCTTGGCAAGGTCGTGCTCTACCCCTGAGCTACACCCGCATCCGGTGGCCTACATAGTCGTCCAGGCGGCTACATAGTGTCAGCCGGCGATAGTCCGGCCCGGCCACAGCCGTTCCTATAGCCATAAGCCCGCTCCCTGGCAACAGAATCGATCAGCGCGGCCCGCGCCAGGAGTGGCGGCGCCAATGCTCGGGCTGCGGCAGGGGTCCGTGGAAATCGGGATTGGGTTCGCAGAAGCCGCGATTGCCGCTGATCACTTCTGCAACGCAGCGCTGGAACGAGAAGAATCCGCAATTTCGTGCGATGTCGGTCGGCCCGATCTCCGTCACGGCGCACCACGGCCCTTCGGCGGCGTGCGCCGGCCCGGGCGCGGCCGCAAAGGACGAGGCCGCAAGAACCAGCGCGGCGGCCGGCATAATTCTCAGCATGGTAAGCCTCTTCGGATTGGGATGATAATAACCCCGCATCTCCATAGAATGTTTCTTGCCAATGCCCAATCCCCCAAAATCGCCCGGTCAACTCTTTGCTTATCTCGACGAGCTCGGGATCCCGCACACCACCGTGCGCCATCCACCCTTGTTCACGGTGTACCAAAGCCGTGCGCTGCGTGGTCAGATTCCCGGCGGGCATACAAAAAACCTGTTCTTGCGTGATAAAAAACACGCGCTTTATCTTGTGGTAGCCCCGGAGGACGCTGTGATCGACCTCAAGGGTCTGCACCGGCGGCTCGGCGCCGCCGGCCGCTTTTCCTTCGGCTCCGCCGAGCTGATGCGCGAGGTCCTGGGAGTCGAGCCCGGCTCGGTGACCCCCTTCGCCGCGATCAATGATCATGAGGGCCGGATCAGCGTGGTACTGGATGCGGCCATGATGGAGCACGAGACGCTCAACTATCATCCGCTCACCAATACCATGACCACGTCAATCGCCCGGGACGACTTGATCAAATTCCTGGCAGCGACCGGTCATCCGCCGCGCGTTGAGCGGGTCTCCGGCCCCTTGCCCGAAGCCGGTTGATACGATTGCATTCGTCGCCCGGATGCCCATTTAATCTCGGACGGAACCCGAAGAAGAGGAACTATGTTGCAAGACACCGGGGCAATGACGGGAACAGCCGGCGACGTGGTGAAGGACACCACGACACAGGCTTTCGTGAAGGATGTCATCGAGGAATCGCGGCGTCAGCCGGTGCTGGTGGATTTCTGGGCGCCGTGGTGCGGCCCCTGTAAGCAACTTACCCCGGTGCTCGAGAAGGCGGTCCGATCGGCCAAGGGCAAAGTCAAGCTCGCCAAAATGAATATCGACGAGCACCCGGCCATTCCGGGGCAGCTCGGCATTCAATCGATTCCCGCGGTCATCGCCTTTTCGAATGGGCAGCCGGTCGATGGCTTCATGGGCGCGCTGCCCGAGACCGAGGTCGTCGGCTTCCTCGAGCGGCTGACCAAAGGCAAGCTCGGCTCGGAAGAAAAGAATCTGTTGGAAGCCGCCGACGCCGCGCTGGTCGAGGGCAACGTGACCGAAGCGGCCGAAATCTACGCGCAGATTCTTGCCGGCGATTCCGGAAACGTACACGCCCTCTCCGGACTCGCGCGCTGCTACGTGGAAAGCGGCGCGCTCGAGCAGGCAAAGCAGACGCTCGCTCTGGTGCCGGAAGCCAAGCGCAACGAGGCGCCGGTTACCGCCGCCCGGGCCGCCCTCGAAATAGCCGAGCAGGCACAGTCTGTCGGTCCGCTCGCGGAGCTGGAGCAAAAGGTGCAAGCCAATCCGGCCGATCATCAAGCCCGTTTCGATCTCGCCACCGCGCTCAACGCCAAGGGCAAGCGCATCGAGGCGACGGAGCAATTGCTCGCCATCGTGAAACGCGACCGCCAGTGGAACGACGACGGCGCCCGCAAACAGCTCGTTCAGTTCTTCGACGCCTGGGGCCCGACCGACGAGGCGACGGTGGAAGGCCGAAAGCGGCTATCGTCTATTTTGTTTTCGTGATTCTGATGGCGAAGCGCTTTCGCTGAGGTACTCCGTCCTCATCCTGAGGAGCCGCCGTAGGCGGCGTCTCGAAGGATGGGGGCGGCCTCATCCTTCGAGACGGCCGCTTTCGCGGCCTCCTCAGAATGAGGCCGAGGGAGGTCCATACATGCCGATGAACGCTCACTATCGCGGGCCGATCGATCTGCCGGAAGTGATCCCGGTGTTTCCGCTCCCCGGGGCCTTGCTGCTTCCGCGCGGGCAGATGCCGCTCAATATCTTCGAGCCGCGCTATCTCGCCATGATCGACGACGCCTTGCGCGACGGTCACCGGCTCATTGGGATGATTCAACCCGACACCACGCACGGCGACAAAACCGAGGCGCCCCCGCTTTTCAACATCGGCTGTGTCGGCCGTATCACCGAGTTGGCGGAAAGCGGCGACGGCCGCTACTTGATTGAACTCACGGGCATTGCCCGCTTCAGGATCGAGCAGGAGTTGACCGTCGGCACGGCCTATCGCCAATGTCGCGTCACCTTTGCACCGTTTGCAGACGATTTCATCGCGCGCAAGGGCGAGAACGAGGTGGATCGCCCCGCATTGCTTATTGCGCTGCGCGACTTTCTCGATGCGAATAACCTCAACGCCGATTGGGAAGGCATCGAGAAGGCGCCCAACGAGGCGCTGGTTAACGCGCTCGCGATGATGTCGCCGTATGGGCCGGCTGAGAAGCAGGCGCTGCTGGAAGCGTCGGACCTCAAGACGCGCGCCGAAATCCTGGTCGCCATCACCGAGATCGAACTCGCCAAGAAGGACAGCGAGGGCGAGCCGCAATTGCAGTGATTGTGCTACAAACTCGCCAAATGCCCCGGAGACTCCGATGCCCGATACGCCCCCCACTGAACGTCCCGCCGACCGCGCCGACCCAAAACTACTGGAAATCCTCGTCTGTCCCTTGACCAAGGGGCCGCTCGAATACGATGTCGAGCACCAGGAGCTGATCTCGCGCAAGGCCAAGCTCGCTTATCCCATTCGCGACGGCATTCCCATCATGCTGCCGGAGGAAGCGCGCAAGCTGGAGTGATGTTCGGCCCGTCACCCTGAGGCGCTCGGCCGAAGGCCGAGCCATCGCAAGTCGGGTGTACTCGACTTGCGCATTTAAAATCCAATCTCGGGTAAAACCGAGATTGGTGGGCGACGGCCGAGGCCATTCATCTTTCGAGGCTCGCGCGCGAAGGAGCGCGCTCGCGCCTTCAGGATGACGATAAAAGTAAGTGCAGCCATATTGAGGAATCATTCATGATCAAAATCTGGGGGCGTAACACTTCGTCCAATGTGCAGAAGGCGATGTGGGCCGTGGGAGAGCTCGGGCTCGAGCATGAGCGCATCGACATCGGCGGCAAGTTCGGCATGAACAAGGAGCCGAAATACCTGGCGATGAACCCGAACGGCTTGGTGCCGACGTTGGAGGAAGACGACGGCTTCCTGCTCTGGGAATCGAATTCGATCGTTCGCTATCTCGCCGGCAAATATGACAAAGCCGGCGTGCTGGAGCCGAAAGACGCCAAACAGCGCGCGCTCGCCAGCCAGTGGATGGATTGGCAGCTTTCCGTGCTAGGGCCTGCCATCACACCGGCCTTCTGGGGCCTCATTCGCACGCCGCCGGAAAAGCGCGACATGGCGGCGATCAAGGCTTCACAGGACAAAACGACAGCCGCGGCGCAGATTCTCGACGCGCAGTTGGCGAAAACGCAATTCGTGGCCGGCGATGCCTTCTCCTATGGCGATATTCCCGTCGGCATCATGGTCTACCGCTTTCGCCAACTGGTGCCCGATCGTCCGGCACTGACGAATTTGGAGCGCTGGTATGCAGCCATCTCGGCCCGCAAGGCATTCCAGGATCACGTCGGCAGCATTCCGCTGTCGTGAATCGCCTCATCCTGCGGAGGATCGCCAACGGGTCCGCGCATAGCGCGGCCCGATGATAAACTCCGCGATGCGTCTCGAAGGATGAGGCGCCCTCATGGTTCGAGACGCCGCGCGTTCCGCGCGGCTCCTCACCATGAGGGCTCATAACGCCTCGCCCCTCAACAGCTTCGGCACGTCGCCTGTGAAGCCCGCCGCCTCGCGGATGAACACGTTCTTCAGCGACGGCATGCGTTCGACCATTCCTAACCCGATATCCCGCACCAGCCGCAGCGCGTCGGATCGATTGGAGAACAATCGGTTCAATCCGTCGGTAGCGATGCCC
>DASTWX010000060.1:0-15728 GCA_035765795.1 Pseudolabrys sp. | reverse complement strand
TTCGTGCCGAACGGCTCCTCGATCGCCTGCTCGCGCGTGGCGCGGATGTCGGCGAGCCCCATGCCGTAGGCCGAGAGCAACGACGAGAACGGATGGATCAGCACGCGCGTCATGCCGAGCGCGTCGGCAACGAGACAGGCGTGCTGCCCGCCGGCGCCGCCGAAACAATTGAGCGCATAGCGCGTCACGTCGTAGCCGCGTTGCACGGAAATCTTCTTGATCGCATTCGCCATATTCTCGACTGCGATCTTGATGAAGCCGTCGGCAATTTCCTCCGGCGACTTTCCGCCGACCTCGCGCGCGATGTCGGCGAAGGCTGCCTTGACCGCTTCCGCGTCGAGCGGCTGATCCTGGTGCGGACCGAAGATGTGCGGAAAGAAACCGGGCAGCAGCTTGCCGAGCATCACGTTGGCGTCGGTGACGGCAAGCGGACCGCCGCGCCGATAGCACCTCGGTCCCGGATTGGCGCCGGCCGAGTCCGGGCCGACGCGGAAGCGCGCGCCGTCGAAGTGCAGGACCGAACCGCCGCCGGCGGCCACCGTATGAATAAGCATCATCGGCGCGCGCATGCGCACGCCGGCGACCTCCGTCTCAAAGGCGCGCTCGTACTCGCCGTCGTAGTGCGACACGTCGGTCGAGGTGCCGCCCATGTCGAAGCCGATCAAGCGGTCGAACCCCGCCTCGCGCCCGGTCTGCGCCATGCCGACCACGCCGCCCGCCGGACCCGACAGGATCGCATCCTTGCCTTGGAATAGCTCTGCCGCGGTCAGTCCGCCCGACGACATCATGAACATGAGGCGAATGTGGTTTTCGGCGTTGCCACTTCCACTCACCTGTTCTCCTCCTCCTTGCTCTTTCTTTTCCCTCCCCCGCTTGCGGGGGAGGGCTAGGGAGGGGGAGGAGACCTGCGCAGGGTTACCGAAAGAGCCCCCTCCCGGCTCGCTTTGCTCGCCGACCTCCCCCGCAAGCGGGCGAGGTGAAGAAAAGTGAGGGGGAGGGCATATTAGAGCCGCGCCGCCGTGCATCTCCCCCGCCACCCGCGCCACATAGCGCCGCAAGATGGGCGACAGATACGCGTCCACCACCGTCGTATCGCCGCGCCCGACCAATTTGATCAGCGGCGAGACTTCGTGGCTCACCGACACTTGGCCGAAACCCATCTCGCGCGCGAGCATTGCGATTTGCTTCTCATGCTCCGGATAGCGGTAAGCGTGCATGAACACGATCGCCACCGCATCGATGCCGTCCGCGCGTGCGGCCTCGAGATCGCGCCGCACGGCAGCGAGATCGGGCGCGCGCTCCACGGTGCCGTCGGCGCGCACGCGCTCGTCCACTTCGGCCACGCGCTCATAAAGCATGTCCGGCTTGACGATCTCGCGCGCGAAGATCTTCGGCCGTGCCTGATAACCGATCTTCAGCGCGTCGCGGAAACCGCGGGTGATGAGCAGCAGCGTGCGGTCGCCCTTGCGCTCGAGCAGCGCATTGGTGGCGACGGTCGTGCCCATTTTCACCGCGCCGATCTGGTGCGCCGGGATCGGCTCGCCGCTCTCGAGCCCCAGTAGGTCACGGATGCCCTGCACGGCGGCGTCGGCATAGGCTTCCGGATTTTCGGATAGGAGCTTATGGGCAACAAGCTCTCCGTCCGGCCGACGCCCGACCACGTCGGTGAACGTGCCGCCGCGATCGATCCAGAAATCCCATTGCCTGTCGCGACTCATCATCCGCCTTCCCGGTTGCTCATGCGAGATCGGCGTGCGCCGCCGCCGCAAGCTTTCGAGGGTTGCCGAAAAGGTCAAAGGATCTTGACGCTCTTTGGGGCCGAAGTCGCACTCACCCTATCGCCATCCTGACGGCTGCGGCCAGCCTGTCACTCGGTTCGCCGTTCTGGGAGGGCGGCAGTGCATGCACGCGAAGACCCTTTGTCGCTTCGGTGACCTCGTGACGGGTGCCGCCTTGTCCATCGCGCCAAAACCGTAGCGCGACACGCGCGTCGCCGACACGAAGACCGGCGAGCGTCACCTCGGGGAGCCAGTCGGGAAGATCTGGATCAACCACCAGGGTATTGAGCGGCGCCAGGGGGACGATGCCGAGCATCGCGTGAACGAAAAGGATAACGGCGCTTGCCGACCAAGCCTGCGGCGCGCAGGCGCCGGGATAAAGACCCGGGTGCGGATGGCGGCGGTCGCGGGGCGCGCCGCCAAACACCTCCGGCAGGCGGTCCAACTCGAAAATCCGTGTGGCGTCGAAGATTCCCTTGGCGAGCCCATGCAATGCCGCATCGAAGCCGTAACGTTTCAGACCAAATCCGATCACCGCGTTCGGCGAGGGCCAAACCGAGCCGAGGTGGTAGGCGAAAGGATTATAGGCCGGATGCCCGCTCGACAGTGAACGAATGCCCCAACCGCTGAACAGATCGGACGCCATAAGCCGCTCGGACACAGCGGCTGCCTTGTCGAGGTCGATGATGCCGTAAGCAAGACAGGCGCCGGCGTTGGAGGCAATGGTGCGGACCGGCTGTTTTTCGGAATCAAGCGCCAACGCGAAGAACCGCTCTTCCGGCATCCAGAAATGCTCATTGAAGCGCCGCTTCAGCATTTCGGCTTGCGACAGCAGATCGGCGGCCCGCTCGTTCTCGCCGATCCACCCGAAGCCGAGCGCGATCGCCTGCTTGGCGGCGTAGTAAAGAGCTTGCACCTCACACACCGCAATGGGGTCGGCCACCATGCCGCCGTGCGGATAAAGGATGGCCTCGCTCGAGTCCTTCCAGCCCTGATTTTTCAGTCCCTTCTCGGCCCGGCTCGAGTATTCGTAAAATCCGTCGCCGTCGCGATCGCCGTCGCGGTCCATCCATTCGAGCGTGCGCAGCACGTCATCGCGGAGCGACAAGAACAGATCGGCGTTGCCGGTGACGGCGAGATCGGTCGCAACGCCGATAAGAAAAAGCGCGGGAGCGGAATAGTCGCCGTAGTAATGAGCAAAGGGTGTCTTGCCGAGCAGGGCGAGCGGGTCGAATTGGCGTTGATGCAGCACCTTGCCAGGCTCCGCATCGTAACGATCATCGTAGTCCCGCGCATTCCAGCGCGCGACCTGACGCAGCGTACCGTGCAATGTCGAGCCATTGAGCAGTGTCGATTGCCACGACGCCATCAGTGCGTCTCGTCCGAACAGGCCGACATATTTGGGGATGCCCGCCGCCGGCGTGAAGCGCTCGTCGCCATCGCCTTCATGCAGTTGCAGCGAAGCGAGGTCCGAGGCCGCCCGGTCCCAGGCATTCTGCACCACTTCATTGCCCGCCGAGAACTGAGTGCAGCCTTCGGCCCATTCGTCTCTTGTCCAAGACGAGCCGGCATTCGGACGGAGCATGCCGTCGCCGCAGAAGAGCGGCTCGACCCGTTCGCCCAAGAAGATTGGCGTGATGTCGATCGCGAGGCTCAGCGTCTCTTGCGGGGCAAGCGTCAGGCGACAGCAGACCGTCCCGTTTCGCTCGGCGAACGCGGCGCCGGAAAAGGCGATTATGGTGCCATGGTCGAGTTGCGGATGACGGTAGCGGAAAACGAGTTCGCCGCCCGATCCTTCGTTTGACTTCCAGTGTCGTTCTACCGACGCGTTTTGCTCGCGTTTGCCTTTCTGCGCTTCGTCCTGGCCGGCATAATCGGCCGCCATTTCCCATGCAAGCTCGAGCGTCGCCGGCGCCAAGCCGTGATTGCCGATATGGACGTCCTGGCGCAATCCGCCGCCGACGAAAGAGACGAAAGTGATGTTGATCGCTTTGGTCACGATCTCCGAGCCATCCGACGCATCATGGTCCGGCCCGGCGGCAGCGCCCGCTGGCGTTTGCGCAAATTGGTGAGAGATCAGCGCGTGGTGATCGATCGGGTTGGCCGAAATGAAGTGCGGCTCCGCACCATTGATCGTGAAGCGCCATCGCGAGAGGAAGCGCGTGCGCCCGACATAGAAACCTTCGTCATCCCGGCCGATGCGCCCCTCCAGGTCGGTCAGAAGCAAGGCGTGCCCGAAATGGATCGCAAGGCGCCGGGGCAGTGCTCGGCATTTGTTGACGGATTTCAGGTTCAAGCGCTCTCCGCGTGCCCTAATTCTCGGTCCAGATTAACGATTCTGTGCCGATTTCGGTTCGATGAGCTATCGCCTGCCGACCCGCATCCGCTGCCCGACAATCACCGCCGCCACGACGGCCGCGGCGTAGCCCAGCGTCGACGCTTCGATCGGCTCGCCGTTGACCGGCGCTGCCAGTGCGACAATCACGAAGGGTTGCAGCAGGCTCAATTGGCCGACGCGGGCGACGCCGCCCATCGCCATGCCTGCATTGAAGACGAAGAATGCAAAGAACTGACTGATGAAGCTGACGTAAGCGAGCCCGCCCCAGGCGGTGAGCGGCACGGTGCTCAGATCTCCGGGCCAGAGCGCCAGCATCGCTGCCAGGGCGAAGGGCAGATACAGCGCCACCTGCCAGGAGATCACCTCCCAACCGGGCATGTCTTTGCTGAGCCGTCCCGACAGCGAATAGCCGAAACCGCCGGCGATCACCGTGCCGAGCAGGAAGAGATCGCCGAGCCCAACGCCGCCGGCATCGCCGTGGCGCAGCATGAACACGATCACGATGGCCGCGCCGAAGGCGCTCGCCAGCCAAAAGCCCGCGCTCGGCCGTTCCTGAGTGACGAGCGTTGCCGCGGCGACAGTGGCGAGCGGCATGATGCCGAGTACGACGCCGCCGTGTGCCGCCGGCACGTTGGCCATGGCCAGTGCCATCAGCACCGGAAAGCCGACAATGGTGCAGGCGCCTGCGAGCGCGAGGATGCGCCATTGCGCACGGCTCGGCCACGGGCGGCGCAAGGCAACCAACAGCACGAGCCCGGCGCAGCCGGCGACGGTCGCGCGACTTGCGGTCAAGAACAGCGGATCGAGCGCGGTCACCGCCAACCGTGTCATCGGCAATGTGCCGCCGAACAGGATGACACCAATGAGGCCGAGAACGAGGCCGAGTTTTTCGCGGGAAGTCGTCGAAGTGGTCATGGAGCGCGCGCACGCTATAGATTGGCGTGCGCGAACACCACCCTCATGCATGCATAGAGTGCCGGGGTCGTTCACCAGCCGGTCGTTCCGGGACCGGCCCAACGGGTCCGGCCAAAGGCCGGCCCGATGGTAAACTCCGGCCGGAGCCCGGAATCAGAATATACTTTCGGTTTGCCGCTGGATTCCGGGTCCGCCGCTGCGCGGCGTCCCGGAATGACTGCCAGGCGCGATCAGCGCCGGGCGCTCCGGTCGATCAGCGGCGTGATGCGCAGGATCGCAACCCGCCGGTTGGCCCGCGAGGCGCCTTGCGTCTGCACCTTAAGGCCTTGCTCGCCGTAACCTTGTGTCACCAGGTTTTCCGGCGGCACATGGAATTGCTCGGTCAACGCGACCGCAACCGCCTCCGCGCGCCGGTCGGAGAGCGAGAGGTTATCCTCTTGCGATCCCACCGCGTCAGTGTGACCTTCGATCAGGTAGACCTCGCGCGGATTGTTATCGATCGCCCGATTCAGCGCCTGCGCGACCGCGGCCAATTTGTCCATCTGATCGGGGGTGATCTGCCATGAGCCGGTGTCGAAATGGATATCGAGATCGAGCCTCGGCATCCGCTCGCGCAACGATTCGCTGTAGCGCACCTGGGCGAGCGTGTAGTCCTGCTCGATCGGCACCACAGGCGGCGCAACCAGCGTGTCATAGATGATCGCCGGGCTCGCCCGATCGACCTCTACGATATAGCGGTCGCGCGGAATGCGAATGCGCGGCGGCGGCAGGTCGACGAAGATGTCCTCGCGCGGACCAAAATGGCGGTTGTCGATGATCACGATCTCGCGTCCGTTCCGGTCGCGGCGGACGCGGCGGACAAGGCGGCCGTCGCGGGTGACGTTGATGATACGAATCCCGTTCGGCCGCACGATCACGGTCTGAACCTCGTCACCCCGGCGATTGGTACGCACGTCGCGCGCGCCGATGGCGAAACGCTGGTCTTCGTTGTGACGAATGAAGGTGCGGTTGTTCTCGCGCACGATGGTGCGGTCGCCTTCATGGATGAAGACGCGCCCGTCCTCGCGCGTGGTGCGCCGTTCCCTGCGCACGTCTTGAATGGTACGCTCCGGCCTGCCGTTGCGCTGTTGGATGAATTCACGCGCATCCTGCGGCTTGACCGGCTGCTGCGGCGCCGCTGACGGGGGGATGATGCGCACTGAATTGGCCGGAGCTTGCGGCGCAGCGTTGTTCTGCGCGGGCTGCTTCGGTTGCTGCGGCTGTGGCTTGTTTTCCGCCGGTTGCTGTGGCCGTTGTGGCGCAGCGTTGTTCTGCGCCGGTTGCGGCGCGGCGGGCTTGGTCTGCGGCGCCGGCGCCGCTTCGCGAGGACCGCGATTCGGCTCGGTTGAACGCCGCCGCTCGCGCTCCTCACGGCGGTTCTCGCCGCGGCGACGCTCATGCCGCTCCGGGCCGGCTTGGTTCGAGGGCGCGATCTGTGGCGTAGCCGCCGGACGTTCCGTCGACTTCGGCTCCGGCTTCTGCTCCCGCTTCGGCGCGGGCTCTGCGTGCTTGGCCGCCGGAGCGTTACGCGGCGTCGGCGCGGCTTGCGCGGGATGCGGACGCTGCCGACTGGCCGGTGGATTCGCGTGCTCGGCCTGTGCCGGCTTGCGGTGAGAGGGCGATTCGGTGGCGGGCTTCTGTGCGGCAGGGCCACGCTCGTGCCGCGGTCGTTCTTTCTTGTTCTTTTGTTCGGCATTTTCGCCGGGAGGGTGGATGAACGGTGCGTTCTGCGCCACCGTGAGGGCGCTGGTTGGCGCCGACCGCGCAGGGCTCTGAAGCATTGTCGTGGCGAGCAGCGCGCTCGTAACCAGCAAAAGTGATTTCATCGGCGTCATGGTTGATCGGCTCCGACATGTTGACTGGTGAAAAACAAGGTGGGATCGGCGCGAGCAAGCGCAACCTGACTGGCCGCGCGACAACGTCTGTCACGCGGCTTGGTTCCCGTGTGCAAAGGCACGCCTAGCCCCGAACTCTATTGCAGCCGCTTCGACTCTAACAGTGTGCTGAAAAGCTCCTTCAGCGCGTCATTCCGGAGCGCGCCGAAGGCGCGAACCCGGAATCCAGAAACCAATTCTGCGTGTGTTACTGGATTCCGGATCGCCGCGGAGCCTGTCATCGGGCCGCGCTTCGCGCGGACCCGTTGGCGGCGTCCGGAATGACGCCGGAAGTTTTTCAGCTCTGCTAAAGCATGCCCGGCATTGAAGCCGGAATGTGGCGGAGAGGTTAACCGCCGTTCAGGCTCATCGATAAACATCATGAGTTGTTGTTCACGTCCACCGCTCGACTATCATGGACTTGTGCCAAACGCGCGAGGGCTGTCGTTGATTTCCGATCGCTTCTTACTGTGGCTGGCGCGTGCCGGACTGGCCGGCCGCGGCGTCGTCTTTCTTATCCTCGGCGGCTTTGCCGCGAGTGCCTCGCTGGGACAGGGATCGCGGCCGGTCGGCACGACCGGCGCGCTGCACGTGCTGATTGCCTCCCCCGCAGGCTGGGCGGCGGTTGTACCGATCGCCGTCGGGCTCTTCTGTTTTGCAATTTTCCGCGCGCTGGAAGCGATCTTCGATGTGCACGGTTACGGCGGCGGTCTCCGCGGCGGGCTCCGTCGCGCTGCGCTTGGCGCCGCGGGCATATCCTATGTCGCGCTCGCGGTGATCGCGGCGGCCATCGTATCGGGTTGGCCTGTCGCAACCGACCCCGATCAAAAGGTGCGCGGCTGGACGGCTTGGCTGCTTAGCATCCCCGGCGGCGATTGGATCGTCGGCATCGCCGGCCTGATCACTGTCTGTGTGGGCGTCGGCCTTGCCGTCGGCGCTCTGCGCGGAAGCTTTAATCGCCGCCTGCGCGTCGACCGCGACCAACGGCCTTACGTCACCGCGCTCGGAACGGTCGGTCTACTCTCGCGCGCGGTAATCTTCGTGCTGATCGGTGCCTTCCTCGTTTTCGCTGCCGTCACCGCCAACCCGAACGATGCCGAGGGCTTCGGCGGCGCGCTGAGAGCCGTTCAGCGCCAGCCTTATGGCGATTGGCTGCTCGGCATCACCGCGCTCGGTTTTCTTGCCTTCGGCCTGTTCGGTCTCGGCGAAGCAGTCTTCGCCGAGATCAAACGTGGGAAGCGATGAACGACACCCCTTCCATATGACCGCCTGGGCATTACGCCAGCGGGCTGACAAAGCCGGCGAGGAGCTTGACTAATTCGGCTTGCCGGCGAGCGCCGGTCTTCTCGTAAAGCCGGCCGAGATGGGTCCTTATCGTCTCGGCGGAAACGCCAAGTGCCTCGGCCACTTCGGGCACTCCGCCGACCTCGACGATCGCGAGCAAGACTCGCAACTCGCTCGGCGTGAGTTTGTACGTCCTCGCGATTGCTTCCGGCGGCGACGGTGTATGCAGCGAAGCCTTCTGGACGAACAACGCGGTGGTCGCTGCGTAGGCAATGCCGGCGCGGCGGCGCGCGCCGGAGGTGAGCGGCAGCGTATGGACGACGTAGGGCTCACTGTCGCTGGCAGTAAGCGGCACGGCGATGCCCTCGGCCCCGAGAGCCGCATCTCCCTTGCCGGCTGCGGCGAAAATTTCGTGCAAGGTGCGATCCGCCTCTGGATCGGCTGCGGAGAGCCGCCCGGACGTGCCCTTGAGCACATTGCCGGCATTCAGAAGGGCATGGCCGGCGGCATTGGCGTGAACGATGCGCCCGCCGGAGTCGATGAGGAAGAGACCGGCGCCGAGCCCGTCGAGCGTGTCGGCAAATGTCGCCGTCTCGGCGCTCTTCAAATCGATCGCGCGTCCGATCAACACGGCGCGGCGCACGTGCGGCGCGATCAGCATCATGCGGCGGCGCATCGCCTCATCGACAAAGCCCGCTTTTCGATCGCGCATGACGCTCAGATAAGCGAACGTCGTCGCCGACTTTTCCAGCACGACATTGGCCGCATCTATCCAGCCCTGCGGCTCGACCCACTCGCGATAGAAGCGCCCCTGACGAAACTCGTCATAGGGAACCAAGTCGACGATGCTCGCGATTTGTCCCACATCGAAGAAGGCGAGCGCCGTCATCGGATCGAATTTGTAGTAGGTCTCAGCGTAGACCTGTATGTACTGGGGAGCGACGCCGCAATGATAATAAGCGGCGCCAACCTTGCTCACCGAGTCTTTGGACAGTAGCCCGGCCGCCTGGCCGTCCACGAACTGGGCAACTTTCGGCAAGACCTCGGGCCAGCACGCGGGCGCAAGCGCGGCGTCGTAGATGTCGCCGACGAGACGCGACAGCTCTTCATCCTCGTTCATTCCGCGCCTTCCCTGAACACGGATGCCGATGTTAGCGCGGAGCGAACGAGGCCGGCTACGATCGTGATGTTTTATGCCGATTTGCAAGCACTACCCGTCATGCCCGCTTGTCGCGGGCATCCACGTCTTAAATGCCAGGCAACAACAAAGACGTGGATGGCCGGGACAAGCCCGGCCATGACGCTGTGGGCGACGGCGGGATATCCTACCGATGCCGGTCGCCGTGGTGCTCGGACATTGTAAACGGCCCTTTATCCTTCCCCGGTGTGTCCGGGCCGTTCGGATTGGTCGGTCCCGTGCTGCGGCGGTAAATGATTTTGGCCTTCAGGCCGCCGGTTTGGACGACGCGCCCATGCCCCGGGTGAGGTGCCTTGACGCCACCGCTTGTCTTCACGCCGGAAGGCGGCCTGAACCCGAGCTTGCCCGGCCGGCCGCCATGCTTGTTGCCGCGAGCGGCCGCAGGCAATTTTTGAACGCGAACGTTACAATTACCCGAGTGGCCGCCGGGGCAGATCACAGTGGTGCAATTTATCTTGCCGCACCATGCGCATCCTGTACCGGATGCTCCGGTTCCGCCGTGGCGGTGGCAAATATTAGCTGCTCCCGACTGACCGATTGTTTCGCCTGGATTCGAACGTGCTGACGCCGACAAAGACATCCCTAAAGCGATAACCATTCCAAGCAGGACAGTGACAAGAGCTTGTCGCATTGAGATAAGAGCAAGCGGCATAAAGAAGTTACGCATTTGATGCTCCTTGTTTTACGCATCCATCGACATGATGCGCCGGTGAAGCCGTAGCCCGCATGAGCGAAAGCGAAATGCGGGAATGTCTTCAAAAATCAGACCTGGATTGCGCGGAGTACTCGGGCGGCGCGAAGTGCCGATCCGAGTGCTCATCCAGATACAGTTTAGCCGAGCTGTAACGGTTGCTCCTCATCTCAGCAGAGGTTGCCGTAACAGGGGATCGGCGGCGGCGTGCGATGATCGCGCACGTTGCAGCCTTTTGTGTTCCAGTGACGCGCGCACTCATACCTCATGCGGGCATCATATGGATTAGGGCGGGGCGGCGGCTTGCGGTGATCGCGAACCACCGTCACCGGAGCGATGATCGGGTTGTGAGTTGAGCCCGGCCCGTGCTTGGGGTGGTAGACGATCGGGTTATGGCTCGATCCGGGGCCGTGCACCGGGCCTGTGCCGAACGGCCCGCCATTGTCGCCATTGCTGCCGTTATCGCCGCCATGGTGATGATGGTGATGATGCGCCAACGCGCCGCCGGCGGGCGTTAGGAAAAGCGTGCCGGCCGCGACCGCGACGGCGAGCAGAGAAGACTTCGATCGTAAAGCTGGCATGACTGCCTCCTTGGGCTTGTCTCACGTCTCCTTAGTCGCCGCGTTCGCGGCTTCGGTTCATGCGATTGTCGTCGTCATTGCGAGCCGCGGAGCGGCGAAGCAATCCGGCATTTGCTTCCGGACTGCTTCGCCTGCCGTTGGGCCGTGCATCGCGCGGACCCGTTCGCTCGCAGCAACGGCGAGCAGTTCGCAATGACGACCCTGCTATGTTTGCGTTTTGCCGGGTAGCCCGCGTCCCCCGATCGGGGGATGACGGAAAAGAAATAAAGGTATTTTACCGCGCCAATGGACTGGCGAAGCCGGCGACGAGCTTGACCAGATCGGCCTGGCGCCCGGCGCCGGTCTTTTCATAAAGTCGGCCGAGATGGGTTTTCACCGTCTCGGACGAGACGCCAAGCGCCTCCGCGACTTCCGGCACGCCGCCGACTTCGACGATCGCCAACAACACGCGCAATTCCGTCGGCGTGAGCTTGTATGTCTTGGCGATCGTCTCCGGCGGTGAGGGCGTATTGAGCGCCGCCTTGTGCACGAACAAGGCGGTGGCGGCGGCATAGGCGGCGCCTGTGCGGCGGCGCGCGCCCGAGGTGAGCGGCAGCGCGTGAGCGACGTAGTGCTCGCCGTCGCCGGTGCTGAGCGGCACAGCGATGCCTTTGGCGCCGAGCGCCGCATCGCCGTTGGCCGCAGCCGCGAATATCTCATGCAACAGTCGATCCGCTTGCGGGTCGTTGGCCAGCAAACAGCCGCTGGCCGCCTTGAGTACGTCGCCGGTGGTAAGCAATGCATGGCCGGCCGCGTTCGCATGAACGATGCGGCCGCTGCCGTCGAGCATGAACAACCCCGCACCGAGGCCGTCCAGCGTGTCCGCAAAGGTGGCCGCTTCTGCGGTCTTGAGATCGATGACGTGACCGATCAGCACGGCGCGACGAACATGCGGCGCGATCAGCCTCATGCGCCGGCGCGCTTCGGCATCGGCAACCCCGTCGCGTTCATGACGAAAGACGCCGAATAAGGCGACGCCGGTGTTCGACTTGTCGAGCACGACGGTCACGTGATCCACCAGCCGCTGCGGCTTCACCCATTCCTTGTAGAATCGCGTTTGTAGGAATTCGTCGTAGGGGATCAAATCGGCGGTCGCGATCGGCTGCCCGATCTTGGCGAAGAAGTGGCCCGTGGTGGCGGGGTCGAGTTTGACATATTTGTCGAAATAGAGCCGGACGTAGTGAGGCTCGATGCGGCCGTCTTGATAAAAAATGTTGCCGCTCTTGGCGGCCGCGTCTTTTGCGTAAAGCGCCGCCGAAACCCCGCCGACGAACACGGCGGCTTGCGCGAGAACGCCGGGCCACAGCGACGGATCGAGCGCGGCATCGTAGATGCCGCCGATCAGCAGCGAGATGAGCTCGATTTCGTCCATGACAACCGGGTCCGGAAGGTCGGCACGGCGGCTAGACGGAATTTACGAGGCGCGGTCGTCCCGGTCTAGGCGGGCAGAAGACGCCTCAGACGCCGAGTAGCTCGAGACCGAGCGCGGCGCCCGCGTTGCGGAGGTCGCGATCAAGCGTGGCGAGCGGGAGACGCAGCCGATGGGCGAGCTCGAGATAACTGGCGTCATATGAAGTAAGGGCAAAGTTGTCGGCAAATTCGACGGTTCGCGACCAAGCGAATGTGTCCGTATCTTTGTCGGTAATGATTTTGAGGTTGAGCAAATCGGCGAACGCTTGATCGCGATAGGTTTTGTCGATGCGGCGGCGGCGAATTCCTTGCTGCAAACCGTTGGCGACTTCCAGCCGCCAGATGGCCGGTACGCAGGCTTCTGTTTGGATGACGTCGGCGAAGACGCGCTCGACTGGCGGAGATCGTTCGTCGCTGTATATCCAGGCGAGCGTCACTGAGGAATCGATGACAACGCTCATGGGCGTCCTTCATCGCGGTAGGCCTTCCATTCTTCCCAGTCGAATTTGCCGCCGGACCGGCTGGCGCGCTCTCGAATGCGTCGCGCCGCTTCGCGTGCCCTCTCGACGTCCCGCTGCGGCTTAACCGGCACGAGTTCCGCCACCGGCTTGCCGCGGCGGGTGATGACCACGTGCTCGCCGCGCTCGACCCGGTCGAGCAATTCGGAAAATTTGTTCTTGGCCTCGAACGTACCGATTTCTGCCATGGCGTTTACCAGCTAGCTTTTTAGCTAGCTTATTCATTCCGACAGGGTTTCTCAATGCGGGTTGCTGCGGCAACCAGATTGGCGAGGGCTCGGCGGGTCCGCCCGCCGAGCCCTCATAGTGCTATCAGCCAGCCTGTAAGCCGGGTTCTGTAAGCTCTGCGGCCGAAGCCGCAGGGCCTGACGGCCATTCCTCTGGCGCGCCGGTCGCCCGGCGCGTCTAGCAACCTACCCGGACGGCAGATCCGGACCGATCCGGCCTCGACGGGGCCGCGCCGTCCCTATTCGGTTTTGCTCCCGGTGGGGTTTGCCGTGCCGCTGCCGTTGCCGGCCGCGCGGTGCGCTCTTACCGCACCCTTTCACCCTTGCCGCGACCCCTCCCATGTCCCTCCCCCGCTCGCGGGGGAGGGTAGGGTGGGGGCGGCGGTCTGCTTTCTGTGGCACTATCCCTGAGCCCGGTCCCGAGGGGCCGCTCCCGCCGGACGTTATCCGGCACCGTTGGTCCATGGAGCCCGGACTTTCCTCCCCGGCCGCCTTTCGGCCTTGGTCCGGGGCGGCCGTCCGGCCGACTGACCATAACGGAATGGGGGCTGGGACGGCCGGCGTCAAGCCGGTACCAACGGCAATCATCTTCATTCCGGTGGGCCAAAAAAGCATTCAGGCTTTCGTCGGCCGCGTCTCCAGCAATGCGCGTAATGTGCGCGTGGTAGACGCATCGGCAATGCCGTCGACCCGCGCCGGCCTGAAATGCCTTTGGAAAGCGGTGACGACGAGGCGGGTCGCGTCGTCATAATCGCCGGTGTCCTTAATGCCATAGCCGTAGCGGGCGAGCATCTGCTGCAGCCGGGTCACCGGGTCGCCTTCATCGCCGGCCTTCAGCACATGGCCGCTGACGTCCAGCGGCGCCGGCCGTACCCAATGGCCGATGCCGGACTCGAACAGCAGGTTCCAGGGGAATTTTTCGCCCGGATCTTCCTTTCGCGCGGGAGCGACGTCGGAATGCGCCAAGACCCGGTCGGCCGCGACGGGACCGCGGCGCGCGGCAATGGACCTGCATAACGAGATCACAGCCGCGATCTGCCGCGACGGAAACTCCGTGTAGCCGAACTCGTGGCCGGGATTGACGATCTCGATGCCGATAGAACGGGAATTGATGTCGGTCTCACCGGCCCAGAATGAGACGCCCGCATGCCACGCGCGCAGATCTTCCGGCACGCATTGCACGATGCGGCCGTCCTCGAACACGATATAGTGCGCCGAAACTTTGCTCTCCGATGCGCACAAGCGGGCGAGGGCGGCGTCGCCCGAACGCATGCCGGTGTAATGCAGCAACACCATGTCCGGCGGCCCGCCCTGGCGCGCGTCATGATTGGGCGATGGGACCACGTCGGCCACCATGAAAGAGTCCGGCCGAAAGCGGTCCATTGTGCCTTGTCGGTAAGCTGTCCAGGTCGATGCGAAATCAATAAAGAATCAAATCGTGACAACAAGGAGAAACGACATCGCGGCGGGCACCGTCAGCCGGTCCCGCCGCGACATCGGCCTCCTCGGAACGTACGTGGGCGCTTACCTCGCGCCAGCGCCGCCGGGACTCATCCCGCCGCCGCCCAGCCCGCCCGGAGCCGCGCCGCCTCCTGCACCGGTCGTGGTCGGCTGCGGTTTTTTGTACTCAGTGAATTTCTGAGCATTCTTGAGCTGGTTTTCGTCCAGCGAGACTTTCAGTTGCTGGTCACCGCCATTCTGGCCGGGCACGACTTGGAACGCGCTCGGCGGCATGGCCACTTCCTTGGCGCCGACGCCGAGGAAACCGCCCGTGCTGACGACGTACGCTAAAATTTTTCCGTTCTTGTCGAACAGGATGTCGCCGATTTCACCAATCTTCTTTCCATTCGAGCCGACCACATCCTTGCCCCTGAATTTAGAGGCCAGAAAATCGTCCGGCTTCTGCTCGGCGACAAATTGCGGCTGAGCGGACGTGCTGGCGGATTGATTGTTGGCCTGGTCCTGCGCCTTGTTGGCCTGGTCCTTGGCCTTGTTCGCCTCGTCCTGGGCTTTGTTGGCCTGGTCCTTGGCTTTATTAGCCTGATCAGCCGCCGGCGACGGTTGGCTTGTTGCGGCTGGGGGGGTGGGGGGATTCGATTGAGCGAACGCCCCGGACACCATCAACGCGCTGAGCGCCGCACTCAGCATGAGCTTCTTGGTCATGTGATCGCCTCCTCAAGTATGGATGGGGCGACCGCAAGGCTGCCCGGGCCATGATGGAGCCCGGGTCAGGGTGCCGCCCCGTCCCGTACCAAACTCATCGTCGAGAAGCTTGGTTCCTTTCGACGTGGACAGCGATCTCTCCGCTTGCGTGGAAATCTCGCAGCGCGGCGGATTTCGACCGGCTTTCGGCAAGAAATCCTTAAGTTTAAACGCAGTTAATGCGGAAAAGACCGGCTTGCGTTGAGGCCCGGAAAACGGCTTCGGCAGAGTCGTTCCATTGACGCCCATATTGTCCCATGATATCCCATAAGAGCGCGCGGATTTTGAACCGTTTTGTCGGCACTTGGCCGAACGGCTCGCCGATCCGCGCGGATCGCGGCGGGCTGGCAGCCGCGATGTCAGTCCGCTTGGCGTGGAGTGCGGCAAATGGACCGCTTCGTGTCGAACTTCACGTTGCGGCTCGATTCCAAGGGGCGGGTCCCCATTCCGGCCCCCTTTCGTTCGGTGCTCACCCGCGACGGTTTCGACGGGCTTTACTGCTACCCGGCGCTCGATGCGCCGGCGATCGATGCAGGGGGTGGTGCGTTGATGTCGGAAATCGAATCCTTGATCGGGCGCTATGCCCCGTTCTCGGAGGGTCGCGAGCAGTTTGCCATGGCGCTCTACGGCACCA
>DASTWX010000059.1:0-15610 GCA_035765795.1 Pseudolabrys sp. | reverse complement strand
GCGGCCGTCGCCTGCTCAAACGTGACAAGTTTCATGCGGAGCTTCTTCCACAGCGCGTTGCCGACTTCCGCCATGATCAGCGCGGGCGCCCAACAGTCGTCCGACAGATATAATGTACGGGCGCGGTCGGAGTCCGGCTCGTTCGCGACCCATTTAACCGCAACGGATGAATCAACGATAAGACTCATTGTTATGGCGGTCTTCGCGGATCAGATCGGTCGAGTCGACGTCAGAATAAGGTGACATACCGCGAATGCGGTCGAGCTCCTTCACAAGCTCTTCCCGGCTGGGCTTGAGCCCTTGCTTGAGAAGTTCGCGCGCGGCGTCGCTCATTGATGCGCCCTCCGCCCTCGCTTTCTTTTTAAGACGCTGCACAGTGTCCTCATCGACATTGCGTACGAGGATGTCGGGCATGGTTTAATCCTACCGGCTGTCGCGGTGTTCGCGGATGATCTCGGTCGAGTCGCCTGACACTTTTCCGATCGCCTGCCGAAGTTGTCTTGCCCTTTCCCAAAGTTCGGCTTTGTTCGGCCTGACGTAGGCCGCAATGGCTTCTCGTGCCGTCTCGTTCAATGATGCACCCTTCGCCTTGGCCTTTTCTTTCAGCCGGCGGGCAGTCTCGTCGTCCACGTTGCGGACCAGAATGTCCACCATGACGGCCTCCCACATGATATCAAAACGATATCAAAAGCCTCTTTCCGCTGCAACGTGTGACCGCAGCCAATCCGGGTTCCTCCCGTCACGCCGGCGGCAGCACGGCAATCGCTTCGATCTCGAAAAGCGCGCCCTCGCGCGCCAGCCGCACCACCTGGATCGCGGTGCTCGCCGGCGGCGCCTTGGTGTTCACGTAGCGGTCGCGCACCTCGAAGAAGATCGGCAAATGATCCATGTCGACGAAGTAGTTGGTGATGCGCGCGACATGCTCGAAGCCGGCGCCGCCGGCGGCAAGCGCCGCTTTGAGGTTCTCGAAGGCCTGCGTGGCCTGCGCGCGGAAGTCACCCGGCGAGCCGGCAAGCTTGTTGTTCGCATCGAGCCCCAGTTGGCCGGCGATATAGAGTGTGCGGCCGGGGCCGGTCGCTTCCATGACATGCGAATAGCCGCGCGGCGCGCCGATGGTCGGTGGATTGATCGAACGAATATTACTCGTCATGTCGTTTTCCTTCGTGTCCGCCTTGCTCAGGTTACGCCCGTCTGCCAAGCCGGGGTTTGCCCGGGCAGCCAATGATAAACCACGCATTTACAAGCATTGTCACGGGGGCCGTGGGTCGTACTTGTGGGGCCTTCGAGCCGCCGCTAAGGTCGCGCCACTTTCAACGCAGAGACAACCGGAAGGCGGGCGATGACCCTGTCGAGCATGACCGGATTCGCGCGCGGCCACGGTGTTGCCGGCGCCTATGCCTGGAATTGGGAAATCAAATCGGTCAACGCCAAGGGGCTCGATATCCGCTTCCGGACGCCGCCGGGCTGGGATGCGGTCGAGGTGCCTGCGCGCGCCCGCGCGGCTGCGACGCTGACGCGCGGCACCGTTTACGTCAACCTCGCCATCGAGCGCGCCGGCGTCCCGCCGGCGGTGAAAGTGAACGAACCGGTGCTCGCCGCCGTGCTGGCCACGTTCAAGGACCTCGCCGGAAAATTCGACGCCGCGCCGCCGAGCCTTGACGGCATCCTGGCCCTCAAGGGCGTGATGGAAATCACGGAGGCCGACGAGCGCGCGGAGGATCGCCGCGCCGCGGAAGCTGCCATTGGCGAAAGCTTCAACAAAACTCTCGACGAACTCGTGGCGATGCGCCGCGCCGAAGGAGAGGCATTGCGGTTGTTGCTGGCCGTTCGGCTCGAGGAGGTCGCCGCGCTTACCGCGCGCGCCGAGGCCAACCCCGGGCGCAAGCCGGAGGCGATCAAGGTGCGATTGGCGGAGCAGGTAGCGGCGCTGCTGGCCGCTTCCGAGCGCTTCGATCCCGATCGCTTGCATCAGGAAGCGATCCTGATGGCGAGCAAAGCCGATATCCGCGAGGAACTCGACCGGCTGGTATCCCACGTTGCGCAAGCGCGAAAGCTGCTTGCCGACGGCGGCGCCGTCGGCCGCCGGCTTGATTTTCTCGCGCAGGAACTGCACCGCGAATCGAACACGCTGACCGCCAAGTCCAACGACGTCGAACTCACCAATGTCGGCCTGGAATTGAAAACCGTGGTCGAGCAATTCCGTGAGCAGGTGCAAAACCTCGAATGAGCCAGGAACGGGAGATCAGCCGCCGTGGCATCATGCTGGTCGTGTCGTCGCCGTCGGGCGCGGGCAAGACGACACTGACGCGCAATCTGCTCGAGCAGGAAGAGAACGTTTCCTTGTCGGTCTCGGTCACCACGCGCGCGCGGCGGCCGAGCGAGATCGACGGCGTGCACTACTACTTCGTCTCCAAGCGCCGGTTCGAGTCGATGCGCGATTCCGGCGAACTGCTCGAATGGGCGGAGGTGCACGGCAACTTTTACGGTACGCCGCGCGAGCCGGTCGAACAGGCGCTGGTCGCCGGCCGCGACGTGCTGTTCGACATCGATTGGCAGGGCACCCGCCAATTGCTCGAAAAGATGCGCGAGGATGTCGTGACCGTTTTCGTGCTGCCGCCCACGGCGGAAGAGTTGAAGACGCGGCTCGAGCGGCGCGCGGAGGACAGCGGCGCGATCATCGCCCAGCGTCTGCGCAACGCGCTGGAAGAGATTTCGCATTGGCAGGAATACGATTACATCCTGGTCAATCGCGACCTCGACAAGAGCTTCAGCCGCCTGCGCTCGATCCTCACGGCCGAGCGATTGAAGCGCGTGAAAATGCTGGATCTCGAAACCTTTGCCGAACAGCTTGTGGCCGGCCTGAAGAAAATCGCGCCTTGACGGTCTCTTCCAGCCAACTCTCTCGGCGTCATCGGGGCTTGACCCGGCGATCTATGATGCTGGTCCGCGAACCAAGAATGTAAGGCCTTTATCGGCGGACCCTCATCATGGATGCGCGGGTCGAGCCCGCGCACGACGGCCGAGAGTTATGCAGCTCGATGTAACGCCCTCGCCAGCCGCACGAATCCCTCCACTTCAATGTTCTCCGCCCGCGCGGTCGGTTCTATTTCGGCCGCCGCCAAGAGTGCGCTGGTTTCCACCCCAAGCGATCTCAAACTTTGCCGCAGCATCTTGCGCCGCTGCCCGAAGGCGGCTTCGGTCACCCGCTGCAAGGCGTGCGCATCGCACGGCGGCGGCGCCGCCCGCGGCACGAGGCGAACGACCGACGACGTCACTCTCGGCGGTGGCACGAAGGCAGCCGGCGAGACATCGAACATCAGCCGGGTCTCGCAGCGCCAATTCGCCAGCACCGAAAGCCGGCCGTAGCTCTTGCCGCCCGGCGCGGCGACGATGCGCTCGGCCACCTCGCGCTGGAACATTAGCACAAGTGCGTCGTACCAAGGCGGCCATGGCTCGGTCGTAAGCCAGCCGATCAGCAGCGGGGTCGCGATATTGTAGGGAAGGTTGGCGATGACACGCGCCGGCTCGCCGGCGATCTCGGCGCGGGAATCGAATTCGAGCGCGTCGCCGGGGACGATGGTCAGGCGCCCCGGATAATGCGCGCCGATCTCTTCCAGCGCGGCGATGGCGCGGTCGTCGCGCTCGATGGCGATCACCCGCCGTGCGCCCTCGGCCAAGAGTGCGCGGGTGAGGCCGCCCGGGCCGGAGCCGACTTCCACCACCGTCACGCCGTCGAGCGCGCCGCCGGCGCGGGCGATGCGCGAAGTGAGGTTGAGGTCGAGCAGGAAATTCTGGCCGAGCGATTTCCTGGCGGTCAGCCCGTGGCGGCGGATCACGTCACGCAGCGGCGGCAGTTCGTCGATCTGCGCCATCGAAATTTCTACGGCGCGGCTGTCGGGGCGGGCATATGCGCCGAAAGCCGCGCGGCGAGCTTCAGCGCGGCGAGAAGGCTCGACGGATCGGCGCGGCCGGTGCCGGTGATGTCGAACGCCGTGCCGTGATCGGGCGATGTTCGTATGAATGGCAGGCCGAGCGTGACATTAACGCCGCGATCAAAAGCCAGCGTCTTGATCGGGATCAGCGCCTGGTCGTGATACATGCACAGCGCCACGTCGTAATTCGCGCGCGCGCGCGCGTGAAACAGCGTATCGGCCGGCAAGGGGCCGCGCGCGTCGATGCCCTCCGCACGCAATTGCGCGACCGCCGGTTTAACGACGCGCTCGTCCTCGTCGCCAAGGCTACCGTCTTCGCCGGCGTGTGGATTAAGCCCGGCAAGCGCGAGTCGCGGCCGCGCGATGCCGAAACGTGCCGCCATGTCGCGCGCGACGATGCGTGCCGTGTCGACGATCAACGCGCTGCTCAACCGCGTCATCACTTCCCGCAGCGGGATATGGATGGTCACCGGCACCACCGCGAGTTCCTCGGCCCAGAGCATCATCACCGGCATTGCTGGCCGCCCGGTGGCCGCTTGCGCGAGGCGGGCAAGGAATTCGGTGTGGCCGGGGTCGGCAAAGCCGGCGCGATAAAGCACGTTCTTGTTGATCGGGTTTGTCACCACGGCGCTCGCGCGGCCCGCCATCACATCGGCGACGGCGCGCTCGATCGAGCCGATCGCCGCCGGTGCGCTGGTGCCGTCTGGCTCGCCGGGCGCCGCCGTTACTGCAAAATCAAGGGGCGCCACCGGCAACGCGCGTGGGAAAACAGCCGCGGCTTCTGCCGGTTTAACTGCGGCGAGCGATACGTCCAGCCCGAGCTGCCGCGCGCGCTGCCCGAGGAATGCGATATCCCCGATGACGTAGAAAGGCGGCGCCGCCAGCGCGCGCCGCTGGTGCCAAATCGAGAGTGTCAGGTCGGGACCGATGCCGGCCGGCTCGCCGAGGGTGAGGGCGAGGGCATCCGCCGCGGTCATCGTTTGTATTCGATCATCGCCGAGCGGCGGATGTCGGCGAGGAAGCTCTCAGACGCCGCCTTGAAGCGCTTGGCGTAGATTTCGTCCTTCACTTTGGCGCGCAGCGGCGAATCGACTTTCGTTTCCTTCTTGGCGCACACCGCGAACATTTGCAGCCCCTGCGCGGTTACATCGGGCGCGGTCAAATGGCCGATCTCCATCTTACCGAGCAGGTCGCGCAATGCGTCCGGCAAGTCGGCGGATGACTTGGTCATCGGCTGACGCACGGCCACGTCGGGAATCGTGCGCGCCAGCGCCAAACCTTGGCGGCAATTGGTGAAGCGGCTGCGCAGGCTCTCCGCCTCGCGTCGCTTAGTTGTCATCACGCTTGCGCTGGTGCCGGAGGCGGCCACGACGGTCACCGGATAGAGTGTATAGATGTAACCGACTTCGGAAGCCGAGCCGCCGCTCTGTCGATGGATGGCCTGGGCTATGTCGGCCTCGGAAACGTGGAGCGAAGCGTCGAACTTGCCGCGGATGAGCTCGCCCCACGTCATCTCGGCGCGGATGCGCTGCTTGACCGCGTAGGGAGTGACGCCGGCGCGCTTGAGGAATTCCGTGAATTGCCCTGGCGTGACGCCCTGGCGCTTGGCCATGTTGTCGAAGGCAGTGTCCACCTGCGCGTCGGTCACGACCAGTCCGTAGCTTTTGGCCTTGGCGATCTTGAGCCGATCATTGATCAACTCGTCGATGACTTCCTTACGGCTCGGACGCTTGTGGGCCGAGGAGGCGATCAGCTTCTGGCGCTGCTGGACGTCGAGTTCGGTGATCGGCGAGCCGTTGGCGACAACGACAACCTGGGCGTGCACCAGCGATGGACAAAACAGTGCGGCGGCGAGCGCTGTCGCGGCAATCACGCCTCGCCAAGAACGATATTTCACATGAGGTGCAGACATCACGTTTCCGTCAAACTTTCGGCGCCCCCCGGACGACGAGGCGAGGTGCTGTCAAAACAGCGAACCGTTGCTACCCGTCCCGTTGTTCCCGTTCGTATTGTTAAGCGACTGACTCACGGACGAGGTGCCCAACGTCCTCAGGCTCAAGGTCAGCATAACGGTCTGGTTCGGCGTGGCCATCCCGTTTGAATTCGAATACGAGTAATCTGCGATATAATTCAAGGCCAAGATGAGGCAGTCGTCGACATAGCCGATGCCGATACGGGTTTGGCTGAACTTGCCTTCGTGGAGATCATAGAGAGCACCGCCGGTGAGCAGCCAATTGGTGGCGATCTTGATCGATCCGGAGCCGAGCAAGCCTTGACGGCGCTCGGGAAAGCCGAGCTCGGGCTGCGGCGCATAGTCGCCGTAAAGGAGGCTCGCCGACCAGCGATTGAAATTGACGGCGCTCTCGAGTTCTGTGCGCTTGGCCTCGAAGCTGTCTTTGTCGAAGCGGAAGCGTGAGGTGAAAGTATAAATGCTATTGGGTTGATAGGACGCGCGCGCGACATAGTCGGAGCGGGTGGTATCAAGGCCGCTGTCGAGCCCGGTATTGGTGAGCCCTGGCTGAGCGAACGAATTCGTGCCGAACAACTGGTAGGATTCACCAAACAGCACGTTGACGAAGCCGGCCCGATTGAACTGCGCGGTATATTGCACGCCGTAATTGATGCGCCCGCCGCCCTCGACGCGGTCATAGCCGGAGAATTTGTCCACGCGGAATAGGTTGCTGTCGTCGAAAATGAAGCTCTGCGCGTCTTCGTTAGGGAATTTCCCGATCTGGGTCTCATCGGGGCGCGCGATCAATTGGGCGATCGGCTCGATGGTCTGTGTGCCCCATGGCTGCACGTCAATGAAGGGATATCGGTATTCCAGGCCGACCGTCGGCATCGCGCGGACGAGGTCGGAACTGCCGGGCTCGAGATAATTGGAGACGCCGGGTTGATTGCTCACATCGAGCGTGGCGGCATCCGCGCGTAGTGACGCGAAGGGCGTGAACACCTGGCCGATCGGATCCGTATAGCTGCGTCTCCAATGCGCCTCCGCAGTGAAGCGGTTGTAATCGCCGGGAAAGCCGCGCAGCAGGCAATTGGCGCGCGCCGCGGCAGGATCGGCGGTGCTGCGGCAGTTTGCCCCCTGCGTTATCGCTTCGATATCGGCCTCCTGCCGCGACAGGCTGGTGAAGTTGACATTGTAGCCGAGCTCGCCGCCGAGGACCGGGTGGTCGAACGTGTAGGTGTAGTCGATCACCGGATGGATGATCGGAATTTGCGCCTGAACGTCTGCTCCCGAAAAGCCCAAATAGTAGATCGAACGGGCGTCGAAATAGCTGCGATTGCCGCGCCCGGCGATGAAAGCTTGCGAGATGCCCTCGCTGGTGACCGAGAGGTTTTCCGGATTTTGGTAATAGGCCGAAAGCCGCGGGTTGTAGTCCTGGAGGAAATAACGGTCGGACAATAGCAGCGCGTCCCAACCCCATACCCATTTGTCGCTGAGCGCGAAACGTCCGGTGCTTTCGAGACTGCCGCGCCACGGCCGGTCGCCGAATGAATTGTTGAACGCAGAGGGATCCTGCTGGCGAATGCCGGCGGCGCGGATCGCATAAGCACCGTCAAGCAGCCGCTGGCGGAATTCGCCCTGCATCAATAGACCCTGTCGGGTCATGTATTTCGGCGCGATTGTGAGGTCGTAGCTCGGAGCCAAGGCAAAATAATAGGGCACTTCGAGGCCGACGCCGAGAGTGCTGTTTGTCGAAACGGACGGCACGAGAAGCCCGGTCTTGCGCTTCACTGTCGGATCGGGCGCAGAAAAGTAGGGCAGCCAAGCCGTCGGATAACCCCAGAATTCGAGGCGGGCGTCCTCGAAATAGAGCATTTTCTCCTTTTGGTCGTGGATGATGCGCTTAGCCTTCACCTGCCACTCGGGCGGTGCTTTCGGATTCTCCTTGCACGGCTTGCAGGCGGTGTAGACGCCATTCGTGAACACGCTGAATTGACCGCCGGTGCGCTGTGCACGGGTCGCGGCCATCCGCGTCTGGTCAGGGGTGTCCAGCCGCAGCGCGTCGACGAAGCCATCGCGATAGTCGTCCGAGAGATCGATAACGTTACCGTAAGTGACCTTGCCGTCCGGCTCGGTCAGCCGGACATTGCCTTCCGCGTGCAAACGCTTGGTGGTCTCGTTGTAGATGACCTTGTCGGCTTCCAGGGTCGAGCCGCCATAGTAAATCTGCACATTGTCGGTCGCGGTGACACGATGGTTGGCGTAGTCGTAATTGATCTGCCCGGCTTTCACGAGCATCTGCTTCTGACCGGACCGCTCGACCGAGGCGGCGCTGCGCGGCGGTTTGGGCACGACCGGAAACGTCGGCACCTGTTGAGCCCAAGCCGAGGCGCAACCGAACACGCCGCAGCAGGCCGCGATGGCTAGCACGGAGAGGGACCGGGTCATATGGCGGCGGCGATATCGCCTGGCCGGTGGACGAGCGCGAACCAGGCTCGCCATCACCCGTCCTCCTGGTACAACAATGCTATGAACCCCGTCAGGCCGCCGGCAAGCACAGGCAGCCAAGCTGCTGTCACTGGGTGCATCAGCTCGGCCTTGCTCATGTCCTCGGTCACTTTCGACAAGACATAAAGCAGAAAGCCGGCCGCCACGCCACTTAAAACCATCTTCTGCACACCGCCAAAGCGGAAGAAGCGCAAACTGACGGCGGCCGCAAGCAACACCATTGCCGACATCAGGAATGGCCGGGCCAACAACTTTTGGAATTGCAGTCTATAGCCTGCGGCGACAAGTCCTGCGTGCTCGGCGATCGTGATGTACATCGGCAAGTCCCAGAATGGGACGGTCTCCGGCGTGGCAAAGCTTTCGCGAACTTGCTCTGGCGTCAGGCTGGTCTTGAGCTCGAATACCTTGCGCGCGAGGGGCACCTCGCCCAGCCGATAGACGCGCGCATCGAGAAGCCGCCAGACGCCGGGAACGAGCACCGCCGCCCGCGCTTCGATTCGCTCCTTGAATCTTCCGGCGTTGTCGAAAGTGAACACCGTGACCCCGCTGAGGGCGACGCCCTGGTCCCGGCTCGACTGTGCGTTGATGATCGCCTGGCCTTCATTGGTTTTTTGGCTGGCCCAGAACGTCCCGCCTTGGCTACCGCCGAACCCGGATACCTGCCGTCCGAACAATTCGGCTTCGAGCTGCTTCGACCGCTCCTGCATGATCGCCGACAGCGGGTTGTAGACCGAGGTGGCGAAAACCCCGATCAGGAAAGCGACAATCAGCGCCGGGGCCACAAACTGCCACGCCGACATGCCGGCTGAGCGGGCGACCACCAATTCCAGCCGCCGTGACAGGTTGAGATAGCACCACATGCCGCCGATCAGGACACAGAACGGCATGATGCGCTCAATAATCTGCGGTACTCGGAAGAAGGAGGTTTCCGCGACCAGCAGCGGCGATACGTTCGCGATATCACCCGTCCGCCGCATCAGTTCGATGTAGTCGAGCAGCGCGACCAAGGCGAAGATGCTCACGAACACGAGCACCACCGCGCTGAGGAAGCGCAGGCCGAAATATCGTGCGAGAGTTCCGCCCAGGATCGACATGTTGACGATTAGGAAGTGGTGGCGAATCGTTGTGTAACGCGCTCGGTGAGCGCCGTAACCCAGTTGGTGAGATAGGCCGGCGGCTCGATGATCACGCCGGCTCGGATCACATAATAGCCGGTGCCACACGCGACGACGAAGGCGGCGTATTGGAGCGTCAGCATCCACGGCATGGTCGCGCCGAACACGGTCGAGACAAAGCCGATCAGGCGCAACAGCGCCACCCCACCGATCGCACCCAGCATGGACATCGTGCGGCTCTGCCGGTTGGTGCGCGGGGCGCCGAGATAGGCAAAGGCGATCACGACGAATCCGATGGGATAAAGCGGCGCCATCAGCCGGTCATTCAGCTCGGCGCGGAATTCACCCGGCTGCTGGATGTAAGCCTGGTCTTTGGGGTCAGGAAACATGAGTTGCCAGAGGTAGCGCTCGCGGATGGAATATTTCACCGCCTGCTGGCCGCCGGCGAACTGCGAAAGATCGAAGGCATAGCGGTCGAAACTCACCATCGCAGGGTCGCGCTGGTCCGCCTCATGGCGCTGCACGATGCCGTTCTGCAACACCAGGAAAGTGCCGTCTTTACTGTCCACCAGTTCGCCCGCTTGGGCGAGTACGGTCAGGTGCTGCTTGGGGTCACGTCGGTCGTCGAGGAAAATGCCGACGAGTTGACCGTTGCTGAGGCGTTGGCGAATATGGATGGTGACGCCGTTTTCGAGTGACGTGAACCGCCCCGGCTGCAAGACCGTGCTCACCACGTTAGCGCGAACTTCGGTCAGCCAATCGCGCAGCATGCGCAAGCCCTTCGGCGCGAAATAGGCGCTGATTACGGCCACCAGGAGCGAGACGACGATCGCCGCCGACAAGAAGCCGCGAAATAAAAGCCTTGGCGACATGCCGGCGGCGTTCATGACGATGATTTCGGAATCGGTGGAGAGCTTATTGAGCACATGCGCGGCGGCGATCACGAGTGCGATCGGCGCGATCACCAGAACAAGCAGGGGAATGATCAACCCTGTGATGCCGACGAAAACCAGGATCGTCTGGCCCTGGCTGGTCATCAAGTCGAAATCGTGCAGCGCTTGGGTCACCCAGATGAGCGCGGTCAGGCTGACCAGCACGACCAGGAATGCGCCCATCGTCGTGCGAAAGATATATCGGCCGATGGCACTCATTCGCAGCGACGTCCCCCACTCCGCCGCGCGCCGGCCGGACGCCGGTCCCTTTCCCGCCGTCGAAAGCGCGCTGTACAGCCCATCCCCAACCAACCTAAACCGTGATCGCTTCACAAAATGGCCGGGCAAAGGCAAACCCATTGAACATGCACAATAAAACGTTAAGCCGCCAGCGGTTTGCCCCTCGATGAGTGCGTCCTCGGCCCAATTCTGGCAAGCCGCAGCACCGGACCAATTCGCTACTATCGGCTGGTGCAGTATCTCACGGCCACGCCTTGATGGGTGAGATACGCGCGTCCAGCCTCTTCACCCGCTCGTCCGATCGCCCTATGCAGGCGTCCCGACCCCACGAGAGGAGTACTTTTCCGATGCCCGAGGCCCTCAAGCTCGGTTTTGGCCCGTTTGCGGCTCCCGCCAAGGGCGTTCTCATTGTGTTCTGTTCGGGCCAAATCGCATTCGGCCCCGCCACCCGGAAGGCGCTCGGCGCGACCGCCGGCCTCGTCACCCGCGCCGCCAAGAGCGATGGTTTCACGGGCAAGAGCGGGACAGTACTGGAGCTCGTAGTGCCGGACGGGTTGAAGGTCGACCGGCTCATCGTGATCGGCGCCAGCGAGGCTACTGAGATGACCGCACCCGATCTCCTGAAGCTCGGCGGTCAAGCCATGGCCAAGATTCCCGCGGCTGCCCGCGAGGCGGTCATCTTCGCCGAGTTGCCGAGCGGGGCATTGGACGCCGAACAGGCCGCCGATCTCGCGCTGGGTGCGCGTCTGCGCGGCTACGCCTTCGAGCGCTACAAGACCAAGCGGAAGGACGAACGGAAGGGGCCGGCGACGCGCAGCATCACTATTGTAACGAAAGACGCCGCCGCCGCGCGCAAGAGCTACGCCTCGCGTGCCGCCGTCGGAGACGGCGTCGTGCTGGCGCGCGATCTCGTCAACGAGCCGGCCAACATTCTCTATCCCGCCGAGTTCGCCCGCCGCGTGAAAGCACTCGAGAAGGTCGGCCTCGGCGTCGAGGTGCTAGACGCTAAAGCAATGAAAGAACTCGGGATGAACGCGCTGCTCGGCGTGGGGCAGGGCTCGGCGCACGAAAGCCGCGTGGCCGTGATGCGCTGGAACGGCGGCAAGCGCGGCGATGCGCCGGTTGCGTTCATCGGCAAGGGCGTGTGCTTCGATACCGGCGGCATCTCGATCAAGCCGGCCGGCAGCATGGAGGATATGAAGGGCGACATGGCGGGCGCCGCGTGCGTCACCGGGCTGATGCTGACGCTGGCCGCGCGCAAAGCGCGTGTCAATGCGGTCGGTCTCATCGGGCTGGTCGAGAATATGCCCGGCGGCAACGCACAGCGGCCGGGCGACATCGTCACCTCGATGTCCGGGCAGACGATTGAGATCATCAATACCGACGCCGAAGGCCGCCTCGTGCTCGCCGACGTGATCTGGTATGCGGCGAAGCGCTTCAAGCCGAAATTCATGATCGACCTGGCGACGCTCACCGGGGCCATCATCGTCGCGCTGGGACATGAGTACGCCGGCATGTTCTGCAACAATGACGAGTTAGCCGAGCGGCTGACGAAGGCGGGCGCGGAAACCGGCGATCTGGTCTGGCGCATGCCGCTCGCGGCGGCCTATGACAAGATGATCGATTCCAAGTTCGCCGACGTGAAGAACACCGGCGGCTCGCGTTACGCCGGCGCCATTACGGCAGCGCATTTCATCAAGCGTTTCGTCGACGACAAGACGCCATGGGCCCATCTCGACATTGCCGGCACCGGTTTCGATTCGTCCAAGAGCGACATCAACCAGAGTTGGGGTTCCGGCTGGGGCGTGCGGCTTTTGGACCGGCTGGTGAGGGATTATTATGAGGGATGAAAGCGGGAGGACATGGCGCCACGTCCTTGGCGTCAAACCGGGCAGTGACGGCGGAGAGGCTAGTGTACGCTCTTTAACTCACTTTCCTGCCGTGCCGCCGACGCCCTTGGCGCTATAGATCGGCGGCAGGCTCTTGCGGTAGCTTTGGACATCGATGGACGCGCAGTGTTTCATGCGCTCCGCTTTGCTCAACGGCGTACCGGCGGCCGAGGCGAGCGGATTGCACAGGCGTTTGAGCGCCGCGAGATCCTGCTCAATGCGCTGACGTAAGGCCAAGAACTTGTCTTGCGCTTCGGTGAATCGCTTTACGTTGGCTTTCATCTCATCCGAAATATGCGCCATGCGCGCGTTCTGCTTCGCGATCTTTTCGTTCACAGGCGCGACGTTTTCTGCGTTCCAGCGCGCCGCGTGCTCGGACCATTGCCGGCGCTGTGCGGCGACTTCCTTTTCCGTCTGCATTTTGCGGGTGAGGCAATCCTGATACTGCTTCGGCGGGAGCTTTCCTACCCGGCTTTCGGCGCAGTGCGCGTTGTAAGCTTCCGTCTCCTCCGCGATCTTCTGTTCCAGCGGCGCCTCGACGGTGCGTTGCTGCCGATCGATGGCCTTTTTCAGGTCTTCGGCCTGCCGCTTCTGATCGGCTGCGGTGATTTGATATTCTTTATTCAGCGCAATGTTACCGTCGGTGGTCTGCGCCATCACTTGGTTGAGCGCGGGAAGTTTGGCGGCGTCGGCTTTCAGTTCTTCAGTGAGCGCCTGAATGGACTGGGCGCAGGCCATGCCGGGCCAGAGGGCCGCCGCCAACAACAGCGCCGCGTTCAGTTGCCGAATGGTGGGTTTCATTCTTTTGCCCTCTTCGTACGGAGAGCCGCTGCGGCTATCGGGAGCACGACAGACAAGTGGAAGGAAAGGGGCATGTAAATAGGAGCATTTTTTGATTAGGCTGCTGGCATGACCGGGATACTCTTCTATCATTTGCAAGGACAGAAACTCGAAAACGTGCTGCCGGCGCTCCTGGAAAAATCGCTGGCGCGCGGCTGGCGCGTCGTCGTGCAGGGCTCGTCCGAGGATCGGATCGAGGCGCTTGATGCGCATTTGTGGACATATCGTGACGATGGGTTTTTGCCGCACGGCACCTGGCGGGAACAGGAAGCCGCAGCACAACCGGTGCTGCTCACGCTGACCGAAAGCAATCCCAATGGCGCGGCCGTGCGCTTCCTCATCGATGGCGCGCCAATGCCGGCCGACGCCGAGGCTTACCAGCGCATCGTGCTCTTGTTCGACGGTGACGACGAAGAGGCGGTCGCCGCCGCCCGCGCGCACTGGAGCGATGCCAAGGGGAAGGGTTTTGAGGTCACCTATTGGCAGCCTGACGATCGTGGCCGCTGGACAAAGAAGGGGTGAGATACACGCCGCGGCCTTGCCGCCCGCCATCGTGATGACGCAAACTCCGGCTTAAGCGCGCAAGCGCAAGTATCAACGGGGGGTAAGCTTTTGCTGCGTGTTTTTCTCACCACTGCGGTCTGTTGTGCCGCCGCGGCCTTGGCCGGCTGCTCGGGCGGCGCGCCCAGCCTGCGCGACTTCAACCCCTTGGCGAACGCAGGCGAGATGAAGCCGGGCAATTTTTTCAAATTCAAGACGCCGGAATGGGCGCGCGCGAACAGCGCTGAAAACATCCATCTCAGTGCCGCCGCACCGGTACCGGCCGATCAGTTGGTGAGCGCGGGCGGTCAATGCGCGGCGGTAGCCGAAGCGCCCAAACCGGTCCCGGCGCCGGCCGCGCCGGCGCCCGCCGCGGCCTTGCCGCCCGGCCGTCTCGAACCCGCCGGCGCTGCAACCCCGGCCGTGCCCGTGCTCGGCGGCGGGATCGGCCTCGGCATGACCGAATGCACCGTGGTGCGCCGCGCCGGCACGCCCAGCCAGGTCGCCATCAGCGCCGGCAAGCAAGGGGAGCGCGAGGCGGTGCTGACTTATACGAGCGGCGAGCGTCCGGGCATCTACCGTTTCGTCAATGGCCGGCTGAAGGTGATCGACGCCTTGCCCGAACAGGCAACGGCGGAGAACAAGTCGAAGCGCCGCGCCGCAGCCCGCAATCCGCGTGGGCGCACAGCCCAGCGCATGTACGTGCAGTAACAGCGGGGTTCAGGCGGTCTCCAGCGCCGCGCTGGCAGCAAGCCATTCCTCCTCGGCGGCGGCGAGCGCATTGGCGACATCGGCGCGCGCCTTCGACAGGCTCGCGGCTTTTCCCGCATTGCGGGCGAAGAGGTCGCCGTCGGCGAGCTTTTCGTCGAGCACTGCTAATTCGCGGGTGAGTTCCTCGATTGCCGCTTCCGCTTTCTTCACCCGCTGGCGCAGCGGCGCAGTCTCGGCGCGCTTTTCGGCCGCGGCGCGGCGGATATCGCTCCGGCTTGGAGCATTCGGTGCTTTCGTCACGCCCGAGCGATCGCCGCCGCGCTCGCTCAGCACGTCGCGCGTATACGCGTCGAGATCTCCCTCGAAGGATGTCACCTTGCCGCCGGCGACTAGCCAGAGCCGGTCTGCTGTGGCTTCGAGGAGATAGCGGTCATGGGACACGAGAATTACCGCGCCGGGAAAATCGTTGATCGCCTCGATCAATGCGCCGCGGCTGTCGATGTCGAGATGATTGGTGGGCTCGTCGAGAATGATCAGATGAGGGGCCTCGAAGGTGGCGAGCCCGAGTAGAAGCCGCGCCTTTTCCCCGCCCGATAGCTTCTTCACCTTCGTATCCGCGGCCGCCCCCGAGAAACCGATCGCGCCTACCCGCGCGCGCACGGCAGCCTCGGCATCGTTCGGTATCAGGCGGCGCAGATGATCATAGGGGCTCGCCTCCGGCTCCAGTTCCTCGAGCTGATGCTGGGCGAAATAGCCGGTCTTCAGCGTTGCCGCGCGCGTGACAGTGCCTTGAATCGGCGCAAGTCTTCCGGCGATGAGCTTCACCAGCGTCGACTTGCCGTTGCCATTGGCGCCGAGCAGCGCGATGCGGTCGTCATTGTCGATGCGCAGCGTTAGTCCGCCGAGCACCGCGCGCCCCTCGTAGCCGACAGCGGCGCCATCGATGGCGACG
>DASTWX010000058.1:0-14472 GCA_035765795.1 Pseudolabrys sp. | reverse complement strand
CGGCCTAAAGGCCGCGCCCCGGAATGACGAAAATTACGAACTCGCATCGAGCACAGTCACCGCGCGGCGATTCTGCGACCAGCAGGAAATGTCGTCGCAGACGGCGACCGGCCGCTCCTTGCCGTAGGAAATCGTGCGCATACGGTTGGCGGCAATTCCGTGAGCGATCAAGTAATCGCGCACGGTCTGAGCGCGGCGAGCGCCCAGCGCGAGGTTGTATTCGCGCGTTCCGCGTTCGTCGGCGTGGCCCTCGATGGTAAAGGTGTATTGGCCATAGTGGCTCAGCCATTGCACCTGTTTGTCGAGCGTCGCACGCGCCTGAGCCGACAAGCCAGAGGAATCGGTGTCGAAGAAGACGCGATCGCCGACGTTGACGACAAAATCCTGCTGGCTGCCCGGGACAGCGGCGCCCGCAACATTCGCCTGCGGACCGTTCGCCTGATTGTTGGCGCAAGCGGCCATAGCCAGCGCCGCCGCGAGCGCCGCGACAAGACGCGCGCCCCGCAGAGTTTGCTTCAGGTTGGTCATTCGGGTGCCTCCGTTCTCGCACTCACCAGCCCGGCTACCCTCTAGCAGCAGGGTCGTTAAGCGAACCTTCCATCAACCTTGATGAGCCCTTGCCCGCAGCGCTCAAATTCGCCGAAACCGCGGAAACCCTCGGTCATGGTTAAGAGGCGGTGAATGCGGCTTTTCTTGGCGCGCTGCCGGGTCTGTGCACGATGTTGCCGTTGAAAAAACGCGCAACAGCCGCGAATGAAGCCGCCGGCGTTGCTTTCGTGCAACGCTTCAGGAGAGAAGCGGGGACCAAGCCGGATCGGAGGCAAAGCTCGGCGTGGGAACCTTGAGTTCGTTGCGCCCGGTAATGTCGATCGTGTGCAAATAGGGGCCGGATCCGAGATCGCGGAAGAACATGATCACCCGCCCGTTGGGCGAGAAGGTCGGCCCCTCGTTGTGAAAGCCTTCGGTGAGAATTCGCTCGCCCGATCCGTCGGGCTTGAGAATGCCGATGGCGAATTGGTTGCCGATCAAGCCGGTAAAGGCGATGTAGTCGCCACGCGGCGACCATACCGGCGTCGAATGCCGGCCCTCGCCGAAACTGATGCGCTTGGCTTGGCCACCGGTGGCCGGCATGACGTAGATTTGTTGCGAGCCGCCGCGGTCGCTCTCGAAACAGATCCACTGGCCGTCCGGCGAATAGCAAGGAGCGGTGTCGATCGCCGGCGTGTCGGTTAACCGCGTCGTCGATTTGGAGCGTAGATCCATCACGAACAGATTGGCGTTGGAGCCTTGTTGCAAGCTCATGATCACGCGTTGACCGTCCGGCGAAAAACGCGGCGCGAACGACATGCCGGGGAAATTGCCGACGATCTCGCGCTGCCCCGTCTCGATGTTGAGCAGGTAAACGCGCGGCTGTCCGCGTCCATAGGACATGTACGTAATTTCCTGTGACGTCGGATTGAAACGCGGGGTCAGGACAAGATCGTCGCCGCGCGTGAGATAGCGCGGTCCGTAACCGTCTTGGTCCATGATGGCGAGGCGCTTGATGCGCTGACGCTTGGGACCCGTTTCATCGACGAAGACGATGCGGCTGTCGAAATAGCCGCTCTCACCGGTAAGGGTCTTATAGATCGCGTCGGCGATGATGTGAGCGATACGCCGCCAGTTGTCCGGTGACGTGAAGTACTGCTTGCCATCGAGCTGCTGACCGGCGAACACGTCCCAAAGACGAAATTCGGCCTTCAGGCGTCCATCACCCTGACGCGTGATGCGCCCGATCACCAGCGCCTGCGCGTTGATCACCCGCCAATCGGCGAAACGCGGCACCGCGTCGGTATTGGTTATCTTTTCGGTGAACGCCCGAGGATCGATGGGCGCGAACAGACCACTGCGCTTGAGATCGGCGGTGATCACCGCCGTGATGTTGCGCGCTGTTTCGTCCTCGGTCGGCGCGCCGCCGAGAAAGTCAGGCAGCGCGATCGGGATCGGCTTGAAATTGCCCTCGTTGATCTGGATACGAGTCACCGCGCCCGCGAGGCTCGGGGCGATCGCGGCAAGCGTGCCGGCGCCCGCGCCAGCGAGCAAATTGCGCCGCGTAAGCTCGGGAAACTGAAAAGCCGAGAAGGTCGATTGCTTCATTCCGATGAGTCCAGTAGCCCCTAGCCGCCGATATCCGAAGGTTTAAATTCGATCTCGACGTCCTTCCAGACGTCGTAGTGCTCGGGCCTCAGCATCGTGTACGGCTGGCATTGGAGAATGGCCCGCTTGCCGCTTTCGGCGAAAGCGGGCCCATAGCTCGAGTTGGCCGAGCCGGCGACAAGTTCAGGTCCGAAGGCGACCGTTCCGTTGCGACGAAATCCGACACGGAAGACCACCGAAAGATTCTGTGCGTTAGCGGCGCCGACCGGGACGGTCCAACACTGCGAGATGCGCCGCTTCAACGCATCAATCTCGCTTTCCGAGAGAGTCACGGCGGCGCCGTGAACGTAGCCGAGCGACGGCTTGTCATTGAGCGCGTCGCCGGCCGAAGCCATGCGCGTCGCCTCGCGCTTGTCGAGCAACGCTCGTACGTCATTCAAGCTGAACTTCTTCTCCGGCGGCGCCTTCGGCCGCGGCGGACGCCGCGGTGGCAGCCGATCGGGCTTCAGCTTTGCCTCCTTCTCTTTCTTTTCCGCCTGCTCTTTGATTTTTTCGCCAATCTCATCGAGTTTCGGCGGGGGCTTCGGCTTTTCCTTCACCGCCTTCTCTTCCACCGGTTTCGGCTTCGGCTTGGGCTCGGGTTGCGGCGGGGGCGAATCGTCGCGCGCCGTCTTGAGCTCCTTCTTGGCGATCTTGGCCTTGCTGTCTTCCACCGGCTTGGGAGGGTCCTTTTTCTCGACCAGCGGCTTCGGCTTTTCCGCCTTGGGTGCGTCCTTCTGCCCCTTGGCCATTTGGGAAAAGTCCTTCTCGCTGATGAAATCGACCGGCAGCGACTCCGCGGGCGTGACTTCAAAAGTCCGGCCGTTCCACGACAGCACGGCCCACAGCAGCACGGCGGCGTGCAGCCCGGCCGAAATCGCTGTCGCCTTCTTCATCACGATTACTTTGAGCCCTGCTCGAATTCAGTGACCAAAGCGACGCGATGAAAACCGGCCGCGGACAGCCGGCCCATCACCTTCATCATGGTGCCGTAGTCGACCTTTTTGTCCCCGCGCACGTAAACGCGTGCCTCGGTACCGCCGCGCGCTTGCGCCACCGCCTCGAGCTTCGGCACCAATTTGTCCATGTCGATTTCGGAATTTTGCAGGTACACCTCGCCTTTTTCGTTGACCGAAATGGTCAGCGGCTCCTTGTCCTGCTCGAGGCTTTTGGCCTGGCTCTGCGGCAGGTCGATCGGGACGCCGACGGTCAGCAGCGGCGCCGACACCATGAAGATAATGAGAAGGACGAGCATCACGTCGACCATCGGCGTGACGTTGATCTCGGCCATGACCGAGCGGCGATGATGACGCCGCCGTCCTATTTGTGGGGTGCCGGCATTGGCTGCGGCCATTCGTCCCTTGCCCCCGCGCTACCCGCGTTCGTCGATCTGCCGCGACAGGATGGCGGCGAATTCGTCGGCGAACCCTTCGAGACGCTGCGCCTGCTTGTTCACCTCGGAGGCGAACTTATTGTAGAAAATCGTCGCCGGTATGGCGGCGACGAGGCCCATCGCCGTGGCGAAGAGGGCCTCGGCGATACCCGGGGCGACCACCGCGAGCGACGTGTTCTTTGACGCGGCGATCGATTGAAAGCTGGTCATGATACCCCAGACGGTGCCGAACAGACCGACAAACGGTCCCGCGGAACCGACAGTCGCCAGTACCAGCAGGCGCCGTTCGAGCCGCTCGACCTCGCGCGCGATGGTGACTTCCATGACCTTGTCGATGCGCGTCTGCAGCCCGGCGAAGGAGCGCGCGGCCCCCTCGAAGCTGCGCTTCCATTCGCGCATCGCGGCGACGAAGAGCGCCGCCATCGAGTGAGTCGGATGCATGGCGAGCGACCGGTAGAGGTCCTCCAGCGACTGGCCGGACCAGAACGCTTTCTCGAAATGATCCATCGCGCGGCGGGTGCGCGCGTAGAGCACCGCTTTATCGATGGCGATGGCCCATACCCAAATGGAGGCGATCAAGAGCCCGATCATCACCGCCTGGACGATGAAGCTCGCGTGCGAGAACAACGTCCACAACGAAAGGTCGGCGGAAACCGGAGGAACCAACTGGCCTACGGCGGCGGAATTCATCGAAAGGTCCTTTTCATTCGATCGGTGCCCCCGGGCGAGACCGGCGCAGCCACCAATCCACCGGACCAAACGGACCGCCGCGGGTGAGGCCGCCTGACACGCTCTGCCAGAGCCGTTCCGTTTGCGCGAAACCCCGAAATCCCGCCGCCCGTGGGATCAGGCAATCGACGCGAAACTTGGCCGAACTTGGGCGCGTCCGGCCGTGATTCTGGCCGTCCTAGCAGCACCGATTATGGTTAAGGATGCGTTACCGGCCGTTTGTCAGAACCCCAAGCCGGTGGGACGACGCGGAAAATTCCGACTCCGGCCTACGGCAACAATTGTTCAGCTTCCCCCCAAATACGCCTGACCAACTCGGCCGCCGGCTCCTGCCGCGCCAAAGCCGCTGCTTGTCCAGCCCAAACTTGCATACGATGGATATCACCCGTACGTAGCCCTGCCTGCCGCATTGCTGCTGTAAGCCCGCGCTGCACCGGGTACGGACCAGGTCTTGGAGCGTCAGACGAATGGGCAGCCTTCACATAATCCGTTGCCAGGGCACGGCCCAAGCGGCCACTAAACGCCCGCGTCGGTATCGTATCTTCTGGCTCAAGCTCGACGAGCGCATTGGCGTATGCCGGGTTTGTCTTGGCTTCCGGGCAGCGCAATAGTGCAGATCCAATTTGTACCGCGCTGGCCCCGAGCGTCAGTGCGGCGGCAACCCCGCGGCCGTCGCCGATACCGCCGGTCGCAATCAGCGGCCGCTGGATGTGATCGGCCAGCCTTGGCAGCAGGGCAAAGAGCGTACCGCCTTGGCGCTCGGCGGATAGATCATCGAAAGCGCCGCGATGTCCTCCTGCTTCGACACCTTGCACGATCAGAGCATCGGCCCCGGCGCTTTCCGCCTTCAGAGCCTCCCCGAGCGTCGTCACGGTCGCAAACCAAGAGATTCCACGCGCTTTCAAAGCATCGACGAACGCCTCAGGGAATATGCCCATAATCGAGGATACCACTGGCGGCCCTACATCCAGTAACGCCTGGCACTGCTGTTCAAAATCCGGCGGCGTTGCGTCACCAGCCTCAGGCTCTACCGGCGGGCCCCATGCACCTAGAAACTCCCGCACCTTCGCTTCCGCCGCCTTGTCACGCATGGGCACCGGATCGGGGATCCATAGGTTGAGCTGAAACGAGCCATTGCTTTGCGAACGAAACTCCGCCGCCCAAGCCTTAATGTCCGAAGGATCGGAGGTCAGCGCGCCCATTCCGCCCATGGCGCCAGCATTCGCGACCGCGACTGCTAACGAAGCAGGACAAGCCCCAGCCATTGGCGCCTGTAGTATCGGTGTCTGTAACGCATATTGCTCGCAAAATCTTTTGGCGCGGTCTCGAGCGCCTGTCGTTGTGGTCATAAACGCACTCCACGTTTGCGGGCCGGCGCGCGTTAGGCGGAATCAATGCTAGACTAGATCCCTTTCACAGCGCCGCCGTCGACCCGAATCATGCTGCCAGTTATGTAGCTCGCGCGCCGTGAGGCGAGAAAACAGACGACATCTGCAAATTCTTCGACCCGCCCGTAACGATTGGCTGGTATTGACGCAAGCATCGCCCGCGTAATCTCTTCAACTGATTTACCCTGCAGCTTCGCATTCGCCATGTCGAGTTCACCTGTGCGGTCGGTATGAATGCGGCCAGGCAAGACAACATTCACGGTGATGCCGTCCTTGGCGACCTCAGTCGCCAGCGTCTTCGACCAGCCGATGATGGATGATCGCAACGCAGTAGACATCACCAAATTGGGTATGGGCTGAATTACCGAAGTCGATGATATCGTGATGATGCGTCCAAACCCCTCCTCGCGCATTCCGGGCAGCACAAGCCCCGCCATACGAATGACCGGCATAACGAGCGACTCGAACTGAGGAAACCACTCATCCGGCTTCGCATTCAGTGCAGTTCGCGCGGGGGGGCCGCCGGTATTTGCGACAAGAATATCGATCCCGCCATGGACTTCCCGCGCAGCATGATAGATAGCCTCCGCTTCTCGGGTGAGGTCGCCGGCAATCGCATACGCCTTGCCGGCGCCTCTAGCATTTATTGCGTCGGCGGCGGCGTTAAGCCGCTCGGCGTTGCGAGCGGTGAGGACGACTGAGGCGCCTTCTGCTGCCAGACTTTCTGCCACGCCTCGACCGAGTCCTCGGCTTGAGGAAAGAACCAAGGCACGCTTGCCCACCAGTCCAAAATCCACAATTGTCTCCCTGCAGGTGAGTTTGGCTATTTGCCGTTTGTCGACCGGGAACAGGATTCGTGGCCTTCGGCTTCGGCCAATTGAGCAATGATTTCTGCGCCGCGGTTTGCGATCGGCATTCCACCGAACAGGTATGCGAGGCTCACCACCGCCTGCATCTCCTCCCAGGTAGCCCCGGCGCGACGGGCGGCCCGGCCATGCAGAGAGGCCGCATCCATGAGGCGCAACAACAGCATGCCAAAGAGCATCAACTGCGATGTCTTCGTATCGAAGCAGGCGGGAAACATCGCGTGCAGGCGTATTTCTTCTTGCATCCGCAGCAATTCAGGATCAAGCGCGCCGGTTACGGCAAGACGCGCTCCAACGCGCGGCGGCACAAAACCAATGAGTTCAGTGTATGGCTGCCCGCGATCGGCGCTGGATGTATGCTTGTCTGCATAATTGCCAACAATTGCACGGACAGCGTTGAAATCAATCTCTGAACGCGGCATCGCAGCCTCTTTCGTTGAGAATTTCTGGAGATTGTCTGCCTTACATGGAGGCTTTCGTCGGGTCAGCCTCTTTGACGAGTGCAGCAGGGAGGAAAAGCCGTTCGACGAATTCGACCGTGTAGTACAACAGCATGCCGATGATGGTAAGCAGCGTAAGGGCCCCGAAGACGCCAGGTCCATCGAGTTGTCCATTCGCGTAAAGCAAGTAATAACCCAGCCCCCGATCGGCCGCCACGAATTCCGCAACAATCCCGCCCACAACCGCGAGGCTCATTCCGATTTTCAAGCCCGCAAAGATATTGGGCAGTGCCGTCGGAAGTCGCAGCTTGACAAACGTTCTATAGCGGCCGGCCCGCATTGCACGAAAGAGCCTCACCATGTCCGGATCGACCGCAGCAAGGCCGACCATCGTGGACAAGGTGATTGGGAAAAACGCGATCAGGAAGGCAATAAACGCCTTCGCTTCCAGTCCGGTGCCGAACCAGATGACGATAACGGGAGCAATCGCCACTTTTGGCACCATCTGTGAAGAAACCAGCATCGGATAAATCGTGCGTCGCGCAATACCACTAAACGATACGAGAACGCCCAGCAGAACTCCGAGCACCGCTGCCATGGCGAAGCCGGCGAGGATTTGACTGAGCGTCGGAATGCTGAAAACTATATAGAGGTGATGCTTTTCGATGATGTTTTCAACGATGTCCGTCGGCGCCGGAAGGATGAGAGACGGCACTTTGAAATATCGAACTGACCATTGCCAGACAACGAGTACCAAGATGATCGTAACCAGTGGCGCGAGCGCGCGCTTAGCTCGCTCCAAGACACGGTCCGGCATCTTTCGCGCCGTGGACGAGGCAGTGGCTATCAATAGCCTCATCAGTGGTCCTGCAAGATGCCATGGCGCATGAACAGTTCCCGTACCTGACCAGTGTACCGGATGAACTCAGACGAATTCCGTACGGCCAAGTGGCGGGGTCGCGGCAGATCGATGTCGATGACTTCCGCGATGTAGCCGGGCCGCGCAGTCATCACCATCACGCGGTCGCCGAGGAAGACGGCTTCATCCATGTTGTGTGTGATAAAAATGACCGTACGGGAGTCAGCCTTTACAAAATGCTGGAAATCGAGCGCCAATTGATCCCGGGTGATAGCGTCGAGGGCAGCGAACGGCTCATCCATCAACAGCAACTTGGGGTCGTGCAGCAGAGCGCGGCAAATCGAAACGCGCTGACGCATGCCGCCGGATAGCTCGTGGGGATAGAAATGAGCAAATCCCTGTAAACCGACGAGCGCGAGGAGCTCTTTAGCGCGATCGACGAATTGACGCGGGTCAAAGCCTCTCACCTCGGCCTGTAGGAGTATGTTGTCGAGGGCCGTTCGCCACGGCAGCAAAAGGTCTTTCTGGAATACCACACCCGTGTGTTCGTACGGCTCCGTAACGCTTTGGCCGCCGATGCGAACAGCACCCCTGCTAGGAAAGTCGAGCCCGGCAATCAAGGAGAGCATCGTCGACTTGCCGCACCCGGACGGGCCGACGACGGTTACGATCTCACCACTATGGAAGTCAGCGGAAACAGCGCGCAAGGCGATAAACGCTTGGTTGTCGCGCCTACGGCCGACAAACTCTTTCGTGACTTCTTTCAAACTGACGAGGGGCAAGATGGCCCCCCCGTCAGCCGGGGAATGCGCGACGCCATCCATCGGGTGTGGCTCAACTCTTCAGGGCATCATTTGTATAGAAATCGCTAACAGGCCGGCCAATCGGCTGTCCGATCAGGTCCGTCACCGCATGGTAGGTCGCTTCCATTTTGGCTGGATCATGATAGCCAAGCCCCAACTTGTTTCGGCCGACGTTGGCGTCACGCTGGATTTCCATCTCTTTGACCGCCAACGCGCGGTTGATCTCCGGATGGTATTTGGTAATGGCGTCGGCAGCGGCCGCGGGATCCGCGTAGGAGTCCTTAGCGCCTTTGACGGTCGCCTGCACAAATGCTCTCACCAGCGACGGTTGCTCGCGCCATAGCCTCTCTTGGGTTATCAACCCATCGCCGTAGATATCGACCCCGTAATCACCAAAGTTGAATACGCCCAGTTCTTTCCCTGCAGGCAATTTAGCAGCGGTGCTCGGAAAGGCAGGATAGTAGATCGAAACGGCGTCGGCCTGGCCTTGCAGCATGATGGCCACCTTGGCGTTGGCCGCAGCGCTCTTCCACTTTACTTTCTTCTCATCAAAATGATTTGCTTGGGCAAGAAGCTTCAACAACGGCGCAGTGGTCGAGCCGGGAGAGTCCACGATCGTGCGGTCCTCAAGGTCTTTGGGTTTTGAAATGCCGTTACCCTTGATGAAGAACAATGAGAGAGGGATCTTATCTGTATCAATTGCGAGGGAGCGCAGCCACGGTTCCGGTGTTTTCCCCTGTAGCTGCAGCATTTGGACGAGATCGGCGTGGACAAAATGCGTTTCGTTTCCGGACAACATCTGAAACGCGAATGCATTGCCCAAGACGTGCTTTATTGTGACCTCGAGCCCATGCTCAGCGTAATAGCCGCGCTCTCGCGCGAGATAGGGAAATGCGAAATCGCCGCGCGGAATGAAGTTGATCGTGAGCGTTACATTCTTCCGCTTTCCCTGGGAAAGCGCCAGCCCGGGGCGCGCAATAAGAGCAGCTGCTGCACCTGCGCCACTTATAACTACGCTTCGGCGCGACGGGCGTGGGCGATCTGTTTTGCTGATGCGGCTCATGATTTCCTCCCATTTATTGATTGACGCCCAGTAAGGCACCGCCCGGGAGCGCTGTCAATATAAAATCGATTTTCCATAAATCCGTTGCATGTCTGCTTGAAATCGATTTTAATCGAAGCTTGCGACGACTTGGCCCAAGACGACTTGGCCCAACATGAGAACTGGTTTGGCAAATCGTTCCCAACAGCAGGAGGGGCGCAGCAATGGACTCGATCGCGATCGAACGCCTTGTCCCAGAGCAAGTACCGCCAGCATGGACCCGAGGCGATATCCTTCGGGTCGATCATATGTCGATCAAAGTGCCTGATGTCGCCCAGGCAACCGACTGGTACTCCAAGGTGCTGGGGTTGGTCGAATGTGAGCGCAGGAATAATCGCGTCTATCTCAGCGCGCCGATTTCCGGCCGCATCACTGTCGCGCTTTCAGAAGGCGGGAGGGGGCTTGAATATGCAAGCTGCCTAGTTCGCGATACCGATGCGCTCGATCGGATTGCGGCAAATCTTGATACACACCGCATACCCTTCATGGATTCGATCAACGATACGCGCGCGGGCGCAGTCCGCGCCCTTCGCGTTACGATGCCGACGCAGCAGCTGTTGGAATTCCTGGTTGCCGACCGAAATGGTGCAAGCGGACGAATACAGACGGCGTATCCTGGCGCGTTCAACATCGAGGCGAGTCATGTACAATTGCGGACACCGGATGTTGCGGCCCTCGCGGTATTCTTTAGCAAACTCGGTTTCCGGGTGACCGACTACGGCAAGGCGCCCGATAAAGAATTCTATTTTGCCGTTTTCGTGCGCGCTAATGAATTTCACCACCAGTTCGCATTATTCGCCGGAAAGACTGGCCTCCACCATATCGCGCTGGAGACCGACGCAATCGACTTTTTGAAGATCGGCGATCATTTCAGCCGTCTGCGGGTCAGCGCCGAATACGGTCCGGGGCGCCACATGCCGGGCGACAGCATCTTTCTGTACGTGCGGGATCCATTTGGTAACCGAATTGAAATCACAAGCCCGATGCAAATGGTCGGGTTCGAGCAACCGGCGAAGCGGATCACCGAACAGTTTCCGTTCATGGTGAACATGTGGGGGCCGCAGCCGCCCGATACATGGATGAACGAATGGACCTGACCTGAGTTGGTTCAGGGCAAGCGCAATGGACGATACAATGAACTACATGATCGCGGAAGCGACAAAGCTTGCTTCGCCATCAACAACGCGCGCCAAGGTAATTGCGAAGAAACTGCGGGCCGACATTCTCAACGGACGGCTATCCCCGGGGACCAAGCTTCACCTGGACGAACTGAAAAACGCGCTGGGAGTGAGCCTAAGCCCTTTGCGCGAGGGCCTTTCCCGGCTCGCCGCGGAGGGTCTGGTCAAGGTCGAAGACCAGCGCGGGTTTAGCGTCGCGCCGGTTTCCAGGCGCGACTTCCATGAGATTATCGATCTCCGGTCGATGCTCGAAACCAAGGCGCTGCGTGCCTCCATCGAGCAAGGTGATGACGTATGGGAAGCGGACCTCTTGGCCACCCATCACATCCTTAGCAAGCTTGACGATAAGCGCTGGAAACAACCTTATTTCGAACAATGGGAGGAGAAGCATCGAGCATTTCACAGTTCATTGATTAGTGCCAGCAATTCGCCGCTGCTATTGAACTTCTGCCAAATACTCGTAGACATGAATCACCGTTACAGGCGGATATTTAATCTGAAAAATCCCCCAAATCGCGACATCGCGCGTGAGCACCGCGCGCTGATGGATGCTGCGCTTAATCGGGACGCCGACAAGGCATGCAGCCTGCTGAAGGAGCATATTGACCGAACGGCCCGGTACATTGTCAAGTCGATGCCGGAATAGTCTTGAAACGCGCACTCCGGCGAGGCAACAACCCCGCTTTGCCAGTATTGTCGGACCGTTCTCCGGTCGCGCGCCAAGAAAATCGACCGCCCGCCTTCGAAAAGGCAGACGGCCGTCGGGGGGAGGGAAATTGTCGTCTAGTTCTGCTGCGGCGGCGACTCCGGCCGGTTGCGGCGCTCGGCCATGAACTGGTCGAATTCGGCCTTGTCCTTCGCCATGCGCAGCCGTTCGAGGAAATCGCGGAATTCACGCTGCTCTTCCTCAAGACGCCGCAACGTTTCGGCGCGGTACTCGTCGAAGGCGCGGTTGCCGCTCGGCCGCGTGTAGGCGTAAGCGCCGGTGCTACCGCCCATCCGGGCACGCATCCAATCCATCTTGCGTTGCATGCGCTCCATCTTGTGCTGCCAGCGGTCATAGCCACGGCCGGCGTGATATCCGCATCCCATTCGTCCGCTCCATATGGTGAAGGCCAAGATGGCGAGGCCCAGCGGCCAGAACGCAATGAAGCCGAGGACGATCAGCGCGATCCAGGCAAGCTTGCCGAATTCATCGATCTTGGCGGTGAGGTCTTCGATCCTTGCGATGAAAGCCATTGTGGGCCTCGCGTGAATGTAAATAACATTTACATTGATAGGAGCGACCGACGCGAATGTCAATAGTCTTCACATAGGAATGCGGCGAAGCTTTGCCAGATAGGCGCAAGCGACGGCACAAGAGCGCGCCGAGCCGTCAGCCTGTGGTCGTACCCTCAGGCAGCCCGAGTCCGCGCAGGTAGACGAGCACGGCGGCTTCCAAAAGCTCTTCTGGTGCCATTGGCAGCGCGCGGCGCGCGGCGTCGCCGCGACCGAACAATGAAGCGATACCATGGGTCATCGACCAGATGTGCAGCGCGACCATCAGCGCAGGCGGGCGGCCTTGCGCGGGCATCAGCGCCACCAATCTCTCTGCCGCGCCCCGCAATATTCCGAAGGCGCGCTCGCCCGCGTCCCGCAGCTCGGGGTCGGAATCGACCGGCACACCAGCCTCGAACATCGCCGAGTAGTAGGCAGGCTCCGTGCGGGCGAAAGCAAGATAAGCCTTGCCCATGCGATCGAAGGCGCTCATCGGATCCGGGCGACCGTCGTTCCATGCGTTGGCAAGTGCCGCAGCGAACTCGTCGAAGCCGCGCTTGGCGACGTCCGCGAGCAGCGCATCGCGGTCGCGGTAGTGGCGATAAGGCGCGGCCGGGCTCACGCCCGCCCACCGCGCCGCATCGGCGAAGGTGAAGCCGGCCGGTCCCTTCTCGGCAATGAGTTCAAGCGCAGCGCGCACCAAGGCTTCCTTCAGGTTGCCATGATGATAGCCGCGCGGCCCGTGGCCGTGCTTGCCCCAAGTCATCTCGACTCCATGTGAAGAACTTTTACATCGCGCCCCGGCCGCCGTCGATGGCGGCGATCAAGCGCGTCGGCGCGGCGCAGCCGCAAACGGCAGTCGATCGAACAGCGTGGGTCCGTTCGGCTGCGCGTTTTCAATCGTCAGCAATTGCAGTTTGGTGACAGCGCCTCCGGCGGCCGAGAAGCCGCCGGGCTTGCCGCCGGCCGCCAGCACGCGATGGCAGGGCATCACGAGCGGTGTCGGATTTTCGCCCATGGCGCGGCCGACGTCGCGCGCGAGCAGCGGATCGCCCAAACGCCTGGCGATCTCGCCATAGGTTATGGTCGCGCCGGGCGGAACTGTCCGCGCGATGGCGTAGACCCGGCGGTTGAATTCCGGGATGTCGTCCTCGTCGATGAGGACGCCGGCGAGGTCGCGCGGCTCGCCGGCAAGCAGCGCGACCATGCCGTCGATCGCGCGCCGTACGTCGGCAGACGGTTGCGCTTCGGCTGCATTCGAAAAACGGCGCAGCAATCTGGCGCGCGTGGCGGCTTTGCTTGATTGCGGAAGCTGCACGCCGGCGATGCCACGCGCGGTCCACACGACGCCGCAAACGCCAATGGCTGTATCAAAAAGCGCAAAGTTGCGAACGGTCATGGTGCTTAACCTAGCACACGAGGCTCATGCACCGCCGCCCGATTCCTGATCGGCTTTCATGGCCATCCGCAGCGGCTTGGGGATCGGCCGCGCGCGGCCGGCGGAGACGAAGGCGACCTGCACCCGCGCCTCGACCAGAAGCTCGTCGCCGCGCGTTACCCGCTGAAGCAGCATCACCGAAGCGCCCTTCACCTCCTCAGGCAGCGTAACGACAGTGAGCACGTCGTCCATCACCGCCGGTCTTTTGAAATCGATGGCCATATGGCGGACGACGAAAGCGAAGCCGGGCGCTTCCTTCTCGGTCTGCTCGAACAGCGCGCGGTGGTCGGCGCCGATCAGGCGCAGGTAGTTGGTGCGCCCCCGCTCCATGAAGCGGAGATAGCTCGCGTGATAGACGATGCCGGAGAAGTCGGTGTCCTCGTAGTAGACGCGCACCGGCTGGAGATGGCGGCCGTCGACAATCTCGCCGTCGAGGGAGTTCATGGCGACGTTCAGCAATGCCGACGACACCTCATCCGACACGCGCTAATGGAGGAGAAGGCTGCGGGATTTCCTGCTTCCATTCTTTGGCTGCCTCGATCCACGATTGAATGGCATCCTGCACGTTGTGCAGAGCCTCTTCGGGCGTGTCGCCATCGGACATGCAGCCCGGCAGATCCGGCACAATGGCGAGATATCCGCCGCCGTCACTCTCCGCCAGCCGCTCGATACGGACTGCATATTCGAGTTTCATGAAGTCTCTCCGTGGACCTCAATATAGCGTACGAGCTTGCGAATGTAGACCGGCTTGATCGGCCGCCGTGCCGGGATCGTCAGGAGTTCACGCGCAGCCGGATGCTTTACGCTGCAATGCGAGGTCCCTTTGCCCGGCCGGAACAGGAGG
>DASTWX010000057.1:0-18643 GCA_035765795.1 Pseudolabrys sp. | reverse complement strand
GTCAACCCGCGCTGCTTGGCGCCAGATTTCGTCTATTGAAGCAAAGCCGTCGAAAAGAAGCTGGCGTAAAACGATGGATCCCTTGGACCCGGGAAGCCATGTGTTGTTTCCGAGCGGTGGTATTGCGAGGTCGCGCTGGTTCGTACGTACCGGCCCGGCACTTGCTTCCAAACGTATCTGAGGCAGGAGCGTGCCCTGATTTTGGTGCAGTTCTGCCTCAGTCGCCCGTCGGTTCGCCGCGGCTTCGCCAACGGAAGGGTTGGTTTCGGCAGCCATGCGAATGGCATCGTTGATCGTGAAGGGCTGCGCCAAAACCAGCGAGGGCCACAAAATTCCACCGGCCCCGATAAGCAAAAATCTCAAAGCCCCGGACCACATACCTAAGCTCCGCCCCTACAATCCCCCTGAATGCTATTTTACCATAGCACAGGTTCCAATACGCGCCATCCTAGCCGTGGCTTGGCTTAACAACTTTAAGCGAAGTCTCCGTCTTGTTGCCAAATTGGCACTACCCTGAATATACTGTTTTCGGTCGTATTTGTGTGCAATTTCAACTGCAGATTGTTTATGGTTTCCGTCAACTTGGGGCTACAGCTACGGACTGAAGAGCGGAGCCTCCGAGGTGAGCCGTGTTTGTTCGGCCGCGGCTGGGGCCGCTGGCGGAGATGAAGGGTTCGATATTGCACGCAATGGCCAGACCTTTCGCCCGGCGCCTGCTTCGCAAGGCCAAGCCGGTTGTCCGCGCTATTTCGCTTGCTGCGGTTTGCTTCCTTTGCTGGACGGGCGGGGCAATGGCAGCCGCCGGCAACGGCCTATTCCACATCGGTAACTGGGAGGGAGGAGCATTTGCGGGCAAGCACGGCAAAGGATTCGACCGTTGCACCGCGCACCAGGCACACGAGAACGGCGTTACCATTCTTTACTCTCTCGATTCCGAATACCGTTGGGATCTTGAGTTCTCCAGCAAGGCTTGGAATTTCTTGCGCGGAGCGAACTTTAACGCTGTGCTTAGCTTTGGAAAGCAACAGCGCATCCTCCGGCGAGCGGTTGCAATCTCACCTCACGCCTTGCGCCTCCAATTGGCAGATAGCCTAACCTTGTTCGATAGGCTGCAATCCGCTTGGCAGATGGAGCTTGTCGTCGGCGGACTCAGACTCGATTTCAAGCTGATGGACAACGCGCAGGTGCTTCGCGCGCTTACGAAATGTGTGGCGAAACATCGGCGACCTTCGCGCCTTGCGAAAGCTTTGGGTCCAATCGTCGCATCAGGAACGGTTCGTCGATCCACGGGCCCGGATAACAATTCCGCGCTGCGGCTCGAATCGGCCAAACTGGCGGCGCAAATCATGGCTCGGGTGACGGGGCCGAAATCGGGCGCTGTGGCGTTAACCGATTTTCCTGCCGGGATTAGCGCGGACGCCATATGGAAGATAGGCGAGGTGCTGTTCACCGTTTCCACGGTGCCGCCCGACCGTGCGCCGGATGTCAGTCATTTGGCAGAATCCATCATCGGACATGATATAGATACGTGCTCCGGCCAAATATTCGGCGGCGCGGAGTTGGACAATGCCAAAGTGGCTCGAATGCTAACGAACTGCACGACGTCGAAGGGCACGGTAACGGTTTATTACATCGGCTATCCTCGCCAAGGTGGAGGCCTTTACCTGTTGGCGACCGTCGTACGTCCAGTCGAGTTCAACGCGGCCGTTGAGCACGCGGCAAACGATTTCGATCGAAGGGTGCGTGCCGGTATTTCCGAAGTATTTTCACATAATCGGTAGGTTTCAGGGCAGCGAAGCATCACCGCCCGGTTTTCGGCTGGCGGCCACTTGGTTAGCAGCTCTTCGGGCTGTACCTTTTTCGACCCGAGAGCGCGAATCCGTTGCTCGAATTAGCAAGGACTTAATCCGGTTGATTTAGAGAGGGTATCCGGAAAGCCCACCAACGGGGTAAGCCGCGGTCATGCCGGAGAGGAGACGCAGTACCCGCTCGAGAACATTCAAGGGCGGCTCCATTGTTTTCGGAGTTGTCCCTCCGATCGACTGTGTCATTCGTAACATGACCCAGGTTGGAGCGGCGTTGGAGACGCCAAGCACGGCCGGGATCCCGAACGATTTCATTTTGCTTATCAAGCCTGGTCTCACAAAGCGCCGTTGCCGTGTGGCTTGGCGATCGGCGGGGCACCTCGGTGTCGAATTCGTCTAGGCGCCTCGCCGACGGCTTCTTTGCCGTTAGAAATTCCTAACGCGAAATTACATTGATTTCTTCATGCCATAGACGTGGGTCATCGAGCCTGCTCGCTCCGAGCTCCCACCCCGCTCCCCCCCAGACCGTGTCTACCGCCCACAATTTTCCGAGCGAATCTCGAACATAGAAGACATTTGGCCTGGCGTCGGTTCGCAACAAGCCATGCTCTCCGTGCAGTTGGCGATTTAGCAATATCCAAACGTCATGGAGCGTCACTTCAACTGGACGTCCGATGTCGTTGATGATGGCGCTGTCGTTAGCAAACACCTTCAACTGATAGGCGTCCAATTCGCGTGCCGGCCCGTGGCTTTCGATCTTCCTGAGAAAATGCTTTCTAAAATTGCTGCCGATCCACGTGATTTGTAGCCGTCCAGCCGGTTGCCCCTCCCGCAAATTGTCAGCCGAAAAGAATCCATCAAATTCCGGCACACTCACGCTGCCAACGTACCGCAACAATGGCGAGCTTGGCTTGCGGCAGGGAATCGCCGAGGTAACGTCTTGTCGGTGACGGGCATCCAACCGGTCGTTGCAGACGGGACGCGCAAACGCGGCATCGACGCGGCCGAGAAAACCGCAAATCAGTAAAACTATCGTCAATTTGATAAAATTTCGTGTCATTGACCCGTCCACTGCAAGTGAATTCGAGCCAACCTGAGTAATGGAATAGAACCACGCGTGCACTGCCAAGGTTTAGAAAAAGTAAATACGTAAAATCAAAGTATAATTACTTGAGTAATCTAATATACTTTTTATTTGCCCTCATCGGCGGCTAAAGCTTCGATCCAGGGGCTGACTGTTGTTGCCGATTCAGGCGCCATGCGCCGCATCGTGCCTTTTCTCGCGAGTCGTCTTGCCTTCGATATTGAAGACGGCAACGCCGGTTTGGTCGCGCGGCGGCTCCCGCCTCGTCTTCCTGACGATGCATGCCGAGCCTGAACGGCTTTGAAATGTTTCTACGCTTCAAAGCACAACGGGGAATCGGCGCCGTCCTGATGAGATGATCGAGAACACAAGCGCATGGACCCGGCGCGCTCGCCTTTCTGAAAATCAATTCTAATGGGTTGGATTGCTATCGTGATCGAATTTACCGAGTATGCGTCCAGCACGGGGGTGCAGGGGAGAGCCTAAGATGCAGGACGACATGCTGGATCGCTTCCTGCGAAGCTCTCAGCTCCTGAAGGCGAGTTGGGACGTTCTGCGTTCAGATCGCGAATTGGTCGTGCTGCCCGTTTTGTCCGTCATAGCAACAATGACGGCGATGCTCGTCTTAGTCATGTCGATGCGGACGGCTGGCGTCGATCTTCGCGCGTTTCAGCATAGAAGTGTCGTGTTGGCGGGGCAAAACGACCCGACGATCTACGTCTGTATTTTCATTGCTTATCTCGTGACCTATTTTATCGCGTTCTTCTTTAACACGGCTCTTGTGGGCGCAGCGCTCGAGAGACTGAAGGGCGGCGATCCGACTGTAGGCTCCGCGCTTGCTCTCGCATCCCATCGCATTGGACCGATCTTTGGGTACGCCCTCGTATCTGCGACGGTCGGCATTCTCATGGCGCTCATTGTGGAGCGGATTGGCGGTATCCTCGGCCGACTTCTCGGTATTGGTTTCAGCTTGGCCTGGACAGTCGCTACCTTCCTCGTCGTCCCAATTTTGGCCGCGGAAGGAGTCGGGCCGATAAGAGCCATCGCAGAGAGTAGCGCTCTGCTTCGGAAAACCTGGGGTGAAAATCTAGTTGGCAATGTCGGGATTTCGCTCGCCATGTCGGCGATCAGCTTTGCTATCCTGATTTTCGGATGCGCGAGCGGAGTTGTGGCTTTTCGCGAAGGGTATGCAGAGCTGCTGCCTCTGATCCTGGCCGGCACGATGGTGCTGGTCGTGATAAGCGCACTCTTAGGTTCGGCGCTTCGCGGCATCTACGTGGCCGCGGTGTACTACTATGCCGTCGTCGGGGAGCCGCCCTGGAGTTTCCAGAAGAGTGCGCTTCGGGGGACTTTCATGAAGAAGCGCGAGTATTGATCGGCGTATTCTGCAGGTTGGTGTCACATCCCGCCGCCAGAACTGCTTCCCCCGCCACTAAAGCCGCCGAGAGAGCCGCCGCCGATGCTGTTGTTGCTTGAGCCGGTCGTGGAGGTGGCCCGAGAACCACTGATCGAGTTGCCGCTGGAGCCTGTCACCGGGGCGCTTGGCGCTACCGGTGCATTGCTGGGCGCTGTGCTGCCCATTGAACTCGGAAGGCCGCTGCTTAGCGGCGTCACCGGCGGTATTGCGGTTCGCCCAGGCGGATGGACCAGGGGCCGATGAGCTGCGGCCTTGCCGTGGAAGGGACCACCCTTGGCCACACATTGCCTGATCCACCTGGTTCTCTCTTTGCCCACGCGAAGTTGCAGAGTCGCTATGCGTTCGCACTCGGCTTTCTTCTGCGCATGCGCGTTCCTGGCATTGGCGGCGAATGCCGTTTCTCCCGGAGCGGCGCATGCGCCGGTCGCTACGGCCAAAGCAACAGCGAAGGCAAATACCCTGCTCATTCCGGGGCCTGGTTCCGGCGCCAAGGATGCCATATGGCACATATGAAACGTGCCCGGCCCGGCGCCGAACGTCGAACTCTGCAAGCGAAGCTTTGTTCCGGCGCCCGCGCTCGCCATGCAGCGTGGCGCCGTCCGTTCGCACATCGTGCCGCGCACCCTGGCCGTCCGCTTTTCTCTCGGTCGAGCGGTCTGACGATTTCAAGGGCCTGGCTGACGCTTTCATAGGGACCCGAAGAACACGTGAACCGTCCGCTGCTTGATTTAAGCGGATGTGTCTCGAGCCTTGCTTGCCCGTGGCGCGGATTTGGTAATCTCGATGAGGAAGTCGAGAAACGCGCGCGTCTTTTTGGGGACGTGACGGTTCTCCGCATAAAGTAGCGAGACCGGCGCTCCCCGCAACGCATATTCCGACAGGATCGCATGGACCGCGCCTCGCTCTAGGTCCTTGCGCATCAGCCACCAGGTACCCTGGACAATGCCGAGGCCGGCAACCGCCGCTTCGCGCAATGCGTCACCGCTGTTGATCGTGGCATTGCCCTGAACGCGTACCGTCATTGTGCCGCCGTCGCGCCCCTTAAAGCCCCACTCGTCACCGAACCGACCAACCAGGCAATTGTGCTGGCGCAGGTCGTTCGGCGTTTGCGGCACGCCGTACTGTGCAAGGTAAGCTGGTGAAGCAGCCGTGACTTGGGCGCCAGCGGTCAAAAGCCGTATCCTCAACCGGGAATCGTTGACCATGCCGGTACGGACCGCCACGTCGAAGCCTTCGGAAATGATATCGACCGGCCGATCGCTGAAATGCAGGTCGAGGCTGATGTCCGGATAGCGCCGGAAAAAATTGGGCAGCTCCGGAATCAGCGTGACCCGGCCGAAGGAGAATGGCACGACAGCGCGCACCTTGCCGCTGACGGTCGCGCTGCCGTGCTGCAGGATAGCCTCCGCGTCTTCCAAATCGGCGAGAATGCGCACGCACCGTTCGTAAAATTGTTGTCCGTAATCGGTCGTCCGCAAATGGCGAGTCGTGCGGATGAAAAGTTGCGCGCCCAATTCATCTTCCAAGCGGGCGACCGCTTTGGTCACCGCCGATACCGACATCGAGAGCTTACCCGAGGCGGCGGTAAATCCGCCGCTTTCGACGACGCGCGTGAAGATGGTGATGGCCTGAAACTTGTTCATCCTCACTCGATTTCAGACCGAAAGCCGAATGTCCAGCTGTCCCGGTTTCGCGCATGACCACGGGCGCGGATCGCTCAAGCGGCTGCGGCCGAACGTCCCAGTGCCGCGTTGATACGCGGCATGACCTGCTCCGCCATGAGTATCATGGACCGCTTGGCGAGCGCCGGATCGACCCAGTCCAGGCCGGCGTAGACCAATTCGCCGAAATCTCCTGCCTGCTCACGCAGCGCCAGTATCTGATCGACAACGCGATTGACGCTACCGTACGTAACGAGGCTGTCCATGACGGCCTCGTGGGTGACATCCTCATCGGGCTGGTTGCGATCGGATTTCAGGACAAAGAGGCGCTTGCTACGGGTCAGCTTCGCTTGAAGCTGGCGATAATAGAAACGGTATGGGCTGTTCTCATCGAAACGGCCGTAAGCGGCCGCGGTGTTGTCGTCGTCGGCAACGAACACGGTACGCGCCACCCGCCAGTCTTCGGGCCGGGCCTGTGCACCGGCCGAAGCCTTGCCCTCGCAATAGTTTTCCCAGTGCGATTTCAGCCACATCGGGAGCAGGAAATTGGCCGACAGCGGATGGAAGTCGCGCTTGCCCATTGCCACGACGCCTTTCGAGAAGGGAGCGAGTACCGTGCCGACGATCTCGGGCCGCGGGCGCTGGTAGGGTTTTGGCAGATAGCCGACCCCCAGATGAAGCGCCTGGGTCGTGCGAGTGGAAACGTTGTAGCGATTGCCGGGAAACTCGATGTCGTAAGGCGCCTCGCGCGACCAGATTTCCAGGATGACATCGATCGCTTCTGCGAACATCTTGTTGCGATCCTGGTCAAGGATGCCGAGCGCCTCCGCATCGGTGGTCAACGAGCCCGGACTGACGCCAAAGATAAATCGCCCGCGGGTCAGATGATCCAGCATCGCCGCGTTTGCGGCTACCAGCACCGGATGCGTCTGCGAAAGGTTCGTAGTGCCGGTAGCCAACTTGATCGACCGGGTTTCGGATGCGAGAGAGGCTAAGAACATCATGCTGTTAGTGACGTTCTCGCAGCGGTCGGTCAGGTGCTCGCCCACAAAGGCATCGTGAAATCCCAGCTTATCCGCAAGGATGATGGCCTCGCGATCCTCCTGCAACGTGACGTCCCACGGGCGTCCCTGAGGATGAACCGGCATCGTGAAATAACCAAGTCTCATGCTGACCTCGCCGTCCATTGCAATGGATCGACGTTATACGGCGGTTCTTCTCGTCTTAAATGCCCGAATTCTGCGTTATGATTTGAAAAAAATTCTGAAATCAGCCGTTAACGAGCCCACCGACGAAAAAAGCCGGCAGCGGAATATCCGTCGCCGGCTCTCAGTCGCTACGGAGTTTCAGGCGCGATTACGGGTTGAAGATCGCTTTCCAGTCTTCGCGAATGGCTTTGAGCTTATCGGGAGAGATGTGCTCCCAATCGACCTTGATCAGGTTAAGGCTGTCGATGTTCGGAGAGTACTCCGGCAACGGGCTTTTGAATCCGGTGCGGCCCGAGATCAGTGCCTCCTTTTTCGCCAGAATGGTCTGTCCGGTTTCCGACAGCACGAAATCAAGCCACAGTTTGGCGGCGTTGGGGTGGGGCGCCTTGGCCAGAATGAACATCTCTTGGGGAAGGAGGACGACGCCTTCCTTGGGGAACATGAATTTGAGATGCGCGCCTTTCTGATTGTACTGGTAGGCGCGGGTTGGCATTCCGGAATAGGCCATGAGATCTTCGCCGGAAACGAGGCGCGACGCGATCTGTTCCGAACGGACCAGGAAGTTCGGCTTCATTGCCGCTACGTCCTGGAAAAACTTCTTGTCCATGACGTCACGCTGCCCAGTATAGGTCGCAAGATAAGCCGCCGATTTGCTGGCGTCTCCGATGCTCATGCGTCCCTTTGGCACCGCGCCGATGACATCCTTCAGCGACGTGCCATTGAACTTGAGCTTATCGGTGTTCCACATGGGCACGAATACATACGCCCCGTTGAAGGCAAAGTAGTCCTTCTTGGCCAGGCCCATCTCGAACACCTTGCCGTAATGCGCGTATTGCGGCGAAGCATATTTCAAGATGTTGCCGTTCTTTGCCTTCTCGAATACCCAGCTCGGCGAGGCGATATCGACCACATCGGTGGTGACCCGGCTCGCGTCGATCTCCTGCTGGATCCGTGTAATAAGCCCCGAGGTGTTCGACAGCGTATAGTGAACCTGGAATGAAGACGGCAGTCCGTAGTACTTGCGGAAGGCGGCGACCAGCGCATCATTGGTATCGGGCTGAATGACCGCGTCGATATAACTTACACTACCTTCTTTTTCGGCTCCCGCTATCAACGCTTTAACCCGTGCCACCTCCTGCTGCGAGGCGCCCTTCAAGGCCGGAATTTGCGCAAATGCCGGCGAGGCAAGCAGCAATCCCACCAGCGCAGATCCAATAGTCCGTTTCATTCCAACCTCCCGTTTTTGAGTTGATAAGAAGCCAAGCTTTAATCAGGTGACATTCGATGCCGCAGTCATCACATCAACCGTATCGCGCGGCAGGATAATACATTCGTCGGTGGTGAAGCGCGCGGTAACCGAGTCGCCTGCCTTCAAGGCACTGGCGCGCTGGACGACGCGAAGCTCCACGCCACCAAAGTCAAGCGCGTATTCTTCGTCAAGTCCAAGGAAGGATGTCGCTGTGATGGTCACGGCATGGTCTTGCCGCGTAGGTATCGCCTCGTGCATATGCGCCTGCTCCGTGGTGACAGGAACAACGGCAATATGCTCTCGGCGCATGCACATCAACACAGCTTCGCCGATTTCAGGTGCGCGGCTCTGTCCGATCAGGCCCCATAACGTTTGCCCATTTTCCAGCTCGACCTCGGCATAGCGCACAGGCGGCATGCCGCTGACGCGGGCATGCTCCGTCGTCCGCAATACTTTGGCTTCGATCTGGTTCAAGCCAAGAAATCGAGCGGCGAAGGCACTCGGCGGAAGCCTGAAAATTTCGCGCGGGTGTCCCGTGGCTTCAACCCGGCCGCGGTTCATCAAGACGAGATTTTCCGCCAACCCAAACGCCTCCTGCTGGTCGTGGGTGACATATATTGCCGTAAATCCCAGACGATCTTGAAGGATCTTGAGCTCCATGCGCATCTGCTCGCGCAATTGCGCATCGAGATTAGACAGAGCCTCATCGAACAACACCAAGGACGGCTCGTGAATGAGCGCACGGGCAAGCGCGACCCGTTGCTGCTGTCCGCCGCTTAGCGCGGTCGCCGAGCGGTCGTGCCAGGCGCCGAGCCCCACAACCTCCAGAATGCGCTGGGCGCGCTTTCGCTGCTCCGCCTTGGCGATGCCGCGAACCTTGAGCGGAAAAGCAACGTTTTCCGCCACCGTCATGTGCGGCCAAACAGCATAGGACTGGAAGACGATGCCAAGGCCCCGCTCCTCCGGCATCAAGTTGATACCACGCGAACTGTCAAACACCACCCTTCCGGCGATTTCGATCGAACCGGCGTCAGGCATCTCCAACCCTGCGATACATCTCAGCATCGTTGTCTTGCCGCACCCGCTTGGTCCGAGCAAAGCAAGTGTGCTCGCTTTGGCGACGTCCAGAGACACATCGTCGATCGCGACGTAGCTACCGAAGCTTTTGCGTAAGCTCGTAACCTTGACGAAGCTACTGGCGGGCCGGTCCAAGACTTATCTCGCTTTCAGATTTCGACGATGGACGTGCGTGCAACGCGAAGCAACACGAATGCGGCCAGTAACAGGCAAAGCTGTATAAGAGCGAGTGCCGCTACATATCCGAAATTCCGTTCGCTCAGCAGAACCAGGGCGACACTGATCGTTTCGGTTCCTTGCGCGTAAAGGAGGATGGTCGCGCCAAGCTCGCGGACAAATATGACGAAGAGCATGAGCCAAGCGGAGATCAATGCGGGGCGTAATAGTGGCAGAAGCACAAAGCGCATCGTCTGCCACCAGCTTGCGCCACTGGCACGTGCGCTTTGCTCAAGCTCGGGATTGATCGCCAGGAACATTGCCGAAATGTTGCGCATGGCAAAAGGAAAGAATCTTGCAATATAGGCAATGAGGATAATCGTCAGAGTGCTGTAAAGCGGCGTCCTGATCCCCAAGATGAGGAAGCCCAGCCCTAGAATTATGCTCGGTATGCCAAGCGGCAGCGACAAGACCGCATCGATGAAACCTCGTCCGCGCCGCCGACCGCGGTTCAGGTAATAAGCTTGAAACAAAGCAATGCCGACGCTCAGTGTGGCGCCGACGATCGCCAGGATCAGACTGTTACCGATGGCGCCGCGCGTCAGCGAATATTCGAATGATACGTAGTGGAAATTCTGAAGCGTGGCGAATTGGGGGTTGAACTGTCCGGTCCAGATGCTCGACAGCGCGACCAGGATGAGTGCGACGGTCGGCAAAAGCACGGCGCCGCCGAGATATACGATCTCCAGAATCAATACGCCGGCCAGGGCCCACGGACGCAAGTTGATAAGACGAGGACGATAGCCTTTGCCGGATACAGTCTCGTAACGTCGTCGGCCGATGTAGCGATGGTGAAAAAGGGTCAGAACGACGGTGACGATCACCACCATGACGCCGATCGCCGACGCAGCGCCGAAATCAGCGGGATATTGGACATAGCTGAATATCTCGGTCGGAATCGTATGGATGCCCTTCGGCGCGGCCAGCGCCAAGGGGACATCGAAAAGTCCGGCGCTCGTAACGAAGACGATCAGAGCGCCTGACAGCATCGCCGGCATTACCAGCGGCACAGTTATGTGCCGCAGTGTATAGCCGAACCCCGCGCCGTGGACCCGAGCCGCATCCTCGAGCGCGCCATCCATCTGACGCAACGGTGCGAGTAGAAAGAGGTAAATGTACGGCGTGTAAAATAACGCCAAGACGAAAATGACGCCGCCAAGGCTGTAGATGTTCAGAAACTCCAGCGACAATCCGAACTGGCTCTGAAAGAAATGTTGCAGAAGACCGCTGTGCGGCGCCGCCAGATATATCCAGCTGACGGCCCCGACATACGGTGAGAGGAAAAATGGAATGAGGTTGAGGATTTCGAGCCAGCCACGCCCTGGCACATTGGTGCGGGCGACAATCCATGCGAGATAGAACCCAAGGACACAGCTCGCGATGGTCGCCCCGACGCCGCAGATCAGCGTGTTGATTACGGCCTCAGAGAAATGCGAGCTATTCACCAGCGCGGAAAAATTGGCGAGCGAGAGGCTCGCCTGTCCGTCGGTCCAGACCAGCAGACTGCGAGCCAAAGTCGCAAGCAAAGGTCCGGCGAGGAGAAGAATCCCGACGGTGACGCCGCCGGCCGGTAGCAGCCATTGAATGAGGCGAGCGTCGCGCCGCAAAGGCGTGTTAGTGACGGCTGTCAAAATTCCCCCCCGCCCTCGCGTATTGTTTTTGGCGCGATGGATAACCAGGCGACGGTCTCTAAAAAAATTTTGAATGCCGGTCAAATCGCGGAAATGGCCTTGCTGCAGGCTTACCGCGACACCTGTTGCCGACGAAGCTGGCAGGGTCAGCAATTGTAACCGGTTGGGCGTAAGGCCGCGACACAATTTCGCACGAGGAAATGCGTGGCGCGCCCCCAAAGCGGGTTTTCAAGGCTTCCAGGCTTACTGTCCGGATCGTGCAATTCAGGGGCAACTCCGAGGCGCCTCAATTGGCATGCGGAACAGGCGCGTGCTCCAGCGCGGCCAGCGAATGACCGTCTCTGACCGGGCGATCGCGCATGCTTGGCCGCCGTGCGCGGCTTGGGCTCGCGGGACGGCGCATTTCGGGGCTATGGCGCCGCTGCCGCAATATCCTTTACCATCGCTCCCGGCGTATTCGTCCTCCCGCCAATCCCTCTCAAAAGGAAATGTCATGCCTACTGAATCTCCCATGTTCAAAAAGGGTCTCGAACTGCGCCGCGAAGTGCTCGGCAAGGACTACGTCGACAATTCGCTCGCGAACGCCAACGAATTCACGCAGGCCTTTCAGGAGATCACCACCGAATGGTGCTGGGGCTATGCCTGGTCGCGGCCCGGCCTCGATCGCAAGACGCGCTCGATGATCAATCTCGCGATGCTCACCGCGCTCAACCGCGCGCCCGAGTTGAAGCTCCACGTGCGCGGTGCGCTTACCAACGGGGTGACAGTCGAGGAGATCAAGGAGATTCTCGTGCAGGCCACAATCTATTGCGGCGTTCCCGCCGGCCTCGATGCTTTCAAGGCGGCGAATGAGGTGCTGAAGGAGGCGGGGAAGGTGAAAGCGAAGGCGTGAGCGCTGCGATTGAAGCGCGCGACCAGACGGCGCGCTTTGCTGCTGTCGTTGCCGGGCTTGACCCGGCAATCCATGATGAGTTTCAGCGCGCACCAGCCGTAAGAATTTTATTGTCGCAGCTCATCACTGGACCCGCGGGTCAAGCCCGCGGGTGACGGGCGCGGGGCGTTGCGGTGCGCTATCGCCAAAACTGCCGCGTCGCGATGTCCGCACCTTCGCGCATCGCCTTGAACTTGGCGAACACCACGTCCGGATCGACCGCCGCTTGGCCGACCCAGGTGCCGAAGCCGCAGTCGGAGCCGGCGATCACATTCTCACGCCCGACCAGATTGGCGAAATGCGAGATGCGCTGCGCGATCAGTTCGGGATGCTCGACGAAATTCGACTTCGATTCGATGACACCGGGAATCAGCACTTTGCCCTCAGGTAGCTTTACGTTCTCGAACACGGTCCATTCGTGGGCGTGGCGCGGGTTAGCCGCCTCGAACGAGATCGCGCTCGGCTTGGCTTTGAACACGATGTCGATCACCTGCGCGAGCGGCACGTCATGATGGTGCGGACCTTCGTAATTGCCCCAGCACAGATGCATGCGCAGCCGGTCACTCGGGATACCGGCGAGCGCATGGTTGAGCGCTTCGACATGAAGCTGGGCGCGCTTGCGGAAATCTTCCAGGCTTAGTGCGGCATATTGGATGTGCCGCCCCATCCCGAGATCGGGGCAGTCGATTTGCAGGACGAATCCGGCGTTCGTCACCGTCTCGTATTCGTGCCGCATGGCGTCGGCGATGGCGAAGATGTAGCTCTCGAAATCCTCGTAGTAGTCGTTGCGGAAAAACAGCGAGACTACGCCGGGAGAGGCGGCGCTCATGAAGGCGCCGGTCGCGTTCACGTCCTCCAGGGCTGTCTTGAGGTTCTCGGTATCGACCGCCGGCGCCTCCTTGTCGCGCACGCTGATCCGCCCGTTGCACGCCGGCGTCTTGCGCCTCGAGCGGCCGGGATCGTTGAATACACGTTCCTGCAGGCGGGGGAATTCGGCGACGTCCTGATAGACGAAAGTGTTTCCGGTGCCGCCGAAGCCATCGAGCCGATCTTTGATATATGTGGCGTAGCTCGGCTTCGACATCTCGCCGTCGTTGACGAGGTCGATGCCTGCGGCCGCCTGCTTTTGCACCACTTCTGCGACCGCCGATTTGATGCGCGCGGCGAGCGCATGCGCGTCCACCGGCACGCCTTCTTCCTTGGCATACATCATGCGGATGAGGTCGTCGGGCCGCGGCAAGCTTCCCGTGTGGGTGGTCAGAAAGCGGTCGGTGCTTCTTTGCATGGTTCCCCCGAGGCGTATCCGGCAGAACCTTAGAACAGCCGGTTCGTGCTGGCCAACGGTGAGCGCTCGCGACAAAGGGCAACCGGATTCGAACATCCTCTGCTTGCGAGGTGAGATTTCGAGTCTTGGCGCCGCGCGCTCTATCACCTCTCCTCGCTTGCGGGGAGAGGTGGCGTCGCGGCACCGCTGCGTTCATAGCCGTTTCTGACGCAGTAAGATTAGCCGGATCGGATGCGTCCGGAGCTACGAGACGGGTATATCCGCCATTATGTGAGCTCTACAATTTCTCAGAGCCTTGAGGGCCGCCGGGGGAGGCCATTTTTTTGCCGGCATTGCGCAAGGCCTCGCCGGCGGCCTCGGGCGTAAGGCCCTGGTTCTGGGCTTCCTCAACCGCGGCGTTTGCCATTCGCTTGACCTCGGCGGCTGTTTCCGTAGCCGCTTCGCGCACGAAGTCGCTGGCATCGCCCATGATCGTTTTTTCAGCTTCCGTCGTTGGAATCGAGGCGGCGATGCCGGCGCCGATTGCGATGCCGACAACTCCCAAAAGAAGCGGCTGTCGTTGGAACAGTTCGGCAATGCGGTGTTGAGCGGCGCTTCCCCATTCTGCGCCGGTTTCCTGCAATGCGTGGGCTCCGGACGTGGCGGCGGTCGAAACTGTTTCCGCCGCGCTCGATGCCGCCTGGACGGTCGAATCGTACGTGGAAGCCATCGCGCCGCCCGCCTGACCGGCTGCCCTGGAAGCGGCGTCGCCGGCGCCGGATGTGCTTGGTGCGGCACCGGCCCGATGGGTTGTCTGAGCAGCCGCGTGCGCGGCTCGATTGATCGACGAGCCCACGCTGGCCGCAGTGTCGCGAACCGCGCCGCCCGCTTGCGCGGCGCCTCTGGCGGCGGTGCGGAAAACGGATTTGTGCCCGTCGCCGCCGAACAGCGTCGTGTTGTTGCCGCCCATGAACATCCAAAGGACTCCCATGCCGATCAGCGCGGCCGAGAGCGGATTTTCCTTCACCGCCTCGCCGAGCGCGTCCACGAACTCGCGGCGCGGCAACGTGCCAGGCACCGGCGCAACCAGGCCGCCGTGCCCGTCCGAGTATTGTCGAATGTCGGTCATGCTAAATGTGCTCCCTTACTGCGGCGGCATCCTGCTGAAGCTGATCCATGGTCCTGTTCGGCACGAGCGAATCCGCCTTGAGCCGGTTCAAGCCGATAGCGCCGAGAATCGCGACAATCAGCAATCCGAGTCCGCCAGCAACAACGCAGCCGACCGACACCGCCAAACCGATTTCGATCATCCAGGCCGCAAAAGCCAACAGGAGCAGCACCAGTGTCGCGATCAGGAACAGCACGGCGCCGGCCAGCATGCCAACGGCAATCGTCGCTCGGCTGACTTTCATAGAGAATTCGGCACGCGCTAGCCTGATCTCGTTGCGTAGCAGCTTCGAAAACTGGTTCAGCGCATCGGCGAACAACTCGGACACAGGCCGGCCGTCACTTACAGGCATGGCGTCGCTCCTCAAGGCTAGTTTCGACTTTGTCCTTCTTACATTCCGTTTGGCGCGACCCCGGCTGCCGGCGACTGGCTCGCCGGAAGGCCGAGTCCGTCGTCACGCGTCAAAGATCCATCGGCTGCCATTCGTCTGCCGGTGTCGGCCCCGGAACTGGACGTTTTGAAAAATCGCACAGCGGCAAAGCCGGCTAGCACTGTCGCGCCGATGAACGCCGTGGGCTGTTGCCGCGCAAAGCCCTGGACATCGGCGAGCAACTGGCTCATGTCGCGTTTGCGAAAGGCATCCGAGACGCTGTCGATCCGGTCGGCCGCAAAGCGCATATATTGCGCGGCCTGCGGCACATTGTTGCTGAATTCGTCGGCCGCCCTGCGCACCGAGCCGGCAATGCCGCTGACATAATCGGCCCCGGCGGCCTTCTGCTCCTCGGCCGAGTCGCGGAGCTTTTCACCGGCCCGCGAAGCAAAATCCTTGGCGCTGTCGGTCACACTGGCGCCTTGGCTGCCGCCGTCCAAAGCCGAGGAGGCAGCAGACCCTCTGCTCAAGCTGCCGGTCCCTTGCGCTCCTTGGATTCTCTTGCCTCGCCCGCCTGGCTCTGAGGAAGTGTTGCTCATATCGATTTCTCCACGGGTGCTCGTTCAGGTGTGAGGGATGACAGAAGGAGAACTGGTTTCGGGGGATTGCTCGCCCAGCGCATCGGTCGCCTGCTCGGCGGCGGCATTCCTGAGCTCGGCGCCAGCCGACCTGACCGTTTCCCGAATGGTGTCGGGTGTAAGCCCCTGCTGTTGAACGCGAGACGCCGCGTCTTGATACGCTTCCCCGGCGGCGGTCTTGGCGATCTCCGCCCCCTCGCTGGCCATGTCCGCGGCGCGGTTCTTGAGTTCATCGCTGGCGTCTCCCCAGGCACGATTTTCAACCTGCGTTACCGGGAGTGCGGAGGCGATGATCGCTCCGATCGCCAGTCCTATGCCGCCGGCAATGAGGGGATGGTTCTCGATCGCGCCGACGAGACTGTCCTTGGACTCGCGCGCCGTCGCGCTGACTTGATGTTCTGCGCGCGAGGCGAGATCCACAGCGCTGCGGTAGGTCTGAGAAGCCGTTTCCGTTGCGGTTTCGACGGCGCGGGATGCAGCGTCGGTTACGGCCGAAGCCGCTTGGGGGACGGTATTCAACCCTGAGCTGACGGTGGACTTTACCTGCTCGGCCGCGGCGCTGACCTGTTTCTTCAGCCCGTCCGCGGTGCGCGACAGATTGGCGGAGGCTTCCTGCACCCGCGGCCCAAGACCGTCTGCCGATGGCGCAACGGCCCTCCCGCGCGTTCCGCGCCGCGCCGCTACGCCGTGCTCGGCCGTCGTCGAGCCACCGAGTTGGTTCAGCGCAAGGCCGGCCCCGACCAGAAGAACGGGCGCCGGAATGCCGGTCACAATGCGCAAGGCCGGATAGGCCAATCCCGCCGCGACCGCGACCGCAGCGAGAGGATTTTCGCGGGCTTTCTGTTCCAAGTTGCGGAACAGACCGTTAGTGGTGTCGCGGGCGTAGGCTTGCGCTTCTTCTTTGATGGCCTGAGGAGACACGCGACTATGCAATTGGTCAACGGTATGGATCAGGTCGGCGCGCGTGTGCTCCGTCTCTCGTTCCAATTCGGAAAGGGACTCTTCCCTCGCTTGAGTTGCCATTCGATGCTCCCGGGCTCTCCCTAGAACGGTTAGAGAGAAAGTCGCTGCGGGCATTCTAAGTTCCTATTTTGTGCCGAATCCGGGACACCTTTTCTTTGTGTTAGGCGCGCAAGACGGGCCCGACGGTTAGCCACCGCGCGCCGGAACCCAAAATGCACGTGCGCGGAGCGCTCACCGGCAGCGTGGAGTTCGAGGCGATCAAGGACGTTCTCGTGCAGGCACGCTCGCTCACGGCGAGCGCTCGCGTTGACAGGCAGGGGCGGCATGCTTAGAACCACGCCCGAACAGCGCTGTCAGAGATTGTCATGAAAGTCCGTAATTCTTTGAAATCACTGCGGGCTCGCCACCGCAACAACCGCTTGGTGCGGCGCAAAGGGCGGGTCTATGTGATCAACAAGACCAACCGCCGCTTCAAGGCGCGTCAAGGCTGAGGCCATGGCACGGGCCAAGTATCGGGGCGAGTCCGCGCCCGACCTTGGCTGGCGCTCTTCGAACCCACTCTAGGCCCGAGGTGCGTAGGGGCGGGCCTTGTACCCGCCCTGGGGCGATCACGGGGGTTTCCCCTACGACATGGGCCGCGCAGTCTTTCGTACGGCAGGACCCGGTTCAAAATTCCTATTGGTGCTTTCGTTCCGTCTCATTCTGAGGAGCCCGCCGAAGCGAGAGCGAAGGCGGGCGTCTCGAAGAATGGGGCGGCACCCTACGGCCTCATGGTTCGAGACGCGCCGATTTAAGCGACGCTCCTCACCATGAGGAGCAAGGCCGTTGGCTGCTTGACAGGTGAACAGGTGGACGCGAAAGCGTGTCAAGCACCGATAAACTGAAGCGCGTGACATGAGTTCAGCGACAGGTTTCATTACTAGGCACCAGCTCTGGACCGACGACCAGCATCGCCAAGCGCGCGAACTGGCTGAGCGCGTCGAGCGCGAGAAGATCAAGCTGATCCGCGTCGTCTGGTCGGATTCGCACGGCGCGGCGCGGGCCAAGACCGTGACCGTGCCGGCTTTTCTCGGCGCGCTGGAGAACGGCTACAACATCAACGTCGCCACCACGACGCTCGATTCGGCGGGCGCGCGCACGTTCTCCTCGTTCGTGCGCGGCGGCGGCATGGGTCTCGACGAGATGACCGGCTCGCCGAACCTCATCATCGTGCCGGACCCGGCGACGTTCCGCATTTTGCCGTGGGCCGGCGGCATCGGCTGGGTGCTGTGCGACGAATATTTCGTCGACGGCGTGCCGTTCCATTTCTCGCCACGCCATCTGCTGCGCAAGCAGTTGCGCCGGCTGGAAGAGCGCGGCTGGACAAGCCTGATCGGGCTCGAGGTCGAATGGTATCTGCTTAAAGTCAGCGAGCCGCATCTGACGAATGAGAACATCGGCGTTCCCGGCACACGTGGACGGCCGATCGGCACAGTCCCGGTCGAACCGGGTTATTCGCTGCATTCGGAAACCAATCTCGATCTGATGCAGCCGGTGGTCTCCGCGCTCGCAGAAACATACGAGCAACTCGGCCTGCCGCTGCGTTCGATCGAAAACGAATGGGGTCCGGGTCAGGTCGAATGCACCTTCGCGCCGCGGCAGGCGCTCGAGGCTGCCGATAACATGCTGCTTTTCCGCACGGCGACGCGGCAGGTGTGCCGTCGCCTCGGCTACTTCGCCAGCTTCATGGCGCGGCCGGCGATCCCCGGCTTCTATTCGAGCGGCTGGCACTTGCATCAGTCGCTGATCGACGGCGCGGGCCGCAACCTGTTCATGCCGGCAGAAGCCGGCGCTGCGTTGTCGCCACTTGGCCGGATTTATCTCGGCGGGCTGCTGCATCACGCCATCACGTCGACTGCCTTCGCAACGCCCACTGTCAACGGCTATCGGCGCTTCCGGTCCAATTCGCTCGCGCCCGATCG
>DASTWX010000056.1:0-28052 GCA_035765795.1 Pseudolabrys sp. | reverse complement strand
CACCGGACATCCGTGACGTAGGTCACCATCTTCACGATGTCGCTCAGTGTTGCACCGTGGCGGGCGAGCAGCCTCTCGATTTTGTCGAAGGCGTAACGGCACTGTCCGAGAAAGTCGCCCTCGTGACGGATGGTGCCGTCGTGCTCGTCCTCCGCGCCCACGCCAGCGAGAAATATCAGCTTTCCCGGACCGGTCACCGTCACAGCCTCAGAAAATTTTCCTTTAGTCCATTCGGAATAGCTGAAATTTTCTTTTCGGAGACTTGCTCCCGGTCCCGCCCTACCCTGTGCCCTCGATGTCATCGGTCACTCCGTTGTCTAGTCCCTCGGCCACAACGATGCCTCACCGCCGATAAGTAAGTTAAGTGATAATGCCGGTGCTCGCCCGGTCCGGGAATCTTAAACAAATTGGCCCCGATGCCCGGGAGAATAGTTCACCGGCGTATTGCCCGCCCGCGTTCGCCTTGTTATGACCACGCCGCCTGAGGCGACAGGCGGTGCGAGGGTATACGAATGTCGGGCAAAAACGGAGCGATCAAGCTCGTCGCCGGCAATTCGAATCCTGCGCTGGCCCATGCCATCTGCGATTATCTCAAGACGCCGTTGACCAAAGCGGTCGTCCGCCGATTCGCCGATATGGAGATATTCGTCGAAATCCAGGAAAACGTACGTGGCGCCGACGTTTTTGTCTTGCAGTCCACGTCCTTTCCAGCCAACGACCACCTGATGGAATTGCTCATCGTGATCGATGCGCTACGGCGCGCTTCCGCGCGCCGCATTACCGCGGTGATCCCGTATTTCGGCTATGCCCGGCAGGATCGAAAGCCGGGACCCCGCGCCCCCATCTCGGCCAAGCTCGTCGCCAACCTGATTACCCGCGCCGGCGCCGACCGCGTCATGACTCTCGACCTGCACGCGGGACAGATTCAGGGCTTTTTCGATATTCCCACCGACAATCTCTACGCTTCGCCGCTGATGGTGCGCGACATCAAGGAGCGATTCCAGCTCGAGAAGGTGATGGTCGTCTCGCCGGATGTCGGCGGCGTTGCCCGCGCACGGGGGCTTGCCAAGCGCATCAATGCGCCGCTCGCCATTATCGACAAACGCCGGGAGCGTCCGGGCGAATCCGAAGTGATGAACGTCATCGGCGAAGTCGAAGGGCACGTTTGCGTGCTGGTCGACGACATCGTGGACTCCGGCGGCACGCTGATAAACGCCGCCGACGCCTTGCTCGCGCAAGGTGCGAGAGAGGTTTACGCCTATATCAGCCACGGCGTCCTGTCGGGCGGCGCGGTTGCCCGCATTGCCAATTCACAGCTGAAAGAGCTGGTGATCACCGATTCGATCCAGGCAACCGAGGCGGTCAAGGCGGCGCCGAACATCCGTCTGCTGCCCATCGCGCCATTAATCGGGGAAGCCATCCGCAGGACGTCGGTCGAAGAATCGGTATCAAGCCTTTTCGACTGATGAAGGCGGCGCAGGGGTTCCGCCCAGCGGAGACGCTTGTCCGCAATCCGAGTCGCCGGCGCTTATTGCCTGTGGAGTCCGCGGGATTGCTTGTGGAGATTCCGCCGCCCACCGTTGCCTGCCTTCTGCAAATCACGGCTCATTAGTTCTCGACGGTGCCTTTGGCGGGCGGAATCGAGCGGGTTATAGTCAATTGGTCTGGTGATTCGCTCCGGCGGTCGAGGCATCTTGGTATCCCCTGCGTCCATCTCAAGGTTCGGGCCATCCCGGCCCGGCGTGCCGTACGCGTGCGGTGGCGTGCGTTTCCCCGTGCTCCATTCGGCAAAGCGGAGACGTCATGTCCCTCGGCAATTACACGGACGAACATCAGATCAATCCCCTCGACGTTGTGGAACGGCTGGCGGCCGGGAACGATTGGTCGTTCGAGCGCGACGGCGAGGACGAGATCACAATTCTCGTGCGGGGACGCTGGACCGACTATCAACTCTCCTACACTTGGATGGGAGACCTGGAGGCGCTGCATCTCGCCTGCGCGTTCGAACTGAAGGTGCCGGAGCGGCGGCGGGCGGAAGTGCAGGCGCTGATTTCGCTCATCAACGAGCAGCTCTGGATCGGCCATTTCGACTATTGGGCGGCGCAGGGTATGATCATGTTCCGCCACGCGCTCGTGCTCGCCGGCGGCGTCGCAGCGTCCGGAAAGCAGTGCGAAGCGCTTCTGTCCACCGCAGTGGACGGCTGCGAGCGGTACTTCACCGCCTTTCAGTTCGTGGTTTGGGCGGGCAAGAATGCGCGCGAAGCGCTCGACGCCGCCATGTTCGAGACCTCGGGCGAGGCGTGAGCTCTCCTCGGAGTCGTTCCGGGCGATTATCATTGCCTCATGAAACGACCTGTCTCAAAGAAGTCCCTCGCCCGATTCCCCGGCATGCTGGTGCTGCTCGGCGCCGGCAAGATGGGCGCCGCCCTGCTCGAAGGCTGGCTTGCGCGCGGGCTCGATCCGAAAAAGCTCGCGGTGATCGAGCCGCAACCGAGCAAGGACATCAAGATGCTGGTCCGGCGCGGGATACAGCTCAACCCGCAAGGGCTAAAGCGGCCCGCGACCGCGGTCGTCATAGCCGTAAAGCCGCAGGCGGCGCCGGAAGCATTGCCCGTGTTGCTGCCGTTCTTCGACAAGAAAACGCTAGCGCTCTCAATCATGGCAGGCCGGACGCTCGGCTTCTTGGCCGACGCCTTGCCGAAAAGTACGGCCATCGTGCGCGCCATGCCCAACACGCCGGCCGCCATTGGGCGCGGCATCACGGTTGCCGTACCCAATACCAGAGTATCGGCACGCCAGCGCCAACTCGCCACGAGCCTGTTGGTCGCAACCGGCGGGGTTGAATGGGTGCGCGACGAAGCCTTGATGGACGCCGTGACCGCCTTGTCCGGCTCAGGGCCGGCCTATGTCTTTCTCTTTTGCGAAGCGATGACGGCTGCCGGCATCGCCGCCGGGTTGCCGTCGCCCCTCGCTGCGCGGCTCGCACGTGAAACCGTGACTGGCTCGGGAGAGTTGTTGCACCGTTCGCACCTTGATGCGCCCACGCTCCGGCAGAACGTTACCTCCCCCGGCGGCACCACCGCTGCCGCCCTGTCGGTGTTGAGGGGCCCAGACGGCTTCGAACGGCTGCTAACGGAGGCCATCGCCGCGGCGACGCGGCGCTCGCGCGAACTGGCCGGGTAAAGCGGCGGTTCCGCCCTGGAACGGCCCCCGCCGCACGCCTACATGATGTGGAAAGCCATACAACCGAGGGAGGTCGTCATGGCCCGCACAACGAAACGCCCCCGCAGACCCGCCGCCAACCCACCCCCACCTCGTGGCACATCCGACCGCGACAAAGCGGTCGACGCGCTGATGGCGCTCGTTGCCGAAAAACGGTTTGAGGACATCGGTCTGGCCGAAGTGGCTGGCCGCGCCGGGATCAAGCTCTCACAATTGCGCGCTGAGTTCGGTTCGGTGCTGGCGATCTATGCCGGACATGTGAAAGACATCGATCGTACGGTGCTCGCCGGCGGCGATGATGAGATGAGCGAGGAGTCGGCGCGCGAGCGCCTGTTCGATGTGCTGATGCGGCGGCTGGAAGCCATGGCCCCTTACAAGGAAGCCGTACGCTCCATAATGGACTCGGCGCGGCGCCATCCCGGGCTGGGTCTTGCGCTCAACGCCATGGCCGTGCGTTCACAGCGTTGGATGCTGGAGGCCGCCGGCATCAGCACCAATGGCCCGCGCGGCCGGATGCGCGCACAAGGCGCCGCGTTGATGTTTGCGCGCGTGCTCGACACCTGGGTCGACGACGACGATCCGAGTCTCGACCGCACGATGGCGGTGCTCGACCGCGGCCTCGCCACAGCCGAACGTTGGGCCGGTTTCCTCGACGATCTTTTGTTGATCCCGTCTTGCATCCTGCGCGGTCCGCGCCGGCGACGGCGCGCACGCGATTGGGACGAGGATACAGAGGCCGCGTAAGCGTACCGCTATACGCTTGTCACACTGGCACGCGTACCGTTGCGCGCAAGCCGCCCATCGGGCTATCGCCGAGCATGATGTCACCGCCGTGCGAACGGGCAATGTCCCGGGCGATAGCGAGCCCGAGGCCTGTGCCGCCTTCATCTTGATTGCGGGCATCGTCCAATCGAAGAAACGGCTTGAACACGTCCTCACGCATGGAAGACGGAATGCCGGGACCGTCGTCGTCGACCGTCACCGTTAACCAGCGATGATCGCGGTGGCCGGTGATAGCGATGCTATTGGCGAAACGCGCGGCATTCGACACCAGATTAGACAGGCATCGCTTGAACGCCGCCGGCCGTACGGTCACAATCGGGGGGCCGTAGAATATGACGCTGGCGTCATGGCCGTGGCGCTCCACATCCATCTTCAGTTCATCGAGGAAGTCGGCCATGTCGGTGGAAGCCGACTGCTCGCCCAGATCCCCGCGGGCGAAGGCGAGGTAAGCCTCGAGCATGCGCGCCATCTCATCGACATCGCGTTTCATCGCCTCGACTTCCGGGCTACCGTCGATCAGCGCCAGTTCCAGCTTGAAACGGGTGAGAATCGTGCGCAGGTCGTGCGAGACGCCGGCGAGCATGGCCGTGCGCTGCTCTATGGCGCGCTCGATGCGCGTCTTCATTTCTATGAAAGCGGCCGCTGCGCGCCGCACCTCGCGCGCGCCGCGCGGACGGAAGTTCGGCACCTCCCGGCCCTTGCCGAAGCTTTCGGCGGCGTCCGCCAGCCGCAGGATCGGCTTGATCTGGTTGCGCAGAAAGATGACTGCGACGCCGAGCAGGATAAGCGAGGTGCCGACCATCCAGATCAGGAAGATTTGCGAATTGGAAGCATACGCGGCGCTGCGGCGGGCGAATACACGCAATACCGTCTTATCGAGCTGAATGCGGATCTCGACCAGCGACGACCTGCCAACGGTGTCGATCCAAAACGGGCGGCCGATCTGTTTGCGGATTTCCTCCGACAAGGTCTGGTCGAGGAGAGAGAAGAAGGGCTTCGGCCCCGGCGGCGGCAAATCCCCGAGGGGAAGAAAATCGACGATCAGCCCCAGCCGTTCCTGAGCGATGTGCTTGATCTTGGCGCGGTCAGCGTCCTGCGGATAGCTCTTATAGACGTCGATTAAAGCGGCGATGTCCTGCACCACGCCCGCGGACAAACGCTGGGTGACCAGGGCCCAATGGCGCTCCATGAACACGAAGGCGACCACCGACTGCAGGATGACCATCGGCAGGATGATGATCAGCAAAACGCGGGCATAAAGCCCTTTCGGCATCACCCCATTGAGCCAGCGCGCCATGCGCCGCCAAGCCGAATGGGCGTGGCCGGCTCCCCAAACGAGCGCGCGTGTGGTCGGCAAGTCGTTGATGAAACGCCAGCTATCGTTGAGGGCGCTGCGCACCGCGGCGATGCTGACGTCGAGGCTGGTCATGTGGCGATCACCAGCCGATAGCCGATGCCGCGCACCGTCTGCACGTAAAGCGGATTGGCCGGGTTCGTCTCGATCTTGCGGCGTAACCGGTTGATCTGCACGTCGACGGCGCGCTCGCTGACGGAGCCGCCGTTGCCGGCGAGCGCCATGCGCGGGACAGTCTCGCCCGGCGTCGTGGCCAGCACACGCAACATGTCGCGCTCACGGTCGGTAAGGCGGATGGCATCATCCCCCTTGCGCAATTCGCCGCGCGCAAGGTGATAAACGAACGGCCCGAAGCGCACCGACTCCGCCGGCGGCGGTGTCGCCGGTTGAGCACGCTTGAGAATATTGGCGATACGCAACGAGAGTTCGCGCGGCTCGAACGGCTTCGAGAGATAATCATCGGCACCGAGTTCAAGGCCCTTGATGCGGCTCTCGGTGGCGTCGCGCGCGGTCAACATCAGGATGGGCACGTCGGATTCGCCGCGCAGCGCCTGAGCAAAATCAAAGCCGGATTCTCCAGGCATCATCACGTCAAGGATCAGCAGATCGAAGCTGAGCCCGTGAAGCTTGGCGCGCGCGTCGGCAGCAGTCTCCGCCGTCGTCACGCGGTAGCCTTCACCGACCAGGAAACGCGACAGCAGGTCACGGATGCGCCGATCGTCATCGACCACAAGAAGGTGTGGCGCGTCGTCGGCGAGAGCCGCAGGCATGCTCATCGGCGATCACCTTTCGCTTGCATGCCTTATCCCCGTGCCTTGGCGCGGCCGGTCCGGCCGATCAGACGCAGCACCCCGTCGCGATTGTCGTCATCGATCATGGCTGTGAGGAAATTGCGCGCCGCCTCATGCGCGCCGGGGCCAAGCTCGGCGAAGGCGCGGTTGATGCGCTCGGTCTGCAGCAGAGCAAGCTTTAACGACAGCGCCTCGCCTTTGGGCGTCACGTACAGCAACCGCTGGCGGCGGTCCTGTGCTCCTTCCTTCTGCACCACATAGCCCTGATCGACGAGCTGCTTGAGCACGCGCCCGAGCGACTGCTTGGTGATGTTGAGGATATCGAGCAGATCGGCGACCTTCATGCCCGGATTGCGGTTGACGAAATGAACCACCCGGTGATGGGCGCGGCCGAACGCGAGCTTGCCGAGCACCTCGTCGGGGTCGCCGACAAAATCGCGATAGGCAAAGAACAATAGCTCAATAATATCCCAAATCGGCTCGACCGGAGCCGAAACGGCTGCAGCGGACGAGGTCGGCCTTTCCGCGGATCGTGCCGGGGCAGCGGCCTTCTTGGCGGTCAGATTTATGTCAGCCATGTTGACGTATTTTGATGTTATGTTACAAAAACATTCCGGGCAGCGAAACGATCGTGCCCGCGGCGCCGGCTCAGGACCGAATCTCGGGGCCCGGCCAGCATGCGGCCTGAGCGCTCGTTTTACCGGGTGTTCTGACGCGACGCAAAGTGTTGGAATAGGCGCGGAAAATGCGTCATCAGTCTGGTCAGTGGCCGGTAAGGCCCTCCGGGCTCGAGAAGGAGGATATTATGGCTGCGCAGTCCTATGACCGGCTCGAGGGTGTCATCTGGTACGACGGCAAGCTCGTGCCCTGGGACCAAGCCAACGTGCATGTGCTCACTCATGGACTGCACTACGGGAGCTGCGTGTTTGAAGGCGAACGCGCCTACGGCGGCCAGATATTCAAGTGTACCGAGCATTCCGAGCGGCTGAAGCGTTCGGCCCGCGTGCTCGATTTCGAGGTTCCTTTCTCGGTCGCCGAAATCGACGCAGCCAAAAAACTGGTGCTCGAGAAGAACGGCAAGAAGGAAGCCTATGTTCGGCCGGTCGCCTGGCGCGGCTCCGAAATGATGGGCGTCTCCGCGCAGAACAATACGATCCACCTCGCCATCGCGACGTGGGAGTGGCCGAGCTATTTCGATCCCGAACAGCGGCTGAAAGGCATCCGGCTAGATCTCGCCGATTACCGCCGGCCGGATCCGCGCACAGCGCCCTGCCTCGCCAAGGCCGCGGGGCTTTACATGATCTGCACCATCTCCAAGCACGCGGCAGAGCGCAAAGGCTACGCCGACGCCATGATGCTGGACTGGCAAGGCCGGGTCGCCGAATGCACCGGCGCCAACATTTTCTTCGTCAAGGAGGGCAGGATTCATACCCCGATCGCCGACTGTTTCCTCGACGGCATTACCCGGCAGACGGTGATTGGCCTGGCGCGCAAGCGCGGCATCGAAGTCGCCGAGCGGCGCATCATGCCCGACGAACTCACCGGCTTCTCTGAATGTTTCATTACCGGATCGGCGGCGGAAGTCACCGCGGTGGCGGAAATTGCGCAGTGGAATTTCACGCCCGGCGCCATCACCAAGACCTTGATGGACGACTACACCGCCGAGGTGCAGCCGAAGGCCGCGGCGGCTTAGTGGGGCATCAATGCCCTCAGACACTGGGCTACGCCACGGTCGATTCCCAAAGCGAGTTGTTTGCCCAGTGGCTTGTGTTTCGGCAAGAACAATCCCGCGCCAACTGCGGTTCGAGCAAACCGACGACTCATTCCTTTGATCATAGCCTCTGCAAGAAGCCGAGCCGCAAATAGGGACCGGAGTACTCGTCGGAGCTCATCGCCCATCCACCGGCTGCCGACCACTCGGTGGTTTCCGTTTTCAGGCTGGTAAGGTGCAGCCCGATGCGAAGCTGCCGATAGCCGTCGCCGCCGTAGACCTGCAATTCCGGGCCGGCATAGAACTGGTCGAGTGCGTGCCAGCCGGCGGCGACCCGTGCGGAGTAGTTAAGGCCGATGCTTGCCAAGGAGATATCCGCCGCCAGCATCGTCTCGGCACTCGGCTCGGCCCACACCTCCGCCGCGAGGCGCAGACCGAACGCACGGCCGCGCAGGCGGTTCGCGGTGTCATCGGGCCACAACCAGTGCTTTTCGAAATCGAGCCCGATAAAGACTTTTGCTTCCAAATGGCCGCGCTTGAATCGCCACCCGGGGAGGATCTGTGTGGTCGACTCCACGCCGATCACCCGGGCGCCGCCGAGTGCGCCGGAGCGGTAGCGATACAGCCCGCCGGAGCTGAGGATCTTGACGGTGAAGCCGGCCTCATCGAGCCCGCGCGGCGACCACAGAAAACCGCCGTAAAGAAAAACGCCGTTGAGCCAGATATCGCGGCCGGAGAACAGCATGACGCGCGCGATCTCGTCGCCGGCATCATCGGCGCGAGCCGGCGACCGCGACACGCAAACGCAACAGACGAAAGAAGCCACGGCGACCAACGTCGCCGCGCGAACGCGCCCCCAACGGCCCATCGAGGCCCTCCCCAGCCTCTGGACTTCCCCGGCTTATAACCTCCGGATTGCTCGCACAACTAAAGCTGTATGCGAGATGCGTGTCTACAACTGAATCGGCTCAAGTCGCACGTGCATTGGTGAACGAAGGCTCCCATATGCCGCCAAAAAGCGACGATGCATGTTGCGCGCGAACCCTCTTCCCGACGGAAGAAACAAAGTTGCGCCGGATTGCGGCAACCGCCTGCGCTTAGCCAAATTGCCTTAATCGCTGATACGTTCAATGGCGGCGCCGCAGGCGGCAAGCTTTTCTTCTAAACGCTCGAAGCCGCGGTCGAGATGATAGACGCGGTTGACGGTCGTCTCGCCTTCGGCGGCGAGCCCCGCGATCACCAACGACACCGAAGCGCGCAAATCAGTCGCCATCACCGGCGCGCCCTTGAGCCGCGGCACACCATCGACAGTCGCCGTATCGCCGTCGAGCTTGATGCGGGCGCCGAGCCGCACCAGTTCCTGCACATGCATGAAGCGGTTCTCGAAGATCGCCTCCGTGATGTGAGATGCGCCCTTGGCGCGCGTCATCAGCGCCATCAATTGCGCCTGCAAGTCGGTGGGAAAGCCCGGAAACGGCGCGGTGGTGACCTCAACGGCGGCGAGATCGGCGCCATTGCGCGCAACGCGTACGCCTTCGTTGGTCGGCGTTACCGCGACGCCGGTCTGCGCCAGCACATCGAACGCCGACTGCAGCAATTCGGGACGCGCGTTCTGCAGCAGCACTTCGCCGCCGGTCATCGCCACCGCCATCGCATAGGTGCCGGTCTCAATGCGGTCGGGCAGCACCGAATGACGCGCGCCGTGCAGGCGCTCGACCCCTTCGATCACGATGCGCCCGGTGCCCGCCCCCGCGATCTTCGCGCCCATTTTGTTGAGGCAATCCGCGACATCCCCGATCTCGGGCTCGCGCGCCGCATTCTCGATGATGGTCGTGCCGCGAGCGAGCGAAGCGGCCATGAGCGCGGTGTGAGTGCCGCCCACGGTGACCTTGGGAAACACGATTTCTCCACCACGCAAGCCGTGCTTGGCGCGGGCGATGACGTAGCCCGATTCGATCTCGATCTCGGCGCCGAGCTTCTCGAGCGCCATTATGAGCAGGTCGACCGGCCGCGTGCCGATCGCGCAACCGCCCGGCATCGAGACCTTCGCTTCTCCCATGCGGGCAACCAGCGGCGCTACCACCCAGAAACTCGCCCGCATGCGGGACACGAGCTCGTAAGGTGCGGTCGTATCGACGATGCTCTTCGCCGAGATGTGGATGGTGCGGCCGTGGTTGGCATCCTCGCCCGGCCGTTTGCCGGCGATCGTGATATCGACGCCGTGGTTGCCGAGGATGCGCTGAAGCTGGCTCACGTCGGCGAGGTTAGGGACATTATCGAGCGTGAGCGTATCGGCGGTGAGCAGGCCCGCGATCATCAACGGCAGGGTGGCATTTTTGGCGCCGGAGATCGGGATGGTGCCGTTGAGCCTTCGGCCGCCCACAATGCGTATCCGATCCATTCTCCCCCCGCGCCTGCCGCAACCTCTGTTCGATCCGCCCTGTTCTATGGACCGCCTAAGCCGCGGGTGCAAAGCTAAATCTTGCTGAAGGTTAGTTGCCTCGATCGTGCTATTTTTTGGATGGCGGTGGTTCCCGGTGTGCGGCCGTCGTCGGTTCAGCCGCGCGGCCCCGCGCCTGCACCTTGCGGCGACGCAAATTTTCCCGCAAAGCCGCCTTCAGCCGCTGATCGCGGCTGCTGTCTTTGCCGGGCGGCTTGCGGTCTTCGGGTGCGGATGCCATGACTTGATTTAGATCGCGTGCCGTGGGCCGGGCAAGCCTGCCTTTTCCTTGCGCCGGCGGGCCGGCTTGTGGCAGTTTCCGCCGCGACATTGCTGCCGTAGCTCAGTGGTAGAGCACTCCCTTGGTAAGGGAGAGGTCGACAGTTCAATCCTGTCCGGCAGCACCATTATGCGAACTGCGTGCCTCAGGGCGTGGGATACGGCAGGTACGGCTCCGCGGGGTCGTGGCCACCGGAATCATCCAGACGCTGCGCGGCGCCGCGCATGCTGTCCGGCGGGCGCGGGAAACCGCTGCGCCGACTGTACGCCTCGACAAACCGCTGAGTCCGCTCGCGCGATTCACGTTCATGCTCGGTCAGGCTGGCCGCGCAGACGAGATCGGCCAGCGTCACCCCCAGCACAGCGGCAAGAGCAATACCGATATTTGCGTTGTTCGGGTTGTCCTTGCGAATGCCTCCGGCAAGTGTCGCCAAGTCCAGAGCGTCCCCGCCGACCCGTGACCATACCCACGGCGCGGCTTTTTCCGAAGCGAGAATGCCAATGCCCGCGAGCAGTTCGCGCGCACCGTAAGATTGCAGCAGCGCGACACCGTCTCTCATGCCGAGCCAGCGCGTGAAGGCATGCGGCACCAGTATCTCGGCGGCGCCAAGGCCGATGCTGAACCAGCCAAGCCCGCGGGCGAGGTTGCGCGCTTGGCGATGACCGACCGTGATCGTTTGCATCTGGTCCATGCCGATTGCTCCTGTTCGCCGGGGCAATGCCTGGACGGGGGCAGCCGTTCCTTCCGCCGATATGCCCCGGCCAAAACGCCGGCGCAGATCAGATATTGGAACATCGATAATGCGTGGATACGGCGACGACGCGGGAGGCGTTTGTTGGCCGTTACCATCAGCCCGCGATGGCGAATGGGGGCTTCTTGCCGCGCCGGCCGAACGGTGCGCGGCCGACGAGTTCGGCATACTCGGCGATCGGCTTCGGGCGCCCGATATAGTAGCCCTGAATTTCATCGCAGCGTTCCTGCGCAAGGAAGCTCAGCTGCTCCGCGGTCTCCACGCCTTCCGCCATTACCGGCAGCGACAAGCCGCGGCCGAGCGCGATCACCGCCCGGATGATGGTGGCGGAATGTTCGCTGTGATTGAGGTTGACGATGAACGCCTTGTCGATCTTGATCTTGTCGAAGGGAAACGAGTGCAAATAAGACAGCGACGAATAGCCGGTACCGAAGTCGTCCATCGCGATGCGAACGCCGAGATTCTTCAGCCGCCGCAGGATGGTGACCGCGCGGTTAAAATCGCCGATCAGCACACCCTCGGTGATCTCCAGTTCCAGCCGACCGGGCGCCAAACCCGTGTCGAGCAGCGCTTGGTGCACAAGCGACGGCAAGTCACCGTGCTGGAATTGGACCGGCGACAGGTTGATCGCGATCTGCAACGGCCGCGGCCAGCTTGCGGCCTCGCCACAGGCCTTGCGCAACACCCATTCGCCCAGCGCGATAATGCTGCCGCTCTCTTCCGCCAGTGGAATGAAAGTTCCTGGCGAAACCACGCCGTGGCGCGGATGGTGCCAGCGCGCCAGCGCCTCAAAGCCGGTGATCGTGCCGTCGATACGGGCTTGCGGCTGATAATGCAGCTCGAGTGCATCGTGCGCGATGGCGGTACGCAGGTCCTGCTGCAGCGCCCGCTTGTCGCGCAATTGTTGGTCCATCGACATTTCGAAGAAGCGGATCGATCCGCGCGCTTCCGACTTCGCACGGTAAAGCGCGGCGTCTGCATTCGCGACGACCGCGGTCACATCAACCCCGTCTCGCGGAAATACGGCGATCCCGACAGTAAGCCCGACACGCAACACACGGCCGTCGATGACGATGTCGCCGTCGAGCGCGGCGGAGAGCCGCCGGGCGAGTGCCTCCGCGCACGCGGGCTGCGGCCCCACTGGCGAGATAGCGGTGAATTTGTCACCGCCGGTGCGCGCGATGAATGCACCCTGGGCGGCCGTCTGCATACGTAATGCAATCTCGCGCAAGAGCGCATCGCCGACCGCGTGGCCGAACACGTCGTTCACCGCGCTGAAACGGTCAAGGTCGATGCTGAGCACCGCGAGGCTTTCGCCCGCGGCATCGGCGAGGCTTGCGCTGGCGGCGATGCATTCATTGAAAGCCGAGCGGTTAGGCAGATCGGTGAGTGGATCGTGGTGCGCCAAATGGGCGATCCGCTCCTCGTGGCGTTTGCGCTCGGTGAGATCGCGGACCATCGTAATGATGTACTGCGGCGTGCCATCCGGTGCTTTCACCAAGTGACGCGTACTGGTTACGATGCGAACGCCGTTGGCCGGCGTCACGACCGCGTGCTCTTCGCGACGGGTGGTTTCGCCCGACTCGAGGAGCCGCTGGTCTTCGCGCTCGATTCCCTCGACGATTTCCGCTCGCTGGACCTCACGCGCCGTCTTGCCGAGCATGGTCTCGCGCGGAACGCCAAAATGCTCCTCTGCGGCGCGGTTGATCAAGCGGTAGCGCAAGCTCGGCAGGTCCCGCACCAAGATCGGCGACGGCACGTTCTCGATGATCGTATCAAGGAAGGCGCGGGTTTGCTCGAGGACACGTTCGGCCCGCTTGCGCTCGGTGATATCCTCGTGCGTGGCAACCCAACCACCACCCGGCATCGGCTGATTGACGACCGCGATTGTCCGGCCATCGGCGAGTTCAGCCTCGAGCGTGAACGTCTTCTGCGCGCGCAGCGCCGCACATAGATCGGCGTCATAGCGGGCGGGATCGAACGGGAAAGTACCGGCCGCGATCCGTGCGTCGAGCAGATTGCGGATCGTGCAACCGGCCCAGATTTGGGCTGGGTCGATCCGATACATCTCGACATAGCGCCGGTTCCACACCACCAGGGAGTTCTCGGCATCGAACATGCAGAGGCCCTGGTTCATATTGTTGAGCGCGCCCTTGATACGTTCGTTCTCTTCGAGCACGGTGCGCCGCCTGTTGCCGCCGAGAAATGTGCCGGCCAAGGCGACCGGACGCCACTTACCTATGCTGCTAAGGCGGTCGGCGATGCCGAACATAACCTCGGTCCCGGGTCGCGGCGCGCGCCTGCCGGTCAGGCGGATAAGGCCAATCGAATTTAGTATGTTAGTGCCCGCGATTTGGGCGCTAGTTAACCCGCGCCAGGAGGCAAGCTCTATTGCCCTTTACGGCTAAAATTCCGTCAATAAAGCCACGCTAATGCTAACAAGCTTCGCAAACGCCTCAGCGCGGCTTAAGAAAAGCGAAATCGCAGCCTTCGTCGGCCCCGAGGATCTCTTGCGCGTACAGCCGGGCGTAGCCGCGCTGCGGCACCTCGGCGGTTTTTGGCCGCGCCCCTTGACGGCGCGAAAGCTCGGCATCGTCGACAAGGAGATCGATCCGCCGCGCCTTCACGGAAAGGCGAATGCGGTCGCCGCTACGCACGAGACCGAGCGGCCCGCCGGAGGCGCTGTCGGGCGTCACATGCAGTACGATGCTGCCGTAAGCGGTCCCGCTCATGCGCGCATCCGACACGCGCACCATGTCCTTGACGCCTTGGGCAGCGAGCTTCTTCGGGATCGGCAGATAGCCGGCCTCCGGCATGGCTGAAGCCGAATGCGGACCGGCGTTCTGCAGCACCAGAATGTCCTCTGGCGTCACGTCGAGCGCCGGATCGTCGACCCGGGCCGCGAGATCTTCGAGCGAGGAGAACACCACGGCGCGGCCTTCGTGTTCGAACAGCTTGGGATCGGCGGCCGAGCGCTTGAGGATGGCGCCCTGCGGGGCAAGATTGCCGAACAGCGCGACTAGGCCGCCTTCCGGCTCAAGCGGCTTGCCGCGTTCGGCGATGATGGAGCGATCGACCCAGCCGTCGCCTTCCGTTCGCGCGAGCCGCTCGCCCAAGGTTTCGCCGGTCACGGTCATGCAGTCGAGGTGCAACAGCTCTTTCAGTTCGCGCAGGAGCGCGCCGACGCCGCCGGCGGCAAACAAGTCTTCCATGTATCCGTTGCCGACCGGCTTTAAATTCACCAGCACAGGCGTGGCATCGGACAATTCATTGAGCCGCTTCAGCGAGACCGGAATGCCGGCACGTCCGGCAATTGCAGTGAGGTGAATAATCGCGTTGGTCGAGCCGCCTATCGCGAGCAGGACGCGCAAGGCGTTCTCGATCGACTTCGGCGTGACGATCCGATCGGGGGTCAATTTGGAGCCGATCAGCCGCACGGCGGCGGCGCCGGTCGCTTCCGCCGCGCGCAGACGATCGGCATGCACAGCCGGGATAGCCGCCGTGCCGGGCAGGATCATCCCCAGCGCTTCGGCGATACAGGCCATCGTCGAAGCGGTGCCCATCACGGCGCATGTTCCAGCGGTTGTCGCCAAGTTGCCTTCGACCATGGAAATCTGCTCGGCCTCGATCTTGCCGGCGCGGTGCTGCGCCCAGAAGCGCCGACAATCGGTGCAGGCGCCGAGCCGCTCCCCGTGATAGCGGCCGGTCATCATCGGCCCGGCGACCAGCATAACGGCCGGACGGTTGGCCGACACCGCGCCCATCAACTGCGCCGGCACGGTCTTGTCGCAACCGCCCATCAGCACCACCGCGTCCATGGGCTGGGCCCGCACCATCTCCTCGGTGTCCATCGACATCAGATTTCGAAACTTGAGGCTGGTCGGATTGAGGAACACCTCGCCGAGCGAAATGGTTGGGAACTCGATCGGAAGCGCGCCCGCCGCCAGCACGCCGCGCTTCACCGCCGCAAGCAGTTCCGGAAAGTGACGATGGCAGTTATTGAAACCGGAGGCCGTGTAGGCGATGCCCACCACCGGCTTCTCCAGCATGACGCGGGAGTAGCCCATCGACTGGGCGAAAGACCGCCGCAGGTAGAGGGAAAAATCTCGGTCGCCGTAATTGGTGAGGCCGTGGGCGATGCCGGTCGGGTGTTCGGTCATGCCGAATTTGTGGCCGGGCGACGAACCGAATGCAAGCCGCTCGCACCGCGTTACCAACGGGTGAAACCTTTGATCATCATGTGAAAACAGCCGGGTGTGAGGGCCGCGGCAAGGCGCGGCGAATCTCGCCTCGACAAGCTCCCTTGAACTCTTCTAAGTAATGGGTGGCGGGGGTCCCGCCGGGAAAAAAATCGGATGAATTACAACGACTTTTTCGCCACCGCGTTATCGAAATTGCGGGACGAGCGCCGCTATCGCGTGTTCGCCGACCTCGAGCGCATCGCCGGCCGCTTCCCCTACGCCGTCTGGCATGCCCCGCAAGGTCCGCGCGAGGTGGTGATCTGGTGCTCCAACGACTATCTCGGCATGGCGCAGCACCCGAAGGTGATCGACGCCATGGTGGATACCACCGCGCGCATGGGCACCGGCGCCGGCGGCACGCGCAACATCGCCGGCAACAACCATCCGCTGGTCGAGTTGGAGCGCGAGCTCGCCGACCTGCACAAGAAACCCGCCGCGCTGCTCTTCACCTCCGGCTATGTATCGAACCAGACCGGCATCGCGACCATCGCGAGACTCCTGCCGAATTGCCTGCTTCTGTCCGACGCGCTCAACCACAATTCGATGATCGAGGGCGTGCGCCAATCCGGCTGCGAGAAACAGATTTGGCGGCACAACGACCTCGGCCATCTCGAAGAGTTGCTGAAAGCTGCCGGCCGGCAGCGGCCGAAGCTGATCGCGTTCGAGAGCCTCTATTCGATGGACGGCGATGTCGCGCCGGTACATGCGATCTGCGATCTCGCCGAACGCTACAACGCGATGACCTATGTCGATGAAGTGCACGCGGTCGGCATGTACGGGCCGCGCGGGGGCGGCATCTGCGACCGCGAGAGCGCGATGAATCGCGTGGACGTGATCGAAGGCACGCTGGCCAAGGCGTTCGGCTGCCTCGGCGGCTACATCGCCGGCACCACGGAGATGATCGACGCCGTGCGCTCCTATGCGCCGGGCTTCATCTTCACCACGGCGCTGCCGCCGGCGATCTGCGCGGCGGCGACCGCCGCCATTCGCCACCTCAAAACATCAAGTTGGGAGCGCGAGCGCCATCAAGACCGCGCCGCGCGGGTGAAGGCCGTGCTCAATGCTGTCGGCCTGCCGGTGATGCCGAGCACGACGCATATCGTGCCGGTGCTGGTCGGCGATCCCGAGAAGTGCAAGGCGGCGAGCGATCTGCTGCTTTCCGAGCACGGCATCTACATCCAGCCGATCAATTATCCGACTGTGCCGCGCGGCATGGAACGCCTGCGCATCACGCCCTCGCCCTATCACGACGACGCGCTCATCGACCGGCTGGCGGAAGCCCTGGTCGATGTATGGGAGCGGCTCGGCCTTGCACGGCGGAAGCAGGCGCTGGCGGCGGAGTAGCGTAGCGCGTAGGGCGCAATAGCGAAGCCTATTGCGCCGCCCGATCTCGCCGCGGAATGGCGGATTACGCTTCGCGCCCTACGCGTTGGGCTTGGACGCCGGTGCCCATCGCGGAGGTACGCGCGTCACAATTGCAGTTGCTCTCGGTAGTTCTCATTACGCCTGGGATTATGCATGCGGCGTGAACTGGCTTAGGTCGTTAATACCAATAGCTCTTTCGATCTTCGCCACCCGATCGACCATTTTGCCGAAGCCGTCCTCACCGAACAGTTGTTCTTCCTTTTTCTCGAAGTCCTCGGCCATGGCGTCGAACTCGTGCTTGGAAACGACTTCCCTGAGCTCTGGAAAGAGCACCGTGTCCTCCCGCGCCGCGTGCGGCCGGTACATGCTGATAAACGCCTGCATGGAATTGACGACCTGCCGGCGGTGGTCGCTGTCACTGCGGCTGGTCGGCGCCAGCCGGAGAATGGTGCCAGTCACGCGGCGCCCAGCCTGGTGCTGCTCGAGCAGGGTGTTCACGAGTTCGACCAGTTTGCCTGAACGCTTGAAGCGCGGAAAGAGGTAGTCTTCCTCCGATTTCTCGTGATAGTTCTCGATGAAATCGCGAATGATCTGCGCGGAGTTGGTGAGCACGGCGGGGTCGAAGTCCTCGTGCGCCGAGAATTTGCGCATGCCCGCCTCATAAATGAGGAGCACGCGATCGAGCACGCCATGCTCGCGCATCAGGTCCTCGGGTGGTGTGACCTCTTCTTGCTGTTGTTTTTCCTGTTCCTGATTCTTCTTTGCGATAGCAGGGGTGATGAGGCCGCTCACGCCGATCAGTCCCGCCGTGCCGACGGTCCGCACAAAGCCGCGGCGTGACGCATCGATGCTTTCGATCATGTCTGTCTCCCTATGCGGAGCCAGCCCCAGCCTGCGCAACGCGCCGAGCGCAACTAGGTTCGCCAAGCCTCTTCGTTCTTTTTCTCGTAGTCCTGAAACGCTTTCGTCAAGCCTCCGAGCACCTCGGCCGGCGTCTCGAACATGGCCTTGAGCTGAGGCTCGTCGACCTTTTCGATGTCCTGCCGCAGATGATGTATGATCTCCCGCAGTCGGCGGGTCATGTTTTGCGTGTGGACGCGTGGATCGCGTTCATTGCTTGCCATCGACTATGTCCGTCGTGTTTTGCCCCGCCTGTGCTGGAGCGCAGGTCGACGCTGCCGAATCGGTATTGACACCAGAACCGGCGAACGTATCCTCGGTTCCCGATATCGAATTCCGATGCTGGATTCGCATGGGCCGATTGGCAATCGATGGAGCACCAGGAACTCCTCTCCGGCCTGATCCGGCTGCACATTTTGCATCACGCCGCCGAAGGCGGGATCTACGGTCAATGGATGATCGAGGAACTGGCGCGGCACGGCTACAGGCTCAGCCCCGGCACGCTTTACCCCATGCTCCACGCCATGGAGCGCAAAGGATATCTGCGCTCCAGAGAGCGGCGCGCCGGGCGGTCTGCACGGCGGCTTTATCGCGCGACGCCATTGGGCCGAAGAGCGCTTGCGCTTGCAAAAGAAAAGGTCCGCGAATTGTTCAGCGAGATTTTGCCGAAGGCTAATTGAGGCCGTGCGGTCATGAGCAACGAGGCAGTCTTAAAGAGGCCGCCGCTGGCGGCCGGCTCCGCCGCCGAAGTGTTCCGGGCCTTCCTCAAGCTCGGCATTACCTCCTTCGGCGGCCCCATCGCGCACCTCGGCTATTTTCGCAACGAACTCGTGCTTCGGCGCCGCTGGATCGACGAGGCGGGCTTCGCCGATCTCGTTGCGCTGTGCCAGTTCCTGCCCGGCCCGGCTTCGAGCCAGACCGGCTTCGCGCTCGGCCTTTTGAGAGGCGGCGCGCTCGGTGCCCTTGCCGCCTGGACGGCGTTCACGCTGCCCTCCGCCATCCTGCTCGTCGCCTTTGCCTATGGCGCGTCGGCGTTCGCGGGCCCGGCCGGACAAGGTGTCATCCACGGACTCAAGGTGGTCGCCGTGGCGGTCGTCGCCCAGGCCGTCTGGGGCATGGCGCGGAATCTCACACCCGATCGCGAGCGGGCGAGCATCGCGCTCGCGGCCGTGCTGATCGTGATTTTCGTCGGCGGCTCATTCAGCCAGGTTTTGGCCATTGCGGCCGGTGCAGCCGCCGGTCTCGGACTTTGCCGCGGCAGCCCGGCGACGGTCACCGGGCATCTGGTTTTCCCCGTGTCTCGAAAGGCTGGCGCGGCGTGCCTCGCCGCTTTTTTCCTCTTGCTGATCGTCCTTCCGCTCGCCGTGGACGTGTTGGACACGCAGGCGCTCGCGCTGTTCAACGCGTTTTATCGCGCCGGCGCCTTGGTCTTCGGCGGCGGCCACGTGGTGCTGCCGCTGCTCCAATCGCAGGTGGTACAGCCCGGCTGGGTGACGAATGACGTCTTCCTCGCCGGCTACGGCGCGGCGCAGGCCGTGCCGGGCCCGCTGTTCACCTTCTCGGCCTATCTCGGGGCGGCGATGCGACCGCAACCGAATGGCGTCGTGGGTGCGGCGATCGCTCTCATCGGCGTGTTCCTGCCGGGGCTTCTGCTCGTCGTCGGAGCGCTTCCCTTCTGGGACTCGCTGCGCGCCCGCCCGGCGGCACAGGCCGCCATGCGCGGAGCCAATGCCGCGGTGGTCGGCGTGCTCGGCGCCGCGCTCTATAGTCCGGTTTGGACAAGCGCCATTCTCGGCCCCTTCGATTTCGCACTGGCGCTCACGGCCTTTGTTCTCTTGACCGTCTGGCGCTCGCCGCCGTGGATCGTGGTCGCCTTCACTGCGGCGGGAGGAATGGCGCTGGCGCTGGTTGGCTGAATTGCCGAGTTCCGCCGCAATAGGGATGATTGCTCGCCGGGTGGAGGGCATCCTGAATGCACCGGGAGTGGACCGCATCGTGGTTCTGTGGTGACCTGAGCGGCGAAGGAGCGTAACGGGCGGGCCTCCGCCTCGATCTGGAGCACGCATGCTGCACGGCTGGGTCGTCATCGCGGTGGCCCTTCTCTACATCGGGCTGTTATTCCTGGTGGCGAGCTACGGCGACCGCGTCCATCGCCTCGGCCGCGAAGGCCGCAGGCGGCTGCTGATCTATCCGTTGTCGCTGGCGATCTACTGCACCTCCTGGACGTTTTTCGGCTCGGTCGGCTCCGCCTCGCGAACGGGCTACGAATTCCTCACCATCTATATCGGCCCGGTGCTGATGATCGGCCTTTTCTCGCCGCTGATCGCGCGCATCGTGCGGCTGGCGAAGGCGCAGAACAGCACCTCCATCGCCGACTTCATCGCCGCGCGCTACGGCAAGGCGCAGGCGGTGGCGGCAACGGTGACGCTGATCGCGATCATCGGCACGGTCCCCTACATCGCGCTCCAGCTCAAGGCGGTGTCCGCCTCACTCGAAACGATCCTTGCGCACATCGGTTCAGGGGGCGGGACGGCGCCATCCTTCCTCGGCGACATTGCGCTTTTCGCAGCGCTGGCGATGGCCATCTTCGCGGTGCTCTTCGGCACGCGCCACATCGACGCGACCGAACACCAGGATGGGCTGATGCTGGCGATCGCAGCGGAATCGCTGGTCAAGCTTTGCGCGTTCCTGGCGGTCGGCATCTTCGTCACCTTCTGGATGTTCGGCGGACCGGGAGCATTGCTCGCGGCGGCGCATGAGCATGCGCGCACGTCGGCGATGCTCACCTCGAGCCCGCGCTTCGACACGTTCTTCGCCACGACTTTGCTCTCGTTCATCGCGATCATCCTGCTGCCGCGTCAGTTCCACGTAGCGGTGGTCGAAAATCACAACGAGGGTGAGATCAGGCGCGCGGCCTGGTTGTTCCCCCTCTATCTCGTCCTGATCAATTTGTTCGTGGTGCCGATCGCGGCCGCCGGCCTCTTAACGTTCCCCGCCAATTCGGTCGACGGCGACATGTTCGTGCTGGCGCTGCCGCTGCAGGCGGGCTCCAGCCTGTTCACGATGGTCGCCTTCGTCGGCGGCCTGTCGGCCGCGACCGCCATGGTGATCGTGGAATCGGTCGCGCTCTCGATCATGGTGTCGAACGACCTCGTAATGCCGCTGGCATTGCAGCGGCGCGGCGCGCTGATGACCGGGCGCGAAAATCTCGGCTCGCTGCTGCTCACCATTCGCCGCGTGGCGATCTTCGCCATCGTCGCACTTGCTTATGTTTATTATCGGTTCGCCGGCGATGCTCAGCTCGCCGCGATCGGCCTCCTCTCCTTCGCCGCGGCGGCGCAGCTCGCGCCCGCTTTCTTCGGCGGATTGATTTGGCGGCGCGCCACCGCCGGCGGCGCGATTGCCGGGATGAGCGCCGGCATCCTGGTCTGGGCCTATACGCTCCTACTGCCGAATTTCGCCGATGTCGGCTTTATCGGGCAGCGCATCCTGGCCGAGGGCCCGTGGGGCGTCGGGCTATTGCGGCCGCAGCATTTGCTGGGGCTCGATGTGCCGCCGCTGATGCACGGCGTCATCTGGAGCCTCGCCGTCAATATCCTCGCTTACGTCGGCTTCTCACTGCGGCGCCAGCCGACCTCTATCGAGCGCTTGCAGGCAAACCTCTTTGTGCCATCGGAATTCGTGCCCATCGCGCCAAGCTTCCGGCTATGGCGCTCCTCCGTCACCGTCGAAGAGTTGACCCAGGCCGTCGCACGCTATCTCGGTGAGACGCGCACCGGCGCCGCCTTCGAGAGCTTCGCGGTGGCCAACCGCATCAGCCTGGAGCCCAAGGACGAAGCCGATTTCCGGCTGATCCGCCATGCTGAACACACCCTCGCTTCAGCCGTCGGCGCGGCATCCTCACGCTTGGTACTCTCGCTCGTGCTACGCAAACGCACGGTGTCGACCAAGGCGGCACTGAAGCTGCTCGACGACGCCAATGCCGCCATCCAGTACAATCGCGAGATCTTGCAGACGGCGCTTGACCATGTGCGGCAAGGCATCGCCGTTTTCGATAAAGACGTTCAACTCATCTGCTGGAACCGGCAGTTCGGTGAGATCCTCGACCTGCCGCCGAGCCTGATCCGGGCCGGCGTCAGCCTCGCCGACATCTTGCGCTTCAACGCCAAGCGCAGCGAGCTTCCCTTGCATCAGATCGATCAACTCGTGCACGAACAACTCGCGTACTACATCGCCGGCAGCATGCCGTTCCGCGCGCATTTCGCCAAAAGCATGGCCATCGAAGTGCGCGCCAACCGCATGCCCGACCGCGGCATCGTCACGACGTTCACCGATATCACCGCGAGCGTGGCAGCGGCGGAGGCGCTGGAACGTGCCAACGAAACGCTGGAGCGCCGGGTACACGAGCGCACAGAGGAACTGACGCGGCTCAACGCCGCTCTCGCTCGCGCCAAAGGCGAGGCCGACGCCGCCAATATTTCCAAGACGAAATTCCTGGCGGCGGCCAGTCACGATATCTCGCAGCCGCTGAACGCCGCCCGGCTTTATGTTACCAGCCTGCTGGAGCGACAGCGCGACCCCGCCGACCGGCCCCTGATCGACAACATCGATGCCTCCCTGGAGGCCGTGGAGGAAATTTTCGGCGCGCTCCTCGACATTTCGCGACTCGATACCGGCGCACTGCGGCCCGAATTCGCGAGCTTCCGTATCGACGAATTGATGCGGCAGATCGCGGTCGAGTTCGCGCCGCTTGCCGCCGGCAAAGGGCTGACGCTCGATTTTGTGCCTTGCTCGCTCGTCGTGCGCTCCGACCGGCGCATGTTGCGGCGGCTCATCCAGAACCTCGTCTCCAACGCGATCAAATACACACCACAAGGTCGCGTGCTGGTCGGTTGCCGCCGGCGGGGCAACAACAACTTGCGCATCGATATTTACGACACCGGGCTCGGCATTCCGCAGGACAAGCAGCGCGATATCTTCATCGAATTCCACCGGCTCGACCAAGGCGCGCGCGTCGCCCGCGGGCTCGGGCTAGGCCTCTCGATCGTCGAGCGAACGGCGCGCCTGCTCGGCTGCTCGGTGCAAGTAAGCTCTGCGGAAGGCCGCGGGTCGCATTTCGCGGTGACGGTGCCGCTATCTGACGCCGCGCCGGTTTCGATACCGGCGCGGGAGGGGCGCCTTACGCCCGGGCAACTCGCCGGTACCCTGGCCCTGTGCATCGATAACGAACCCGCCGTGCTCGACGGCATGGAAACGCTGCTGCGCGGGTGGGGCTGCGACGTAATGAAGGCGCCGGACCTTGCCGGCGCGCTGGCGGCGATCGGGGCTAGCCCGGTGATGCCGAACGGCCTCTTGGTCGACTATCACCTCGACCAGGGCAACGGCATCGATGCGATTGCCGCGCTGCGCCGCCATTGCGGGCCGCTGCCGGCCATCCTGATCACCGCCGACCATTCGCTCGCGGTGCGCGAGTCCGCCCGCGCGCAAGACATTCAACTGCTGCACAAGCCGCTGAAGCCGGCCGCGCTCCGTGCATCGCTTGCGCAATGGCGGATGCTACGTGCCGCGGCGGAGTAAGCTCAATCTTTATAGTCCACCCGCATCAAGTAAAGCCCGTCCGGCGACGCGACGGGGCCACACGCGGTCCGGTCCCGAGCACGCAAGGCCGCTTCGAGATCGGTGATACTCCATTTGCCTTCCCCGACCAGCACGAGCGAGCCGACCATCGAACGGACTTGATGATGCAGAAATGAGCGCGCTGCAGCGAGCACGTGCACTTCTTCGCCGTCTTGGAGCACATCGAGTCGATCGAGTGTTTTCACCGGCGACCTCGCCTGGCACTCGGCGGCGCGGAAAGTCGTGAAGTCGTGTTTGCCGACCAGCCGTTGCGCGGCGGCCTGCATCGCCTCAACATCGAGCGGACGCGCCACCCGCCAAGCTCGGCCGGCATCCAGCGCGAGGTCCGGCCGGCGGTTGACAATGCGATAAAGGTAATGGCGCTTCACAGCCGACGTACGCGCGTGGAAGTCCTCGCCGACGCGCTCGGCGGATAGCACCGCGACCCCGTGCGGCCGCAAATGCGCGTTGAGCGCATCGCGCACCGTGTCGGTCTCCCATTCTCGGGCAAGATCGACGTGAGCGACCTGGCCGCGCGCGTGCACGCCGGCATCGGTGCGGCCGGCACCCTGCACCAAGGTACTCTCTCCGGCGAAGGCGGCAACGGCGGCGGTGACTACGCCCTGCACCGTCGCTTGCCCAGCTTGGATTTGCCAGCCGGCGAAGGCGCGGCCGTCGTACTCGATTGTCAGCTTATAGCGCGGCACGTTCAGTTCACCCGCCCGCCGGATTTGATCGGCGTGCCTCGCAAGAATTCCTCCGCCGCCATCGGCTGCTTGCCGGCGCGCTGGATCCGAACGAGCCGCACCGCCCCTTCGGCGCAGGCAATGGTGAGCCGATCATCGAGCACGGTGCCCGGGAGCCCGCCGCCTTCGCCCTTGATAGAGCGGAGCACTTTGATCCGGACGCCGTCAAACTCGAACCAAGCGCCGGGGAACGGTGACAGGCCACGAATGTGATCGTGCACGGCGCGCCAAGGAAGCGTCCAGTCGATGCGAGTCTCGTTTTTTCCAATTTTGGCGGCGTAGGTGACACCCTGTTCCGGCTGCGGCTTCAACATAAGCGCCTCACGCTCAAGCGCCGCGAGCGCGCGGGCCATCAGATCGGCGCCGAGCTGAGCGAGCACGTCATGCAACTCGCCGGCCGTCATATCCGGCATGATGGAGACCCGGTCGGCCATTGCCATCGCGCCGGTATCGAGCCCTTCGTCCATCCGCATGATGGTGACGCCCGTTTCAGCCTCGCCCGCCATGATCGCTCGGTTGATCGGCGCGGCGCCCCGCCAGCGCGGCAACAGCGAGGCATGCACGTTGAAGCAGCCGAAGCGCGGCGCGTCGAGCACAGGTTTTGGCAAAATCAAGCCATACGCGACCACCACCGCGATATCCGCCCGGTGCGCAGCGAATGCGGCTTGCGCATCTCCGGTCTTCAATGTGCTCGGTGTGTACACCGCGAGCCCGAGACGCCGCGCTTCGCGCTCGACCGGGCTCGGCTGCAAAGCCATGCCACGGCCCGCGGGCTTGGCCGCGCGGGTATACACCGCCGCGATCTCATGCCCCCGCGACGCAAGTTCGACGAGCGTCGGGACCGCGAATTCGGGCGTGCCCATAAAGACGAGGCGGAGGCGCATTCAATTCTCTTGACGGTCGCGCGGGTGCGCGCTTGGGGCAGCTTATCCGATCTGATGCTCGGGCGTATCGGACTGATAGGCTGCACGCGTCGTATCACCGCGTTTTTGCGCTTTCTTGAACTTCTTCATCACCATGTCGCGCTTGAGCTTGGAGATGTGGTCGATGAACAGCACGCCATTGACGTGATCGATCTCGTGCTGAAGGCAGGTAGCGAGCAGGCCGTCGGCCTCGATTTCGTGCTGATGACCGTCGAGGTCGAGGTATTTGACCTTCACCGTTTTCGGCCGTTCCACCTCTTCGTAATATTCGGGAATCGACAGACAGCCTTCCTCGTAAGTGGCGCGCTCATCGGAAGCCCACGTCACCTCCGGGTTGATGAAGACCCGCGGCTCCTTCGGCTCGTCTCTCTTGGCGAGATCCATCGTGACGATGCGCTGCGGCTGTCCGATCTGGATCGCGGCAAGCCCGATGCCCGGCGCGGCGTACATGGTCTCGAACATGTCGTCGACGAGCGCGCGCACCGACGCGTCGATTGTCCTCACCGGCTCGGATTTGAGCCGCAGTTTCGGATCGGGGATGATCAGGATGTCACGTGTGGCCATGCCCCGCGATGTAAGCGGTCGCCTAAACGCGGTCAATGGAACCAGAAAAGCGGCTTGAAAACCTGGATAGCAAGCTCCGCTGTTCGCCCTTCGTTCGCGCCCACGGCCGAATCAGGCTACAAAGTGGCCATGCCCGAACCTCTCCTCCTCGCCTTCGCGGTCGCGATCGTCGCCGGCATTGCCGCCATTCTGACGCTGCTTCTGCGAGCGAAGGCACCGCAGCCCGATCCTGCCGCGGAACAGCGCATCGTCGAATTGAACGCGCGCGTTCAGGCGATGGGCGATCTGCTCGCCAAGGCGCAGGCGCAATTGCAGCAGACGGTACACGAGCGGCTCGACGCGGTGGCGCAGAACCTCGGCGAATCCATGAAAACGTCGACCAAGAATACGACCGAGCATTTGCAGCAGTTGCACGCCCGCCTTGCCGTCATCGATAGCGCGCAGAAGAACATCGGCGATCTCGTCACGCAGGTGACCACGCTACAACAGGTGCTCGGCAGCAAGCAGAGCCGCGGCGCCTTTGGCCAAAGCCGCATGGAAGTCATCATTCAGGATGGGTTGCCCAAGGATTGCTACACCTTCCAATCGACGTTGTCGAACAAAGCGCGACCGGACTGCTGCATCCACCTGCCGAACGGCCCGGCGCTCGTGATCGACGCCAAGTTCCCGCTGGAGGCGGTGACCGCCTTCCGCGAGGCCAAGACCGACGAGGAGAAGAAACTTGCCACCGCCCGGGTGCGGCAGGACATCGGCAAGCATGTCGCCGATATTGCCGACAAATACCTCATCCCCGGCGAGACACAGGACATGGCGCTGATGTTCGTGCCTTCCGAGTCGATCTATGCCGAGCTTTACGACAGCTTCGACGACGTCTTCCAGAAGGCCTATCGGGCCAAGGTCATCATCGTGTCACCATCGCTGCTGATGCTGGCCATCCAGGTGATCCAGCAGATTCGGAAAGACGCGCGCATGCGGGAAGCGGCCGACAAGATTCTGGCGGAAGTCGGACTATTGATCGAGGACGTCAATCGGCTGCGCGACCGGGTGGAAAAGCTCGATAGGCACTTCGGTCAAGCATCGAGCGACATCAAACAGATCACGATTTCAACGGACAAGATCGTCAGCCGCGGCGAAAAGATCAAAGAGGTCGAATTCGATGGTGACGGCGACGCCGAAGCGATCCCGGCGCCGATCGGAAAGCTTGGGGCGGCGGAGTGAGGATACGTTGGCCCGACGATATGGCGAGGCAGTGCGGTGCATTCGGCGCCACTCCCTCTCCCCGTTGGGGAAAGGGGGCAACTGATCCTGGATATATCGGGTCCCCGGTCCCCTCCCTTACCCTCCCCTGCTTGTGGGGGAGGGTAAGGGAGGGAGCAAGCTCTTCCCACAGGGGAGAGGTGAAGCGGAGTTTGCGGCGCCTTTTATGGTGTACACCAAGGACCCTGTCGTGACCGCCTCTCCCGATGGCGCGCAACGGAGCGCGGGCGCAGTATCGCGCAGCCTTTTCAACACGCTCTCGGTTTATCTCCAACCGCGCGTGCTGATCGTGATGTTTCTCGGCTTTTCGTCGGGGCTACCGCTCGCGCTCTCCGGCTCGACACTGCTTATTTGGATGCGCGAATCCGGCGTCGACCTTGGCGTCATCGGTTTATTTGCGCTGGTGGGCACGCCTTACACGCTGAAATTTCTCTGGGCGCCCCTCACGGATGCGCTCGACATTCCTCTGCTCTCACGACTGATCGGCCGCAGGCGGGCGTGGCTGGTGTTCTCGCAAGCTCTGCTCATCGCCGCCATCGTGTTTCTGGGGTCATGCAATCCGGGGGAGGCGCCCGGACTTGTCGCCTTCGGCGCGCTTTTGGTCGCTACCGCGTCGGCGACGCAAGATATCGTCATTGATGCCTTCCGCGTCGAGAGCCTGCCGGAGAACGAGCAGGCCGCTGGCATGGCGGGCTATGTCGCCGCCTATCGGATCGGCATGCTGGTCTCAACCGCAGGCGCGTTGTTCATGGTAAGTGGTTTCCAGGCCAGCGGTTTCGCCCGCGAGTTGGCGTGGCACTGGGGGTATTGGACCATGGCGGCGCTGGTGCTGATCGGTACCGTGACAGCACTGCTCGCGACCGAACCCGAGCGGTCGAGATTGGCGGAAATCGCGCATGCGCAGCGAAAGCCCTTTGCCCGGGTGGCGGAAGCCGCCCTCGGCGCTCTGAAGGATTTCATGAGCCGTGACTTTGCGCTCGCGATGATCGCGTTCGTGGTGTTGTTCAAGTTCACGGACGCGCTGTCCGGCACCATGACGGCGCCTTTCGTCATCGATCTCGGCTTCACGCGCAACGAATACGCGGCCATCGTGAAAGGCGTCGGGCTT
>DASTWX010000055.1:0-8192 GCA_035765795.1 Pseudolabrys sp. | reverse complement strand
GACGGGCGTGAAGGCAGACGCGGGCTTCGATTGCATGAAGCCGAAACCCTTGGCGAGTTCAGGGCCGGTGAGATTCCGCAAAGTGACGTCATTGACAAGCATGATGAGCTTGATCGCGGGCGCGGCTTCGTCACGTGTCACGCCCATCGGGACGTCGCCAAGGATCACGACAACTTCCGCTTCGAGATCGATGCCCCACGCTTCATCGATGACCGGTATAGGATCGCGGGGACCAAGAAAGCCGTCCGATCCACCTTGATACATCAACGGATCGGTCCAGAAAGAAGCCGGCATCTCGGCGCCGCGCGCCTTTCGCACCAGCGCCACGTGATTGACGTAAGCCGAGCCGTCGAGCCACTGATAGGCGCGCGGCAAAGGTGAGGCGCACTGCGACGGATTGAAAGGCTTTGCCTCGATCTTGCCGGCTTCGAGCTTCCCGGCCAAGTCCTCGAGATGCGCCCTTGCTGAATCCCAATCATCCAATGCGGCTTGGAGCGTCGGCGCCACCGCGGAAGCTTCGGCATAGCGGGCGAGATCGCGAGAGACGACCACCAAACGGCCGTCGCGCCCTCCTGTGAGCGAGGCAAGTTTCATGACTGTTTCGGCTCGCGGCGGTTGGGATCGAAATGCTTTTGTAGGCCGCGCCAGCAGTCGATGTAGTCATCTTGCAGGGACGGCAGCTCGGCGGCGTATCTCGTGATCCGCTGCCGGAAACGCGTCTCGAACATAAAGGCCAGCGTATTGGTGAGTTTGACCGGCTTCAGGTCCACATTGCTCGCATGGGTGAAGGCGTCCGCGTCGGGCCCGTGCGGCAGCATCTGGTTGTGCAGGCTCATGCCGCCGGGCACGAAGCCCTGGGGTTTGGCGTCGTAGACGCCGTAAACGAGCCCCATGAATTCCGACATGATGTTGCGATGGTACCAGGGCGGCCGGAACGTGTTTTCCGCCACCGTCCACCGCTCCGGAAAGATGACGAAATCGACATTCGCCGTGCCCGGCGTTTCCGACGGCGAGGTCAGTACCGTGAAGATCGAGGGATCCGGATGATCGAATGAAATCGCACCCACCGGCGAAAAACGCCGCAGATCGTATTTGTACGGATAGTAATTGCCGTGCCAGGCCACAACATCGATGGGCGACTGGGCCACTTCCGTTTTGTAGAGCTCACCGCCCCATTTGACGAACAGCGTATGCGGCTCGTTGACATCTTCGTAGGCGGCGACCGGCGTCTGGAAATCACGCGGATTTGCCAGACAGTTGGCCCCGATCGGCCCGCGATCGGGCAGGATGAAGCCGCCGCCGTAGTTTTCGCAGACATAAGCGCGCGCGGGTGCGTCAATGATTTCGACGCGAAACACCACACCGCGCGGGATGACGCAGATTTCACCGGGCTCGATGTTAATGGCGCCGAATTCAGTGCGAAAGCGTAGACGTCCCTGCTGGGCGACGACGAGGAATTCGCCGTCGGCATTGAACATGTGTTCGCGGGCCATCGACTGCGTGACGAACACAAGATGCGCTGCCATGCCGGCGAGGCTGTCGACGTCGCCAGCCGTGGTAACGGTGGAAAGCCCGGAGATGAAGGTAAGCTTCTCGTCCGGGATCGGCGCCGGCGACCAGCGTAATTGGCCGATCGGAACGTCCGTTTCCTCGCGCGCAGGTGCGGTTCGCCAGAGGCGCTTGTCTACTTTGCTGAACCGGCCGGTGTGCCGCACGGTAGGGCGAATGCGATAAAGCCACGAGCGCTGGTTGGACGATTGCGGCGCGGTAAAGGGCGAGCCCGAGAGTTGCTCGGCATAAAGCCCGTAGTTCACCTTCTGCGGCGAGTTGCGCCCGATCGGCAAAGCACCGGGCAATGCCTCCGTTTCGAATGTATTGCCGAAACCGGACATGTAGGCTGAGGTCATGGCACGGATTCCCGGCTCCAGAAGCTCGAACACAAATTTAGTTTCTTTTGCAACCATGTCAACCGAGAGGGTGATAAGGGGTTGCAATCGCTCTGTCGTCTCCGCCCGGAGTACACTCGCAATAAGCTTTAATTTTCGGGGCTTTGAGGCACAGATGAGGAACGCCGTGCCGACGCGAGCGTTAGCCTCATGAGAACGGCAGAACGATCATGAATATCACGCTTCTTATCCAAATCGCGAAGGCCCTGCTCCGATCCTTGCGTCAAGACGGCGGGCCGGGTCCGGGTCGTCCGATCCCCTTGCGCATCAGGGTCACGAACCGAAACCGCCGCCGGCCGCGATAGGTCAAAGCGCCTCCATTCGCGTTGCGCCCGGTGGCGAGTTCGGCCATGTTTCGGCCCCGCGTTTAAGGGAGCCGCGCCGAGATGACCCACGAGAGTGCTCACGGGGTGTCCCCGCCGGACAGCGCGGCCAATATCCTCAAGCTGGACGAATTCCTGCCTTATAGGCTGAACGTCTGCGCGAATCTGGTGTCGCGAGCGCTGTCGCGCGTCTATACCGGACGTTACAAGATCGGGGTGCCGGAATGGCGCGTGCTCGTTACGCTCGGCGAGTTTGGCATGATGACGGCCAAGGCCATCGGGCGGCACAGCTACATGCATAAGACCAAGGTGTCACGCGCTGTCGCCGTCCTCGAGCGGCGCAAGCTGGTGACGCGGCGTGCAAACCACGCGGATTTGCGTGAGGCTTTCCTGTCCCTCACGCCTGCCGGCCGCGACGTATACGACGATCTCGCGCCGATGGCCCTCGACTTCGCACGGCAGTTGATTGAAACGGTCGATGCTGCGGATCGTGCCGCGCTGGACCGTGCCCTGAAGAAATTGATCGAGCGTTCGATGCAACTTTCGACCGATCTCGCCAACGGCCATGGCGTCCGTTAGATTGGCGCGCCGCCTCAACCTCACCTCTTGGAGTTCTCGTGAAGCTCTACTCCTATTTCCGCTCGTCCGCCGCTTATCGCGTCCGCATCGCGCTCAATCTCAAAGGTCTGCCCTACGACATGGAGGCCGTTCATCTTACCAAAGACGGCGGCCGTCAGCATTCACCGCAATTTCGTGCGTTGAACCCGCAGGAGCGGGTGCCTGCGCTGCAACTGGCCAGTGGCGACGTGCTCACCCAATCACTGGCCATTATTGAATACCTCGACGAGATTCATCCCGAGCCCGCGCTGCTTCCGGCCGACGCGCTGGCGCGCGCGCACGTACGCGCGATCGCGCAGATCGTCGCTTGCGATATCCATCCGCTCAACAACCTCATGGTGCTGCAATATCTCAAGCGCGAGATGAAGCACGAGCAAGCCGACATTGACGTCTGGTATCATCATTGGGTGATGCAGGGCTTCACCTCGATCGAAGCGATGATTGCGCCCGGCCCTTACGCCTGCGGCTCGCATGTGACGCTCGCGGATATCTGCCTCATCCCGCAGGTGTTCAATGCGCGCCGGCTCAAGGTTCCGCTCGATGCGTTCCCAAAAATCGTCGCCGTCGAGACCGCGTGCTTGAAGCTCGCCGCATTCGAGAAGGCGCGCCCCGAGAACCAGCCCGACGCGGAGTAACGGGCCGGTTTGCGCATAGGCGCGATCGGCTATAAGTCGCCTTCCCCCCCGCGTTCCTCCCCCTCGACAACGGCGCAGCGTGCAGTGGCTAAAAAAAGCAATATTGTCAGCGCCGTCTTCTGGATGATCGGCGCGCTGCTGTCGTTCTCAGCGATGGCGGTATCGATTCGGGAACTGTCGAACGTCGGGCTGACTATCTTCGAAATTCTCGCCGTCCGCAGCGGCGGGATGCTGATCATCCTCGCCGCGCTGATCATCTTGCGGCCTGATCTGCGCAAGCACGCGCGTCCGCATCGGATGAAACTCAACTTCCTGCGCAATGTGATCCATTACGCATCGCAATATGCCTGGGCGACAAGTCTGACGATGCTACCGTTGGCCATGGTATTCGCGCTCGAGTTCACCATGCCGGCCTGGACTGCCCTACTTGCGGTTTGGTTGCTGCACGAGCGGATGACGCCAAGCCGCATGGGCGTCGTGGTGCTCGGTCTCCTCGGGGTTCTCGTCATTCTGCGGCCCGGTATCCAAAGCTTCAATCCGGCGGCCTTTCTCGTGCTGGCGGCAGCCGTCGGCTATGCCATTACGATGATCACCACAAAGCAGCTCACGAACACCGAGAGCACGTTCAGCATCGTATTCTGGATGGGTGCCATTCAATTCCCGATCTCGTTGATGGGCAGCGATCCGCACGCTTTCCTGCATCTCGCTCTGCCGGACATGCTGCCGCTGCTGGGCTTGGCCATCGCCGGGCTGTCGTCGCATTATTGCCTGAGCAATGCCTTCCGCGCCGGTGATGCCACGCTAGTGGTGCCGCTCGACTTCATGCGTATTCCGTTGATTGCGGTGGTCGGCTGGGCGCTCTACAGCGAGCCGCTCGACGTGTTCGTGTTCTTGGGGGCGCTGATCATCATCTGCGGCATTTTCTGGAACCTGCGCGCGGAAAGCGTGCGGACCGCTTGAACAGACGGATTTTTCCTCCACCGCGCGGGCCCTGTGCATCCTCGCGCTGCCATAATTAACCGGTTAAGGTGCGCTCCATGAGGGGATCGTTTGCCGCCATTACCGCTGCGTTTGCGCTGGCCTCCTGCCCAGCTCTCGCCCAACAACCGCCAACGCCCAATAACGCGTCGAGCCCGGCATGTCAGCGGCTCATCGCTCAGCTCACCGCGCTTGACCGTGGCAATGCGGACCCTTACCGCGCCGACCAGATCCGGCGCGCGGAGGATGCCGTCAATCGCCAGCAATATCAGGTCGATCGCTTGGTCTCGCAATCGCGACAGCTAGGATGCGAAAGCACCGGCCTGTTCTCGATCTTCAGCAACCCGCCGCGCGAATGCAGCGGTCTGAGCCGGCAAATCGATCAGCAACGCAGTGCACTCGACCGGCTACAAATCCAGCTTGAGCGACTCAACGGCGGCACGGCAGAGCGCGCGGCGCAGCGCGAATCGCTGCTGATCGCGCTCGCGGACAATGCCTGCGGTCCGCAATATCGCTCGGCAGCGGCCGCCGGCCGGCAAGGCGGGTTCTTCGACCGCCTGTTCGGCGGCATCGACAGCGGCCAAATCACGCCCGAAGTGCCTTCCGGGCCGATGGGCAATACTTTCCGCACGCTCTGCGTCCGGTTGGGTGACGGCTATTACTACCCGATCTCGTATTCGACGACGTCGGATCACTTCCAGCAGGACGCCGAGGTGTGCCGCCACTCCTGCCCGGCCGCCGACGTGCAGCTGTTTGTCTATCACAACCCCGGCGAGGACGTGGCGCAGGCTGTCTCGCTGACCGGCACACGTTATGCCGATCTGCCATCGGCCTTCTCGTATCGCAAGAAGCTGAGCAATTACAGCTGCCGGGCGCCGGGTGAAAGTTGGTACGAAGCGCTCAAGACCAGCGGCCCCGACCAGACCGTGCGGCCGGGCGATGTCATCGTCACCGAAAAGAACGCCAAGCAATTTGCGCAGCCGCGCACGGCGGGCAAGCCGGAAGAGAAAACGAAGACTGTGAACCCCGCCGAGCTACGCGGCTCGGAGTCCGCGCTTGCCGATGCGCCTGGCAAGGTCGATCCCAACACCAAGCGCAAGGTTCGCTCGGTCGGCCCGACCTTCCTGCCCTCGCACTGATTCCGTTGTCATTCCGGGACGCGAGCCAACGGGTCCGCGCGAAGCGCGGCCCGATGACAGGCTCCGCTCGCGGGGCCCGGAATCCAGACACACATTCGCGCCCCTGGATTCCGGGCTCGCGCACTTCGTGCGCGCCCCGGAATGACGGCTCCTCAAAAATCCACCGCTTCGGAGCGCGCGGGCTTGCCGGCAATCAGCAAGCGATCGGGCTCCGGCAGCGGCGCGCCGGAATCACGGAAGCGATTGGTGATCGGATAGCGTCGGTCACGGCCGAAATTCTTCATCGTCACTTTCACGCCCGGCGCCGCTTGCCGCCGCTTGTATTCGGCAAGATTGAGCATGCGTTCGACCCGTATCGCGGTGTCGCGATCGTAGCCCGCGGCGACGATGGCGGCGATCGGCTCCTCGCGCTCGACCAGCCGCTCGAGAATGGCGTCGAGCACGTCGTAAGGCGGCAGCGAATCCTGGTCGGTCTGGTTCTCGCGCAGCTCGGCCGTCGGCGGGCGAACGATGATATTTTCCGGGACCACCGCTCCGTCGGGCCCCAATGCGGCTTCCGGCTTCCAACGGTTGCGCAAGCGCGCCAGCCGAAACACCTCCGTCTTGTACAAGTCCTTCAACGGATTGAAGCCGCCGTTCATGTCGCCATAGAGCGTGGCGTAACCGACCGACATCTCCGACTTGTTGCCGGTGGTGACGAGCATCAAATTGAACTTGTTGGAGATCGCCATCAGGATCGTGCCGCGAGCGCGCGCCTGCAAGTTCTCCTCGCTCACGTCGCGGGCAAGGCCCGAAAACACCGGCTTGAGCGCTTCCTCGAGTCCTTCGACGGCGGAGGCGATGGGCAGGATGTCGTAGCGCACGCCAAGCGCCTTGGCGCAAGCCGCCGCGTCATCGAGGGAGGCTTGGGCCGTGTAGCGATACGGCATCATCACGCAGCGCACGCGCGCCGCCCCGATCGCGTCCACCGCCATCGCTGCGCACAGCGCCGAATCGATGCCGCCCGACAGGCCCAGCACCACGCCGGGAAAGCCGTTCTTGTCGACGTAATCGCGCAGGCCTAGCACGCAGGCGGCGTAATCGGCCTCGTCGCCCTCAATCCCCTTCAGCTTCGGTCCCTCATCGCAGCGCCAGGTGCCGTCCATGCGTCGCCATTGCGTCGTCACCACGCACTCTTTGTAAGTGGCGAGTTGGAAGGCGAGAGAGCAATCGGCGTTGAGCGCAAGCGAGCCGCCGTCGAACACCAGTTCGTCCTGGCCGCCGACCTGATTGGCGTAGATCAGAGGCAGCCCTGTTTCCTTGACGCGCGGAACGATGATGTTGAGCCGCTGGTCGCCGACATTGTGGCGGTAGGGCGAACCGTTGAGCACGATCAGCATCTCGCCGCCGGTTTCGGCGATGCATTCGGCAGGCTCCGGACCCCAGATATCTTCGCACACGGGCAAACCGAGGCGCACACCGCGGAAATTCACCGGCCCAGGCATCGGTCCCGCGGCGAACACGCGCTTTTCGTCGAAGACGCCGTAATTGGGCAGATCGGCCTTGTAGCGAAGCGCCGCGATGCGGCCACCATCGAGCAGCGCGGCGGCGTTGTAGACCTTGCCCTCGTCGGGCCAGGGCGTGCCGACCACGATTGCCGGACCCGCGGAGGCCGTCTCGCGCGCGAGTTGTTCGACCGCGGCGCGGCAGGCGACCTGAAAGGCAGGCTTGAGCACCAGGTCTTCCGGCGGATAGCCGGCGATGTAGAGCTCGGGGAAAACGACAAGATCGGCGCCCTGCGCGGCTGCTTCGGCGCGCGCCTTGCGCGCTTTGTCGGCGTTACCGGCGATATCGCCGACCGTGCAGTTGAGCTGCGCGACAGCGATCGCGAGCTTATCGGCAGGACGTCCGTTCATGCGACACGTCTAGCGCCCGCCGCGGCAGCCGGCAATCGCGGGCGCGGCGCCGAAGGTGTAGCGCCCGCTCCAAACACCTATCACCTCATGGTGAGGAGCGCTCCGAAGGAGCGCGTCTTGAACCATGAGGCCCGAGGTGCCGCCTCATTCTTCGAGACGCCGCGCGTTCCGCGCGGCTCGTCAGAATGAGGCGAGAAAGACACAGCCCCGCCCGCCCGTGTTGTTGATGTCGGCCCCGGGTTGGCCCTCGCCTTTCTTCGGGCCGCCCGCCTCGCATGAGAACCGAGGGCGCGCGGGGCGCACTTGGGTCGCAACGGACCCACGGACCTCGATGCCTCGCAGCATCGAGGCATGCTGAAGTCCGGAATTTCCGGAATTGCCCGCCGTCGCTCGCTTCGAGCGACGGGCGTGGCAGCCGCAAGTCCGCCAAACCCAAGGCGTCCCGCGCGCGGTGTTTATAGGTTTGCTCCGCACCGCCCCCGGTGGACCTACCCTTTCAGGCAACCCGCCTCTCCTCTCGAATTGGAAGGCTGCCTATCCACCGCTGTGGGCCCAGGTCGATGCCGGCGATCCTCTGACCGGATCACCGGCTCCGCCATCAGGGGGCCCAGTGACCCACGGCTGTGTGCGCCGGGACGTGTGCGGCTTGGACCGCCGG
>DASTWX010000054.1:0-12633 GCA_035765795.1 Pseudolabrys sp. | reverse complement strand
GATACCCGCGCGCACGCGTTCAGCCAATTGCAAGTGATGACGATTGCAGGGCGAAAGGTCCGACCCGGTCTGCGCGATGCCGATGATCGGCTTACCGGAGGTGAGTTCTTCCCGTGTCAGCCCGTAATTGAGATAGCGCTCGAGATAAAGCGCCGTCATTCCCGGATTATCGGGATTGTCGAACCACAGTCGCGAGCGCAGAGGACGGCCGCGAGGGTGTGCTGGACGTCCGTCCATCGCCGAAGTCATTACATCACCGCGCCGATCTGCCAGGGCACGAATTCGAGATCGCCGTAGCCCAGGCTTTCCGACTTGGTGCGCTCGCCCGACGCGGTCGCCAGCACCTTTTCGAAGATCTCTTCGCCCTTGGCCGTTACGCTCACGCCATCGAGGATATCGCCGCAATTGACATCCATGTCGTCGGTCATGGTCTCATAAACATACGGATTGGTGGCGAGCTTGATCGACGGCGTCGGCTTGCAGCCGAAGGCGGAGCCGCGCCCGGTCGTGAAGCACATCACATTGCAGCCGCCGGCGACCTGACCGGTGGCGCAGACCGGGTCGTAGCCCGGCGTGTCCATGAAGACGAAGCCCTTCTCGATCACCGGTTCGGCATATTCGTACACCGCGCGCAGCGTGGTGCTGCCGCCCTTGGCTGCCGCGCCCAATGATTTCTCAAGAATCGTAGTGAGCCCGCCGGCCTTATTGCCGGGTGACGGGTTGTTGTTCATTTCGCCGCGGTTACGTTCGGTGTAGTCCTCCCACCAGCGGATACGCTCCACCAGCTTCTCGCCGACGCTCTTGTTCACGGCCCGGCGGGTGAGCAGATGCTCCGCCCCATAGATTTCCGGCGTCTCCGCCAGCACGCCGGTGCCGCCGTGCTTGACCAGCAGATCGGCGGCCGCCCCGAGCGCCGGATTGGCGGTAATGCCGGAATAGCCGTCCGAACCGCCGCATTGCAACGCAAGCACAATCTCGGAGGCTGGCCGCGTCTCGCGCCGGGCACGGGCTGCGGCCGGCAGCATTGCCTTGATGCGCTCCACCCCTTCCTGGACCGTCTTGCGTGTGCCGCCGGTCGCCTGAATGGTCATGGTCTGGAAATGATCGCCTTCGACCAGCCCGTATTCGCTTTTCATTCGGTCGATCTGAAAAACCTCACAGCCGAGGCCCACCATCAGCGTCGCACCCAGATTGGGGTGGGTGGCGTAACCGCACTGCGTGCGCCGCAGCACATCCCAGCCCTCGCCTTTTGCCGCCATGCCGCAGCCGGTGCCGTGCACAAAGGGCACGACGCCGTCAATGCCAGGATAATCCGCCAGCAGGCCGGAGCGGCTGACCGCCTCGGCGAGGAATTTAGCCACCGACGCCGAGCAATTCACCGAGGTGAGGATGCCAATATAGTTGCGCGTCCCGGTCTTGCCGTTCGGCCGCCGATAGCCTTCGAAGGTGGCACGCAATTCCGGCGCCAACAGCTCGTCATTCTTGGCGCCTTCGGCAAAGCGGTAGTCTCGCGCGAAATCGTGCAGGACGACGTTATGCTCATGCACCCAGTCGCCCGGCGCGATGGGCTTGGCGGCAAAGCCAATCACCTGCCCATATTTGCGCACCGGCTCGTTGGCCGCAATCGGCACGACCGCCATTTTGTGCCCGCGCGGCACCCGTTCGCGCGCGGCGATCCCGGCAATACAAACGCCCGGTGCAATCTGATCAACCGCCACTACAACGTTGTCGTCCGGCGCAAGGCGAACGAAGCGCGGGCTGGCCACCGAAAGCTCCTGCCTGAAATGAGGAATAACGCGGAATGCGGCCGTCCAATATGCCGCCTGTCATCTTGCGCATCGGCTGGTCAAACTCAAGCCGCTCGCAGAACAAAGCCTCGCGCCACGGCGGTAACGTTTGCCGCTCGGCATTCGGAGACAGTTCTGTTGCAGCGCGTCATGACCTCCACTTTCTCGAAAAATTAATTTGGCTGTTCGCGCGGTCTGGTTGAGAGTATCGTTCTCTAAACGCCAATCATAATGGCGCCAATCGGGAGGATACAATGGGATACTCACGTCTATCACGTCGTGCCGTTCTCAAGACCGCGGCGCTCGGTTCTGCCGCGGCTATTGCCGCGCCTTACGTCCATGGCGCTTATGCTGCCGGTAGACTGACGTTAGGCTGCTGGGACCACTGGGTGCCCGGCGCCAACAAGGCTCTAATCAAAATCTGTAACGAATGGGGCGCGAAGAACAAGGTCGAGGTCAATATCGACTTCATTACGTCGCAAGGCGAAAAAGACAAGCTCACGGCCGCCGCCGAAGCGCAAGCCGGCACCGGTCACGACATCATGTCCCATCGCGACTGGAACATTCAGGTCCATCAGAGCGTGCTCGAGCCGCTCGATGACGTCGTCAACCATCTCATCAAACAATATGGACCGATCAGCCCGGTCGCCGAATACCTCGCAAAAATCAAAGGCACATGGCGCGGCGTACCGACCACTGTCGGCAGCCAGGTCAAACCATGCCAGTCGCGCTTCGATCTCTACCAGAAGCATTGCGGCATCGACCTGCGCGCGATGTTCCCCGCCGACGAGGCGAAATACGATAAGGCCAAGACCGATACATGGACCTGGGATACTTACCTCGATTGCGCCCAAAAGCTGTACAAAGCCGGCTTCCCGGTCGGCCTGCCTATGGGCCAGGCGAGCGACGCGGTCGATTGGGTCGGCGCGCTGTTCAACTCTTATGGCGTGGTTTTCGTCGACGGCAATGACAAGATCAAAATCAATTCCGACGAGACCCGGAAAGCGCTCGAATATCTCAAGAAGCTGATGGCGGTGAACCCGCCCGAGGTTTACGCCTGGGATGACGCCGGCAATAACCGCTGGATCATCTCCGGCAAGGGATCGGCGATCATGAATCCGCCGAGCTCATGGGCCGTCGCCAAGCGCGACAACCCCAAGGTCGCGGAAAAGCTCTGGATCCACGGCATGCCGAAGGGCCCGAAGGGCCGCTTCGTCGGACAACTTCCGCAGTTCTATGGCTTGTGGAGCTTCTCGAAGAACAAATCTGCTGCCAAGGACTTGTTGCTCTACATCTCTCAAAAAGAGTCGGTCGCGCAACTTGTCGCCGCGTCGGTCGGCTACGACCTGCCGTCGTTCAAAAGCATGTACGACCTCCCGACATGGAAGACGGTCGAGCCGCCGAAAGGCGTGGTCTACAGCTATCCTCCGCGCGCCGACGAGGAAACGTCGATTGCCGGCCGCCCTGCACGTCCCGAAGTCGGCGCGCAGATTTACAACCAGGCAATCAACACGATCATGGTGGCGAAGTTCACGCAGGGCAATCAGAAGCTCGATGACGTGATTAAGTGGGCCGAGAACGAGCTCGAAGGCACCTTGCGCGCCTGAGGCAACATTGCCCCATCGTACGACGAGGCCATGCCGGTCTCATTCGACCAGCATGGCCGTCAGCTCAGCAAGTCTCAGAAGGACCGGCTCCTAAAGGGTCGGCGTAACGGGCATGGCCGAGACCGTTCAAACGTGGTCGCGGGCCCTCTTGGGCGCCGCGGGGCCGCCGACTGCCACTTCTCGATTCCATCGATTCGTGCACCGCCGCTCGACCATTGCGCTGCTGATGTGTTTGCCCCTGATCCTGATCGTCGCCTGCCTGATTCTCTATCCGGCGATCTACTCGATCTACTTGTCGATGCTGAACAAGTCGCAGACGCGATTCATCGGCCTCGGAAACTACAGTTTCCTGCTTTCGCGCGACGTGTTCTGGATGGTGGTGAAGCAATCGGCGATCTTCACCCTCTCCGCCGTGTTCTTCAAGACGCTGATCGGGTTGATCACCGCGCACCTCATCAACAACCTTCCGGCGAAAGGCCAGCGAAAATGGCGCGGCATGTTGCTCGTGCCGTGGGTCATCCCGCTGGCGCTGTCGTCCCTCGGCTGGTGGTGGCTGTTCGATCCGACGCATTCCGCGTTCAACTGGGTCATCAAAGGACTCGGCTTCAATGAAATCCCCTGGTTGAGCGAGCCGGCTTGGGCGCGCTTTTCCGTCATCCTGGTGAACGTCTGGTATGGCGCGCCGTTCTTCCTCATCATGTATCTGGCCGCGCTCAAGTCCGTCCCCGAGCAGCTTTACGAGGCCGCCGCCATCGACGGCGCCAATGCCTGGCAGAGATTCGTGCACATCACGCTGCCGATGATGCGCAACATCATCGCCATCACGGTGCTGTTCTCGCTGATCGTCACCTTCGCCAATTTCGACATCGTGCAGATCATGACGCAAGGCGGGCCACGCAACACCACGCACGTGTTCGCCACGTATGCCTTCCTGCTCGGCATCCGCACCGGCGATTTGCCACTCGGCGCCGCCACATCGCTGTTCATGCTGCCGATCCTGGCGATTGCGGCAATCTTCATCCTGCGCGGCGTCCGCAAGCGCGGAAAGGAACTCGCATGAGCACGGCCGCCGTCGCCCTTCCCACGCCCCGAACGCCGCGCCGTTCCAGCCTGCGCCGCAATCGCCGCTGGGCGCTGTTCGCGTCTTATTTCTTTCTGGTGCTATTCGCGATCTTCTTTCTGATTCCCCCATATTATATGATCGTGACCTCGTTGAAGAGCGATGCCGAGGTCGCCCGCATGGCGACCAATCCTTGGATTGTCGCCGATGGCTTCACGCTGCAGCAATTCAAGATTCTATTCACTCAGACCGACTTCCTGATCTACTTCAAGAACACGGTCATAGTGACACTCTGCGTCGTGGTCATCACCATGGTGGTGAGCGTTCTTGCCGCTTTTTCGCTCGGACGCATGCGGTTCTGGGGATCGGGCATCCTGGCGACAGGGATTTTTCTTACCTATTTGGTCCCGGACACGCTGCTGTTCATCCCGATGTTCCAGATCGTCAAATGGTTCGGGCTGCTCAATTCCTATTGGGGCATGGTGCTGGTCTATCCGACGCTCACGGTGCCGTTCTGCACCTGGATCATGATCGGCTATTTCCAGTCGATCCCGAAGGAGCTCGACGAGGCGGCGCTGATCGACGGCGCAGGCCACATGCAAATGTTATGGCGCATATTCATCCCGGTGGCGCTCCCGGGCATCATCGCCGCGACTATTTTCGCATTCACCGTCTCCTGGGCGGCGTTCGTCTATCCAATGGCCTTCCTCTATTCATCGGACCAGCAGGTGCTCACGGTGGGGACGGTGACCAGCCTGATCCGCGCGGACGTCTACAAGTGGGGCATGCTCATGGCCGGCGCCTTGGTCGCCGCCGCGCCGCCGCTCGTCATCTACGCATTTCTGATGGACTACTACATCGCCGGCCTCACCTCCGGCGCCACAAAGGGTTGATTTTTTCTTGTCATGGCCGGGCTTGTCCCCGCCATCCGCATCTTCCCCCTCCATTCCTCCCACCGCAAGCGGGAGAGGAATGGAGGAGGCCCGGATACCTGGCACAAGGCCGGGCATGACGAAGAGAGAGGGAACGTGATATGGCGGAAGTCGCGTTACGTCAGGTGGTGAAGAAGTTCGGCGATGTCGAGGCTGTCCGCTCCATCGACCTTGAGATTCCGAACAATGAATTCGTCGTCCTTGTAGGTCCGTCGGGTTGCGGCAAGAGCACGACGCTGCGAATGATCGCCGGTCTCGAGGAGGTCACCGCCGGCGACATCTGCATCGGGGGCGCCGTCGTAAACGACCTGCCGCCGAAGGACCGTGACATCGCGATGGTCTTCCAGAACTACGCGCTCTATCCGCACATGAGCGTGTTCGAGAACATGTCGTTCGGACTCAAGCTGCGCAGGCTGCCTAAATCGGAGATTCGTCAGCGGGTCGAGCATGCGGCCCGTATCCTCGACATCACTGAACTGCTCGACCGCCGCCCCAAAGCATTATCCGGCGGACAGCGCCAGCGCGTCGCCATGGGCCGCGCCATCGTGCGTCACCCCAAGGTCTTCCTGTTCGACGAGCCGCTGTCCAACCTTGACGCCAAGCTGCGCGTCCAGATGCGCACCGAGATCAAGCGCGTACATCAAAAGGTGAAGACGACGACCGTTTACGTGACCCACGACCAGGTCGAGGCGATGACGCTGGCTGACCGCGTGGTGGTGATGAACGGCGGCCGGATCGAGCAGATCGGCTCGCCGCAGGAGCTCTATCATCAGCCGCGCACCCAATTCGTCGCCGGCTTCATCGGTTCGCCGGCGATGAACCTCATCCCCTGTCGCCTGGAGCAGAACGGCGCGGACTTGCGCGTGCGCATTTCCGACACGATCGCCCTGCCCGTGCCGGCAGAGAAGGCCGCGCGCTATCGGAAAGTGGCGGCCAAAGACCTGCTCCTAGGCTTACGGCCCGAGCACATTACCGAACCGCGCCCGAATGGCCATGCCGAACCGCGAACCTTTTCGACCACGCTCGATGTGGTCGAGCCTATGGGCATGGAAACCATGGTATACTTCACCGTGAGCGGCACCGGCATGTGCGGTCGCGTGGAGCCGAAGAGCGCGGTGGAGGCCGGTACCGAGATGACTCTTCAAGCCAATGTCGACCATATGCATGTGATTGACGCCGCGACCGGGCTTGTCCTCTAGTCGAGATCCCTCGGAATTTTCAAGATGGTATTGATACAGGTCGCGCCGCTGACCCGTTTGATTACGGACATTTTTCGCGCCGAAGGCTGCTCCGACGCCGAGGCCGGCCGCATCGCCGCGAACCTCGTGGCCGCCAATCTTACGGGCCATGACAGTCATGGCGTGCTGCGCACGCCCCGCTATGTGTGGCTGTTGCGCGAAGGCCAGTTGCGCCCCGACCGAAAGCCGGAGATCGTCATTGACGCCGGCGCCTTCGTCCTTGTGGACGGGCAGCATGGATTCGGGCAAACTATCGCGCCGTTGAGCGTCGAGCTCGGCATGCGCAAGGCGCGTGATGGCGTCGCCGTCATTGCCGTACGCAATTCCGGCCATATCGGCCGCGTCGGCGACTGGGCGGAGATGGCCGCGGCCGGCGGCTTCATTTCGGTGCATTTCGTCAATGTGGCTGGCAGTCAGTTGGTGGCGCCCTTCGGCGGCGTCGCTCGGCGCATGTCGACGGCGCCCTTTACTGTCGGCTTCCCGATGGAGGGCGCCGAACCGGTGATCCTGGACTTCGCCACCTCCATCGTGGCGGAGGGCAAGATCATGGTCGCCGCAAGCGGTGGGACGCCGCTGCCGCCGGGCGTCCTCATCGACCGGGACGGCAGCCTGACCAATGACCCGCTCAAGCTCTACGGCACGGCGGCCGACGCCCGCAATCGCGGGCCTCGCACCGGCACCGGCGCGATCCGCGCGATGGGCGAGCACAAAGGATCGGGACTCGCGCTGATTTGCGAACTGCTCGCCGGCGCGTTCACCAATTCCGGCTGCTGCGGGCCGGAGAACCGTATCAACGCAAACGGCATGTTGTCGTTCTACATCAACCCGTCCGCGCTTGGACTCGCGCAATCGATGGCCGCGGAGGCCCGCACGTATCTCGACTGGGTCAAGAGCGCCCGGCCAGCCAAGCCGGACGGCGAGGTGCTGCTGCCGGGCGAGCCGGAAAGGCGGCGACGAGCACAGCGACTGGCGGAGGGCATTCCCTTGCCCGACGACGGCTGGGCCAGCCTTTGCGAAACCGCGCGGGCAGCCAACATCGATCCCATGCGCTATAGGGCGGTGTCTGGAAAGCTCGATCCTTTCACTTGAACGGTTGCCGAAATCCCGATGCGTCTCACTCTCCATAGGAGACAATTTCTTTCACAACAATCCAAGCGACCAGGGCATTCACTTCAGTTGAAGAACGGCACTCTCCAAAACGAAAAACTCATCACCGCAACGCCTTCGCGCGCAATAGCGCGGCACTGATGAAAGCGGCATAGCTCCAGGTGAGATCCCGGGCCGACGTCTGTTTGCCAGTGACGCGGTCGACCTGCTCGGATAACGAACCGTCGTCCGGGGTGAGCGCGCGGACAGTTGCCATGTAGGCATCGCCGCGCGTCAACCATTCGTGGCGCTCGTCCCGGCGTGCGAGGCGGTAGCAGAGCGAGGCCGCTGCCAGCGTGGTCGGATACCAAGCGCCGCCGCCGAAATAGCGATCCTTGCGCGAGCGGCCCAACGCCGGCGCCGTCCTTCCCGCATTGATAGGAAACTCGCGCGCGAAAACATCTTCGATGACGGCGAACGTTTGTTGTACCCGCGGATCCACGATGCTATGCGGACCATGAGGCAGATCGGCATCAAGCACCGCCAGCAATGCCGCGGCATCGACGAGATCGTCCGCCGTGCCGGCGCGCGCCGGCCGAATGGCCATATAGACCTGATGCTGCTCGGACCAATGCTGCGCTAGACATTCGCGCAATTTGTGCTCAACGGCCGTGCGCGTTGCAGCATCGATCCAAGCATGGCCGTGCACCACCGCGCCGAGTTGGGCGAGCGCGACGTAATAATGATGCGTGTTCTCGTCAGCCTCTTCCCATGGGCCGATGCAGCATTCGCCGGCATGAAGAATGGTGAAGTCGAGATCGCGCCGTAACACGCGCGCCGTTTCATCGCTTTCTTCGCCGCCGGCAGCGAGATAACGCAAGCACGCGATCGCGCGCAAAGCCGGGCCGTCATATTGGGGGCGCGACCAACGAAAGACATCGATGCTGCCGTCGGGGTTGAAGCGCGGCTCGCCGAGCAGCGTATCGCCTGCGAGCTCGGCTATTTCAGCGTCGGGGCGCAGGAACTTGCGATAGTCCTCTCGCGTCTCATCACGAAAAGATTTCCGGTCGAGGAACGCTGCTCCGTCAAGCGCTGTCAGCGCCAAGCTGAAACGGACGAAGTCCTCGAAAAGCCCGCGCCAATGTCGACGCGCATTTTCGTCGGGCGCATCCTCCATAAGGTCCGCCACCACGCGCATGACGATCGCGGAATCCCGTATCCAGTGGAAAAAATAGTCGGGTTCGGGGTTCCAATCTGCAATTGCTGGGGAGGCCAGTACCGATCCTTTTGCAGGCACGACAACCTGACCGAACACGTTGCGGCTGCGACGCAGATGCGTAGCCGAGATCGCGCGTTCCATCGCTTCGGTGCTGCGGCGCATTTGCGCGCCAATCCACTCGGTGAGTTCCATGGTCTCTTTGACGCTACGCTGGAACGCTCGCGGGAAGCACTCCCTGTGTTTTGCGAGCATCATGTTCACACATGCGACAAATGCCCTGCTGTTATTTTCTTGCAATTTAAGAACATAGATACGAATCATAGACGGTAATGCGATTCACTTCACTTTTGTTGTAATCGCGACGCCGGTCGGGGGGCCGGCAAACAGGCAACGCAGTGAAACATCACCAGCGCCGCAGTTCCCGCGGCGGCGACGCGATGCGTCCGCCTGCCGAAAGCTTTCGCGCCCTCGATAATGGCGCCCCGGCGAATGCCGCCTGCCCCACCGAGTTCCACCCGCCCACCGCCGCTTATGAAGGTCGCAGCGCGCTGGCTGAAAGCCTCGATTTGCTGCGCATCCTGTGGCGTTCCAGCCATCGGCTGCGGATCGCGTCGCTGGCCGTAGGGATCATCGCTGTGCTGGTCGGGAACATGATCGGACAGATTCGGCTGAACGATTGGAACGGTTCCTTTTTCGACGCCATCGCCCAGCGAAACCTCCCCGGCCTCGGCCAGCAGCTCCTCGTCTTCTTCATCATCATCGGCTTTCTCCTGGCCCTGGTGGTCGCGCAGACCTGGATGCAGCAGATGCTGAAGGTGCGCTTGCGCGAGTGGCTGACGCGGCACCTGCTCGATGAATGGCTGGTGCGGGGGCGCGCGTACCGTCTCGGGCTCGCCGGGCAATTGGGCGTTAATCCCGACCAGCGCATCGAGGAAGACACCCGCAAGCTGACGGACCTCTCCGCCAGCCTCGGGGTCGGCTTGTTGCAAGCGAGCATGCTGCTGGTCAGCTTCATCGGGATTCTTTGGGTGCTGTCGGACCAACTCGCCTTCGTCGTCCATGGCATGCGCTTTTCGATTCCCGGTTACATGGTCTGGTGCGCGGTCGCCTACGCCCTCATCGGTTCGCTGCTGACGTTCCGGGTGGGCGTGCCGTTGATCGGGTTGAATGCCGAGCTTTACGCGCGCGAAGCGGATCTGCGCTTCTCCCTGGTACGCGTCAGTGAAAGCGCTGAAAGCATCGCTCTGTTCCACGGCGAAGAGGACGAGCGGAGGCAGCTCGAAGGCACTCTCGATCGGGTCATCGACACGATGAAAGGTCTGTCGGGAGCGCTCTCGCGGCTGACCTGGATCACTTCCGGCTACGGCTGGGTGGCGATCGTGGTGCCCATCGTGGTCGCCTCGCCGGGCTATTTCAGCGGCACTCTCACTATGGGCGGCCTGATGATGGTGGTCGGCGCGTTCAACCAGGTGCAGGCCTCGCTGCGCTGGTTCGTCGATCAGTTCCCTTCCATCGCCGATTGGCGCGCCACGCTGCACCGCGTCAGCGCCTTCAAGGCGGCGATAGACAAGCTCGACGAGATCGATGCGGACATCGATCATATCAAGCTCGTTCGCCATCCGACCGGGAAGCTCGCTTTCGACGGGGTCAGCGTGCTGCTTGCCGACGGCCGCGTTGTGATCGCGGAGGCGACGGTCGAGATCGGCGGCGGCGAGCGCGTGTTGATTGTCGGCGAGTCGGGCGCCGGCAAGAGTACCCTCTTCCGCGCGCTCGCCGGCCTCTGGCCCTGGGGCGGCGGCACGATCCGTCTGCCCGACCCCGACAGCATGATGTTCATGCCACAGCGGCCTTATTTGCCGCTCGGCACCATGCGCGCGGCGATCACCTATCCCGACGCGCCGGACAGCTTCCGTACCGCCGAGGTGGAAGCCGCGGTCAAGCGCGTCGGCCTGTCGGAATTCCTGCCGATGCTCGACTTCCAGGGACGGCTCGATAAGAATTTGTCACTGGGACAGCAGCAGCTCATCGGTTTCGCCCGGCTCCTGCTGCATAGGCCGCGCTGGGTGTTCCTCGACGAGGCCACCTCGGCGCTCGACGAGGTCAGTCAGCGGCGGGTGATGTCGATGTTCGATGACGAGCTGGGCGACGCGACGGTCCTGAGCATCGGCCATCGGCCGGGCCTCGAAGCCTTCCACACCCGCCTCCTGCACCTTGTGCGCACACCGGATGGGGCCAAGCTGCATCACGGCAGGGAACAAGAATCCGTTCGCGACCTTCAGCGACGCGTGGCAGGAGCAGCCCTGGTCGTCGTCGAATAGCGCTGGAAAGGGACGGCCTAGCGGCGGGCTGTGGCCTCCAGCAAACGATGGCAATGCGCAGCCCATACGTCTAAATCAACGCCACGCGCCCGCCCTCGGCGGCCGCCGAGGAAACCTGTTGCGTGATGCCGGACTTTGTCGACGACCTGCTATGCCGCATGAGCCTGGCCGAAAAGATCGGTCAGCTGAATCATCCCAATATCAGCGGTGGCGACACGACCGGCGCCGGCCGCGCCGTGGCCGATATCGAAAGCCGCATTCGGCGCGGCGAGGCCGGCAGCCTCGCCGCCGGCGCGCCGCTCGGGCGGCTCGCGGAATTGCAGCGGATCGCGGTGAAAGAAAGCCCGTACGGCATTCCGCTGATCTTCAGCATGGACGTGATCCACGGCCATCGCACGATATTCCCGCTGCCGCTCGGGCTTGCCTGCGCTTTCGACCCCGAACTGGTGCGGCGCACGGCGGAAGTCGCCGCCCGCGAGGGCGCAGCGTCCAGCGTTGCGCTCGCCTGGGCGCCGATGCTTGACGTCTCGCGCGACGCCCGCTGGGGGCGCTGCGCCGAGAGCCCAGGCGAGGATCCTCTGGTCGGGGCTCATTTCGCCCGAGCCATGGTCGAAGGTTACCAGCAAGACGATCTCACCCGGCCCGGTACGATGATGGCCTGCGCCAAGCATTTCGCCGGTTATGGCTTTGCCGAAGCCGGCCGCGATTATAACGCAGTCGATGCCAGCCCCCATCGCATGCACAATGTGGTGCTGCCGCCGTTCAAGGCCGCGATCGAGGCGGGCGTCGGCGCCGTGATGGTCGGCTTTCACGATCTTTGCGGCATCCCTTGCACCGCGTACCGGGAATTGCTCCGCGATTTGTTGCGCGAGCGATGGGGGTTCGATGGGCTCATCGTCTCCGACTACACCGCGATCATGGAATTGGTGAACCACGGCGTCGCCGCGGACAAGAAGGAGGCGGCGTTCCTCGCCTTCACGGCGGGCGTCGATATCGATCTCATCAGCGAAGCCTATATCCGTCACCTGCCCGGGTTGGTAGCCGAGGGACGCATCGCCGAAGCGGAGATCGATGCTGCCTGCCGGCGCGTGCTGCGCGCCAAGGAAAAGCTCGGCCTGTTCGCGCAGCCTTACCGCGGCTTCGACGAGGTGCGCCGGGATGCCGTCACGCTCACGCCAGACAGCCGCCGCTTAGCACGGAAGGCCGCAGCCAAGTCCTGCGTGCTCTTGAAGAATGACGGCATCTTGCCGCTCGCGCAAAATCTTACCATCGCACTGGTCGGGCCGCTGGCCGATTCCCGCGCCAACATGCAAGGCACCTGGGCGGTGGCGGCGCACGCTGAGGACAGCGTCACGGTGCTGGAGGGAATGCGCGCCATTTTCGGCA
>DASTWX010000053.1:0-36813 GCA_035765795.1 Pseudolabrys sp. | reverse complement strand
TATTCGAATAAACTCCCCACCGGCAGCCGGAGTGGAGGCGGATATGATCGATGCAACGCTGGTGGCGAACGAATTGGCGCAGGCGCGGGCCTGTCGCCTTGCGGCCGAAGCGGCATGGCTGGATGTCGAAGAATTGCTGTGGGAATTGCAGCGCAGCGAGGCCATTTGGCCGCGGCTGGCGCTTGCCGAGAGTGTAAGCGAGCCCCGTCTCGGCGCCGCGCCGCCCGCGTCGACGCCGATCGCGCTAGCGGCCTGAGCGTTGCGCTTCGATCTTGTCCCAGATCAATGCGGCGATGTCGGCGCCGCCGAAATTCTTGATCGCGCGAATGCCGGTCGGCGACGTGACGTTGATCTCGGTGATGAAGTCGCCGATCACGTCGATGCCGGCGAAAAGCAGCCCCCGCTCGCGTAGGGCCGGTCCCAATCGCCGACAGATTTCGCGCTCGCGTGGTGTTAGCTCGGCCGCGGCGGGTGCGCCGCCACGCACCATGTTGGAGCGCAAGTCGTCGGCCGCCGGAACGCGATTGACCGCGCCGGCATAGTCGCCATCCACCAGGATGATACGCTTGTCGCCGTTCTTCACCGCCGGCAGGAAAGTCTGCACCATCCATGGCTCCCGGAAGGTGATGGCGAAGAGGTCGTAGAGTGAGCCAAAATTGAGATCGTCGCGCGTGATGCGGAAAACCGCGCCGCCGCCGTGGCCGTAAAGCGGCTTCATCACGATGTCGCCGTGCTCGGCGCGGAAGGCCTTGATCTCGGCGAGGTCGCGCGAAACAAGCGTCGGCGGCATCAGATCCGGGAATTCGGTGACGAGAATTTTCTCCGGCGCGTTGCGTACGCCGGCCGGGTCGTTGACCACCAGGGTCTGCGGATGAATGCGCTCGAGCAGATGGGTGGTGGTGACATAAGCGAGATCGAACGGCGGATCCTGCCGCAGCAGCACCACGTCGAATTCGGTCAGTTCGGTACGCCGCGCCGCGCCGAGCGCAAAATGATCGCCCGCCACATCACGCACCGAGAGCGGCTCGACGGTCGCGAACACGCGGCCGTCCCGCATCGCCAGCCGGTCGGGGGTGTAATAGCTCAGCCCGTGCCCGCGATTCTGCGCTTCCAACAACAGAGCGAAGGTCGAATCACCTTTGATGTTGATCCGCTGAATCGGATCCATCTGCACCGCGACGTTCAGTCTCATGGCTGCCATACGATCGGAATTTTTAAGGAAAACAGAGCATTAAGGTTTTGCTGCCACATTCGGCCGCTCGGGGGACCGGTGTTTCAGGGTCGGGGGCCGTCAGTGTCATTGCCCAAGCTTTCGATTGCCGCCAAGCTCTATGCGATCTTCATAGTGCTGACTACCCTGGCATTCGTGGAGTTCGTGCTGGTCGGCTTACGGGATGATGCCGGCGGAGGCGGGATTGAGCTCGGTTGGTTCGCCGCCTTGGTGGCCATGCTGGCGATCGCCGGTACGCTGCTGATCGGGCGAGCCGTGCTGGCGCCGCTCGCCGCCCTGACGCGCGTGACCGAGCAGATTGCCTCCGGCGATTTTGCGGTCGTCGTCCCGTTCAGCGATCGCCGCGACGAGATGGGCGCGCTCGCGCGCTCGATCGGCGTGTTTCAGCACGCGATGAGCCACAACGCCGAACTCAACCGCACGGTGCTGGACGATGCCAATTCGCGGGCACGCGGACAGCAGTTGATGTCGGCGGAAATCGCGCGCTTCTCCGGCGAGATCGAACAAACGCTGGCGGAGCTGGGCCGCATTTCCGATCAGATGCTGGCCGCCTCGACGCAACTCGCCGGGGCCGCCGATGACGCCGCGGCCAAGACCGCGCGCGCCTCGGCGGGCTCGGCGGAGGCTTCGAGCAACGTGCGCGACATCGCCTCGGCGGCGGACGAGCTGTCGGCGTCGGTCAATGAGATCGAGCGCCAGGTGGCGCAGTCGAACGCGATCGCCAGCAAGGCGGTCAATGAAGCCGCGCGGACCAATCTCACCGTCAAGGAATTGGACGAGGCGGCGCGCCGCATCGGCGACGTGGTCAAGCTGATCACGGATATCGCCGAGCAAACGAATCTGCTCGCACTTAACGCCACCATCGAGGCCGCGCGTGCGGGCGAGGCCGGCCGCGGGTTCGCCGTCGTGGCCGGCGAGGTGAAGGCGCTCGCCGGACAGACCGGCCGCGCGACGCAAGAGATCGGCGCGCAGATCGCCGCCATGCAACGCGCCACCACGCGATCGATCGAGGCGATCAGTTCGATCGAGCAGATCATCCGCCAAATCGGCGACATCAGCGGCGCCATTGCAGCCGCGGTCACCCAACAGGGGGCGGCCACCTCGGAGATCGCGCGCAGTGTTGAGATCGCCGCCAGCCGCACCAACGATACCGCGCATGAGGTGACGCGGGTGGGCGCGGCCACCGACGATACCCGCGCCAGCGCCGGCGCCGTCAAGAGCGTTTCCGATGACCTCGGCCGAGTCGCAGGCCGTATTCGCGGACAGGTGGATCAATTCTTCGAACGGCTGAGCGCGTAATTAAATCCCGAATGCCGCGGGGATGTGGCGCGGCAGCTTGCCGGGAGCGACGAGGATCACATCGTAGCGGATGTCGCGGTAGGTCTCGTCGCCGTGCATCGCAAGCCAAGCTTCCGCCGCGGCGGCGATGCGCTGCTGCTGGCGCGGCGTGACCGATTCCGCCGCGGCGTCGAAATTGCTGCGGGCTTTGACCTCTACGAACACCAGCAAATGACGCCGCCGGGCCACGATATCGATTTCGCCGGCCGGGCTTTTCCAGCGCCGCGCCAGAATGCGGAAGCCCTTGGCGATCAGCAAGGCGGCGGCGCGGCTCTCCGCAGAAAGCCCGGTGCGGAAGGCCGCCTGCCGTTCGGGCCGTGGTGTTTTCGCGAGCGTGCGCACTTTCGGCAGCGGCATATCGTTATCTGGCGCCATCACCGCGTTCCTTGCTGAGCGCAAGCGCCCGTTGATACACCTCGCGACGCGGGCGTGCCGTTGCGAGCGCAACCTCGCTGACGGCATCCTTCACCGACACACGCGACAGCGCGTTGCGCAGCAGATCGTCGATGTGCTCGGGCGCAGCGCTTTCGCCGGCGGGCGGCGCCACGACGATGACGATCTCGCCGCGAGTCTCAAGCCCTGCCGTATAGGCGCGCGCGAGCGCCTCGAGATCATCGCGGCGGACTTCTTCGTGCAATTTGGTGAGTTCGCGGCACACCGCCGCCGCGCGGGGTCCAAGCTCCGCAGCAAGGTCCGCGAGAGCGGCGGCAAGCCGCGGCCCGCTTTCATAGAACACGAGCGTTGCCGGGACAGCGGCAAGTGTGGCGATGCGCTTCTGACGCGCGGCTTGCTTCGGCGGCAAGAAACCCTCGAAGAGGAAGCGATCGCTCGGCAGGCCCGCAACCGAGAGGGCAGCCAACAACGCGGAGGCGCCCGGCACGGCGGTCACGCTGTGTCCGGCGTCGTGTGCCGCACGGACCAGCTTATAGCCGGGGTCGGAAATGAGCGGCGTACCGGCGTCCGACACCAGCGCTACTGCTTGTCCGTCGGCGAGCCGGGCCAGCAACTTCGGCCGCGCTTGTGCCGCGTTGTGCTCATGATAAGGCGTGAGCGGCGTGGCGATGCCGTAGTGGCCGGTCAACCGCCGCGTAACCCGCGTATCTTCGCAAGCAATGACGTCGACGCCCGCCAATGTTTCGAGAGCGCGGATGCCGACGTCGCCGAGATTTCCGATTGGCGTTGCCACCAAATAGAGCCCCGGGGCTAATTTCGGGACCGAGCGCTCCGTGCCGAGCGCCACAAAGCGCCGCCGTCGTTCTTCGCCGGTGCGATAGTTATCCCCTGCCATGCCTGCGACTGTAGCGACACGTTCCGATGCGCGCTATCCTTGCGGCAAATTCCCTTTCCTCTTCATCACGTTAACTTTTGCAGGGACAACGCGGGCAAACACGGTTACGAAAGTGCGGGGATATCGGGGCCAATTGCAGTCGCTGAGCAACTAGGGGGATGGGTGATGGGGGGATTGCGCGGCTCATTATCGGCGATCTGCATAGCCGCGGCGGCGGCGATGCTGTCGGCCTGCTCTAACACCACGCTCAACCAGGTTGGCACCGCCGCGCCCGGACCTGAGGCGCAGCCGCAGCAGCAGGCCGGCAGCACCCTTGGCAGCGGGCAAATTCGTGTCGGCTTGATTCTGCCCTTGTCAGCGCCGGGCAATGCCGGCGTTGCCGCACAGTCGATGAAAAACGCCGCCCAAATGGCGCTCGATGAATTCAAGAACCCGAACATCCAGCTTCTGGTGAAGGACACGGCCGGGAACCCGCAGACGGCGCAGCAGGACGCCCAGCAGGCGATGAGCGAAGGTGCCGAGATCATCATCGGACCTTTGTTTGCGCAATCCGTCAGTGCGGTGGGCGCGGTGAGCCGGCCGCGCAATATTCCGGTGATCGCGTTTTCAACCGACGCCAGCGTGGCCTCGCACGGTGTCTATCTTCTGAGCTTCCTGCCGGAAACCGACGTCAAGCGGATCGTCGATTATCAGACGTCGCGCGGCAGGCGCTCGTTCGCCGCTTTGATGCCGGATAACGCCTATGGCTCGGTGGTGCAGGCCACCTTCCAGCAGGAAGTCCCGCGCAGAGGCGGCCGCATCGTGGCGCTCGAAAAATACGGTCCGGGCCGGATCGCCGAGTCCGCCCGGCGGGTGGCGCAAGCGGCCAGCCACGTGGACAACATTTTCATTCCTGACGGGGCCGATACCGTGCCGCAAGTGGTCAAGGCGCTCGCCGCCGATAACGTCAATCTCAAGCGCGTGCAGTTGCTCGGCACTGGATTGTGGGACGATCCGCGCATTTTCTCCGACCCGCAATTGCACGGCGGCCTCTACGCCGCGCCGGAGACCGCAGGCTATCGGAGTTTCGCCGCGCGTTATCGCTCCAAGTTCGGGCAAGAGCCGGTGCGGACGGCGACACTCGCTTATGACGCGGTGGCATTGGTTGCCGCGTTGGTGAAGACGCAAGGTGCGCAGCGCTTCAGCGATCAGGTGCTGACGAATCCGTCCGGCTTTGCCGGTATCGATGGCGTGTTCCGTTTCCGGCCCGACGGTACCAACGAGCGAAACCTTGCCGTACTGAGGGTCACGCCCAACGGCGGTGAAGTGGTGAGCCCCGCGCCAAGGTCGTTCAAGCCGGGGACGTGAATCTCTGCTGTCATTGCGGGTCGCTGGCGAAGCGAGCGAGCCCGGAATCCAAAAACAAATTGCAAGCCTGCATCTGGATTGGATTCCGGACCGCGCGCTTCGCGCGCGTCCGGAATGACACGAGTGATTACGCTGCCAAATCGGCCACGACCGCATCCAGCACGGGAAATCCGCTTTGCGTCACGCGCAGGCGGCCGCCCGCCGTCGTCTCCACGGCGCCTTCTTCACGCAGGATGGCGATGCGCTTGGGATCGATTTCGCGCCCGCACAGCGCGGTGTAGCGCGCGGGCTCGATGCCTTCGGCAAGCCTCAAGCCCATCAGCAGGAACTCGTCGGCCGCTTCGCCCAGCGTGAGCTTTTCGTCGACAATGAGTCCCGTGCCGGTACCCTCCACCCGCATCAGCCAGCTCTCCGGCCGTTTCTCGGTCTCGGTGGCATAGCGGCGGCCGTCCAATGTGAGCCGGCCATGCGCGCCGGGGCCGATGCCGGCATAATCGTGCCCGCGCCAATAGGCCAGATTGTGCCGGCATTCGGCACCGGGCCGCGCGTGATTGGAAATCTCGTAGGCCGGCAGGCCCGCCTCCGCGCAGATCGCTTGCGTGAGGTCATAGAGATCGCGGGCGCGGTCCTCGTCGGGAACGATCAGCTTGCCGGCCTTATGCAGGCCAAAAAAGGGCGTGCCGGGCTCGATGGTGAGTTGATAGAGCGAAAGATGCTCGGCCGCCTCGCCGATCGCGCGGCGCAATTCGGCGGCCCAGGATTCAAGCGCCTGGTGCGGCCGCGCGTAGATGAGATCGAACGAGTAGCGATCGAAGATCCCCCGTGCGACGGCCACCGCAGCGAGAGCCTCCTGCGCCGTGTGCAGCCGGCCGAGTTCCTTCAGCGACGCATCGTCGAGAGATTGCACGCCGAGCGACACGCGGTTGGCGCCGGCGCCGCGATAGCCGCGGAAGCGCGCGGCCTCGACGCTGGTCGGGTTAGCCTCGAGCGTCACCTCGATATCGGGCGCGATGCTCCAATGCTTGGCGATGGCGTCGAGCAGCGCCTGCACGGATGAGGGCTGCATCAGTGAGGGTGTGCCGCCGCCGAAGAAGATCGAAGAAACCGTACGGCCGGGCGCACGCGCGGCGGTGGCGGCAATCTCCGCTTCGTAGGCACGCACGAAACGCGCTTCGTCGATGCCGCCGTGGCGGACGTGGCTATTGAAGTCGCAGTAAGGGCACTTCGACAGGCAGAACGGCCAGTGCACGTAGACGGCGAAAGGCTCGGGGCGCGTTAACGTCATGTTAAGCATTATGGCTGCGTCGCGCGTAGACGGCCAGTGTGAAAGCCGAATCGGTTGTGAGTGTTGATTAAAATTGTAACGATCCGGCAAAGGGGCAAGGGTGCGCAATGTGCGCGGTAATTTTCCGTGTCATTCCGGGGCGCTCGCGAAGCGAGCGAGCCCGGAATCCAGCGGCAAGCACAGGACGTGTGTCTGGATTCCGGGTTCGGCCCTTCGGGCCGCCCCGGAATGATCGGGCAATGCTTAAGTGCGGCGCGCCAAACACGCCTCCGCCAGCTTCATGAACGCGCGGGCGCGGTGCGACAGGCCAAGGCCGTTCGGCGGCAGGCCGTGCTTTTCCTCAGCGGTCATCTCGCCGAAGGTGCGGTCATAGCTGTCCGGCCGGAATAACGGATCGTAACCGAAGCCCTTGTCGCCGCGCGGCGGCCATACGACGACGCCATCAACGCGCCCCTCGAACTCCTCGATGTGACCGTCGGGCCAGGCAAGGCAAAGGGCGGCGACGAAATGCGCCCGCCGCTCATCCGGCGTCTTGGCGCCGCGTTCCACCAAGAGCGTCTGGATCGTATTCATAGCAGCGCGGAAGTCCTTGTCAGGCCCCGCCCACCGCGCCGAATGAATGCCGGGCTTGCCGTCAAGCGCGTCGATTACGAGCCCGGAATCGTCCGCGAAGGCTATCTTGCCGGTTGCTTTGGCGGCGGCTTCCGCTTTGATGCGGGCGTTGGCGGCGAAGGTCGTTCCTGTCTCTTCCGGCTCGGCGAGCCCGAGTTCCCCCGCCGACTGCGCTTCGAAGCCGTAGGGTGCGAGCAATTCGCGCATCTCGTGCAGCTTGCCAGGGTTATGGGTGGCGATGACGATCGGGCTGGTAAGGTTTCGGTGCATTTGCCTGTCGTGGCCATCCCGTTCAATTGGCGCCGCGCCCAAGTAAGCGAGAAAGTAAGCAAGTAAGTAAGCGCGCCCGCCAGGACAGGTTCACAGCCAGCCGGCTAAAGACGGACTCGGTTGCCAGCGATAACGGCCCATTACGTGACAGCGAGCTTCTGCAAGTCGACTAGCTTGCCGATCCCCTTGCGGGCGAGCCCGAGCAGCGCCGCGAACGTGTCTTCGCTGAAGGGAATCTTCTCGGCCGTGGCCTGGATTTCCACAATGTGGCCGCTGCCGGTCATGACGAAATTAGCGTCGGTCTCGGCTTCCGAATCCTCGGCGTAGTCGAGGTCGAGCACGGCGACGTTCTTGTAGACGCCGCACGAGACCGCTGCGATATGGTCTCGCAGCACCGTGCCACCCTTGAACATTTCGCGCGCCTTCATCCAGCTCAAGCAATCCGACAGCGCCACCCATGCGCCCGTGATCGACGCGGTGCGGGTGCCGCCGTCAGCCTGGATCACGTCGCAATCGATAGTGATCTGCCGCTCGCCGAGCGCTTGCAGATCGACGACGGCCCGAAGGCTGCGTCCGATCAGCCGCTGGATTTCGACCGTGCGGCCGCCTTGCTTGCCGGCAGAAGCCTCGCGGCGGGTGCGCTCCGATGTCGCCCGCGGAAGCATGCCGTATTCGGCGGTGATCCAGCCCCGGCCCTGGCCTTTGAGCCACGGCGGCAAGCGCTCTTCCAGGCTCGCGGTCACCAGCACATGGGTGTCGCCGAACTTCACGAAGCAGGAGCCCTCCGCGTATTTTACCACCGCGCGTTCCAGCGAGACCGGGCGCAACTCGTCGGCTTCTCGGCGGCTCGGCCGCATTTCGTGCTCCTTCCAATCGCGGCAAGTACGAAGAGCGCCTCCCGCGAGGCGCGGTTTTACGGGCGGCGGCGGAAGCGGGCAAGAGGCAGACGTCAGTAGCGCCGTCACCACGCATTCTGCCATTAGACATGGTAAGGTATCTAGGTCGGTTGAACTACATCACGTGAGGCAGGCACTCATGAAATTCACGCGCATCACTATCGATGCTGCTCAAATGGGCGGGGTGCCGTGTGTCCGCGGTCTGCGCATCCCCGTTGCGACCATCGTCGGGATGGTGGCGGACGGAATGTCGGAGACGGAAATTCTCGCGGATTATCCCGACCTCGTGGCCGAAGACATTCATGAGGCGCTGCGGTACGCCGCTGAGGCGGTGCGGGAGCGCGAGCTTCCCCTCGCACTCCCGTGAAGTTCTTGGTGGACAATGCGCTCTCTCCGCTGATCGCCGAGGGTCTTCGGGTCGCCGGCTACGACGCTATGCACGTGCGGGACTTTGGGTTGCAAGCGGCCCCCGACGAAGCGGTTCTCTCGGTTGCGCGCGAGCAGGACCGGATTTTGCTTTCCGCGGATACGGATTTCGGTGCCCTGTTGGCGATGAGCGGTGCGGAAAAACCCTCCATCATCATTTTTCGACGCGGAACGGATCGCAGGCCACATCGTCAGCTCGAGATTCTTTCCGCGAATTTGCCCACGTTGGAGGAAGCTTTGAGAAAGGGCAGTGCCGTCGTGCTTGAAGAGAGACGAATTCATATACGTGCCCTGCCCATTGGCGGGAGCGTTTGACAACTTAGCGTAGCGTCGCTCGCCACCACGGCCGACTTGAACAGAACCGGGCGGATAGTCAATTCTTAGCTGGTTCCAAGGAGTTGCACGTGGCCTCGCACGATATCCCGATCGGTTCGGCTCAAGTGAGTCTCGCGGCGCTTAATGAGCGGTCGCGCGAGATTTTCCGTTCCATCGTCGAGAGCTATCTGGCGACCGGTGAGCCGGTCGGCTCGCGCCATCTCTCCCGCATCCTGCCGATGACTCTCTCGCCGGCCTCGGTGCGCAACGTGATGTCGGACCTGGAGCAACTCGGCCTGATCTACGCCCCCCACACGTCGGCCGGCCGACTGCCGACGGAACTGGGCTTGCGCTTCTTTGTCGACGCGCTGATGGAGATCGGCGATGTGACAGAAAACGACCGCCGGTCGATAGAGGCGCAAGTCGCCGCCGCTGGCAGCAGCCAATCGCTCGAATCGATTCTCACGGAAGCCTCGCAGATGCTGTCGGGCCTGACCCGTTCGGCCGCGATCGTGCTCACGGCAAAAAGCAACGTGCGGCTCAAGCACATCGAGTTCGTCCGCTTGGAGCCTGAGCGGGCGTTGGCGGTGTTGGTCAGCGAGGATGGGCAGGTCGAGAACCGCATCCTCAACATACCCGCCGGCCTGCCGAGCAACGTACTGACCGAGGCCGGCAATTTCCTCAACGCGCGCATTCGCGGCAAGACGCTTGCCGAGTTGCGCAGCGATATGGAAACGGCAGTCAACGAGGGGCAGGCGGAGCTCGATCAGCTCACGCAGAAGATCATTTCCGCCGGATTGGCGAGCTGGTCGGGCGGCGACGGCGACGACCGGAAGCTGATCGTGCGCGGCCACGCCAATCTGCTCGAGGACCTGCACGCACTCGACGATCTCGAGCGGGTACGTGCGCTGTTCGACGCATTGGAAACCAAGCGGGGGGTGATCGATCTTTTGGGACGGGCCGAACGCGGTGAAGGCGTGCGCATCTTTATCGGCTCGGAGAACAAGCTGTTCTCGCTCTCGGGTTCTTCCACCATCATCGCGCCTTACCGCGACACCAAGGGCAGCATCGTCGGCGTGCTCGGCGTCATCGGCCCGACGCGCCTGAACTATGCGCGGGTGATCCCGATGGTCGATTACACCGCCCGCGTGGTGAGCCGACTGCTGTCGAATGCTTGATTTTTGCGGTTCGAGCGCTGATATGCGGGAGCATCTGCAACATTGTGGGGATTGACCGACGATGACGGACCCGACTGCCCGCAAAGCCGAAGACGCGGCCATCGAACCGGATGGCGCGAGTGCGGCGACGAGCGCTACCGCGACCGCGGAAACGGTTAGCGAGTCCGGCCCGGCGGCCGAGCAGGCCGACCCACTGGCCGACGCGCGCCGCGAAGCGGCGGACTACCGCGACAAGCTGCTCCGCACGCTGGCCGAAATGGAGAACTTGCGTAAGCGAACCGCCCGCGAGATCAGCGACGCGCGCGCTTATGGCATTGCCGGCTTTGCGCGCGACGTCTTGGCGGTCGCCGACAATATGCATCGCGCGCTCGACCACATCGGGGATGAGCTGCGCGGCAGCGCCGATGCGAATGTGAAGGCCCTGGTCGAAGGCGTCGATCTGATCGAGCGTGAACTGCTCAACGCACTGGAAAAGCACGGCGTGAAAAAGTTCTCGCCGGAGGGACAGAAGTTCGATCCCAATCTGCACCATGCGATGTTCGAGATCGAGCATCCCGAATTTCCGCCCGGCTATGTCGCGCAGGTGATCCAGGCCGGCTATATGATCGGCGAGCGGGTGCTGCGCCCGGCAATGGTCGGCGTGGTGAAGGCTGCACCCAAAGCACCGTCAACATCGGCCAACGATAATCCTCCGAGTTGATTGCAACTGCGGTTCGCAGCCTGCCTTGAGCCTGCGCAAATTGTCGCAAGCTAAGCGCAAGCGTGCTCGCAGTGTGCCGTCGTGCACGCGGTTGTCTACAATCCATTTTCTTCCGCGTTCGGATTCAACGCGTTGCCGGCAATCTCTTCATTGGAATAATTCGAAGCATCGAAGGCTCCTCCGAGCTCACATTGGACTAATTCTAACATGTTGATTTTCTTGCATGTTTTTGTTGACGCGCGGTTCCGCGCGCGGAATCTTGCGGCGTCATTCAATGCGCCGGAGATACCATCATGCCGTCATCCGAGACCCCAATGCCGAGATACGGCAGCCGCGTGGCGCGCCTATGCGGCGCACTCGCTGCCGTGGCCTTGCTGGCCGCGGGGCCTGCAAATGCCGAGGCGCTTTCCGAGGGCGCCAAGAACTACAAGCCGTTCGCAGTCGAGCATGTCGGCAATGCGCTCGCGGGCGCGAAAGAATTGCAGGCGGCGGTAAAGGCCGGCGACGTTGAGAAGGCGCAAGCCGCCTGGATCAGGTCGCGAAAGGGCTGGGAGGCGGTCGAGCCGATCACCGGGGAGCTTTTCGGCGAACTGGATAGCGCCATCGATGCTTGGCCCGACGCCAAGCACGGCTACCACGCGGTCGAAGCGCCTTTGTTCGCCGGCAAGCTGCAAGACATCGCGCAGCCCGTCGACGGACTTGTCGCCAATCTCGCCAAGTTCAAGCAGACGCTGAGCGCGGATACCTTCGCGTTTACGCCGCAGGGTTTGCTGAACGGCGCGACCAAGCTCGCTTATGAGGTCGGCGAGAACAAATCGAAGGGCGGTGAATCGCCCTATGCCGGCACCTCGCTCATCGATATGCACGAAAATATCGAGGGCATCGAGGCGGTCTACAAACTGGTCTTCGAACAGCCCCTGAACGCGAAGGATGCCAAGCTCGCCGAACAAATCGACGACAAAATCGAAAGCGTCGAAGAGCTCGTCAAGGTAAAGGAGCTCAAGCAGCTCAACGCACCTGCGCTCAGCAAGGCGGGCGAGGAACTCGCGGTGCTGTTGCAAAGCGCAGCGCCCAAACTCGGCCTGAAGGCGCCGGACCTGGGTGGCTGAGCCGATGAGCTTGCGTGCAAACACTCCGAATGGATGGATCGGAGGCGCGGCGGGCATTGCTCTCCTCCTCGCCATCGGAGCTCAACCGGTAGCCGCCGCACCCGTCGCCACGCACAACGGCGTGCTGCCATACGGGACCGATCTGAACGACCAGGTGCTCGAGTTGCCCACCGAGCGATTCTATTTCGAAGCAGCCGGCGGCAAGCGCTCCTATTTGTTCAATCTCGGCGACATGCTGTTTTCGTCGCCGGCCATCCTCGGCGGTATCGCCCGCAAGGCGGGCATGAGCTGCAATACCTGCCACCAGCAAGGCGCCGGCAACGTCAAGCTTTATGTACCCGGAATTTCAAGCCGGCCGGGCACGTTCGACGCCACGAACGCGCTGTTCAATCCAAAGACGGACAATAGCGTGCTCGATGCGGTGACGCCGCCGAGCCTGCGCGGCGCGAGGTATCTCGCGCCTTACGGTCATGACGGCCGCTTCGGTTCATTGCGCAATTTCGTGCGCAACGTCATCGTCAACGAGTTCGCCGGGCCGGAACCGTCGGCGCAAGTGCTCGATGCGCTGGTCGCCTATGTGCGTGAAATTTCCTTTCTGCCTAATTCGAAGCTTGCGCCCGGCGGCAAACTGACGGCCCAAGCCTCGGACGCAGCTCGTCGCGGCGAGGTAGTGTTCAACAAGCCGTTCCGCCACGACGCCACGATGAGCTGTGGGACCTGCCATGTCCCGTCGAGCGCCTATGTCGATCATCGTGTTCATGACGTGGGTACAGGCGGATTTTTTAAAACGCCGACCCTGATCAACGCCGACGTGAACGCGCCCTATTTCCATGACGGCCGGTTCGACACCTATGCGGAAGTGGTCGATTATTTCGACCGCCATTTCGATCTCGGCCTTACGAGACAGGATCGCTCCGATCTCGTCGCCTATCTCGATGCCGTTGGCTATGCCGAGCAGCCGACGACGGCGGATACGGTTGAGGCCGAGCTCGCCGAAATCGCCGCTTTCGCGAGCGTATTGGACACCGCCATCCCCGCGCACAATGAAGAGGTGATCGCGCTCACGGCCGACGCAGTCGGCAATGAATGGCGCGAACTGGGCGAAAATTTTCCAGGCCGATCGGACACCAGCGTCAGCGGCGGGCTCGCCGAGCGGCTGCGGGCCCGCGGCGCGGTTCGAGGCTTGGTGCTGAATCTGCGCCGCATCGCCATGGCGGCCGCGGCAAAGGATTTCGATGGCGCTGCGAAAGCTTACGCCGATTATCGAGTGCGCGTGGCGGCGGCGGAGCCGAAGCTGAAGGTGGCCGAGCAATGGTCGTTGTTTAATCCGCTCGTGCGACAGTCGCACTTCGCGGCGCTCAAGCGGCTGACGGCGCTGGCGAAATGATGCCGCCAAGCGCGCACTAGCGATTGATTTGAAACTCGATTCTGAAACGAAACGGGGGCTTCATGACAGCTGGGGAAATTGGCGCGAGCCGTCGCGATTTGCCGCTGCGAACATGGCGATCGCTTCTGGCGGCGACGGTCTCGTTGGCAGTGATCGGCGCCGCCCAGGCAGCGGACGTGATTGGAAAAGCGAAGCCGCCGGCGCCGCAATCGACTTGGGAGCAGGACAAGCTGACCGGCGACTGGGGCGGCGCCCGTACCGCTCTCAGCGACCAGGGCCTCGACTTCACCATCAATTACATCAACGAAGTATTCGGCGTGCTCTCGGGCGGTCTCGAACGGCGGGCGAGCTACGAGGGCCGGCTTGAGTTATCGGCCGACGCCGATCTGCAGAAGCTCACCGGCTGGAGCGGCGCGACCGCGCATGTCACCGTTTTCCAAATCCATAACAGCGGCCACAACGTTGCCGAGAACGTCGGCAGCATTGCGGATCCGAGCAATATCGATGCGTTGCCGACCACCCGACTCTACACCGCCTGGTTCGAGCAGAACTTCAACGACAAAGTTTCCGTGCGGCTCGGCCAACTTGCCGCCGATGACGAGTTCTTCACCAGCGAGACCGCGGGCGGCCTCATCAACGGGACCTTCGGCTGGGCTAGCATCCTGGCTGCCAACATGATCAACGGCGGCCCCGCCTATCCCTTGGCCACTCCGGGCGTGCGCGTGAAGGTAACGCCGGCGGAAAATCTGAGTCTGCTGGCGGCCGTCTTTTCCGGCGATCCGGCGGGCGGCGATTGCAACAACGATCCCCAGCGTTGCAACCGCTATGGCACCACCTTCAGCTTCAGCGGCGGCGCCCTGTGGATGGGGGAGCTGCAATACGGCATCAATCAAGGCAAGGACGCCGTTGGCTTGCCCGGCGTCTATAAGCTCGGTGTCTGGTACGAGACGGCGGATTTCCCCGACCAACGTTTCGGACTTAACGGCGCCGGAAGCGTCATTTCGCTTGCGGACCCGACGGTGGCGGGCCCGCTTGAACACAACGGAAATTGGGGCTTTTATGGCATTGCCGACCAGATGGTTTGGCGCGACGGCGAACGCAGCCTGAATCTGTTTGTGCGCGCCGGTTATGCTCCGCCCGACCGCAATCTCGTCACCTGGTACGTCGATGGCGGCGCGGGGTTCAAAGGATTGGTGCCCGGCCGCGCCGACGATACGCTTACTTTTGGTGTCTCCTACGCCAAGATCAGCGGGGACGTGGTGGGGCTCGACCGGGATACGCTGGCGATCAACGGCGCTCCTTACGCGGTGCGGGACGAAGAGGTCGTCTTTGAGCTGAGCTATGCCGCGCACATCGCCAAGTGGTGGGTGGTGCAGCCGGACTTGCAGTACATCATTCATCCGAACGGCGGGCAAAACCCGAACGATCCGACGCTGTCCCTCGACCACGCTTTCGTGGCCGGCATCCGCAGCACGATCCAGTTTTGAGCTGCAAGACCTTCGTCATGGTCATTGCCGGGCTTGACCCGGCAATCCATTGTGAAGCGCAACGGATGCGATACGTACGAATGTGCCGAGCGGAGAGGTCCCATGGATGCGCGGGTCGAGCCCGCGCATGACGCTGAGATGTTACCGGAACTCGACCCCGTCGCGCACCGCGCGGAAGCGGTTGAACATCTTGTCCCAATCGTTTTGCGGGGTGACACCGACCACGCGCAAAAAACCGCTGGTGCCGAAACGCAGCCATTGCACCAATGTGACCGCATCGCCATGCAGGTTCTTGCCCTTGGCGCGAATTTCAAACCCCGGCATGCCGCTGATGCGCATCACCTCCGAAGAGGTGATGGTGAGATCGTTCACCGGGGCGGCGCGCAACAAGTCGCTGGCGAAGCGCGGCCGTAGGTCGGCCGAGCTCGGGCCGCCGCGACCGACCGCGACAATCGCGTAAGGCTGTTTGTCGAGATTGCTTCCCGAGCCGTCGACGAGCACGGCCCCGCCCGGCATCACCTTGACGACCCGCATGCCCGCGAGATCTTTCAGCTCGAACGGCAAAAGGCCGAGCAACTCCTTGATCGGCGTCGGCCGGAAGCTGATGCTCGCGAGCATCTTGCGCACGACCGAATCGGTATAGATCGCCTGGGCGTCCTTCGGCACATCGGCCCGGATCAGCGCGGTGACACCGTCCGTTTTCTGATCGGGATCGTCGGTCGGCTTGGCAATAAGGAACCAGCGGTGAACGGGCTTTCCATCCTTTTGCGCGGTGCCGCTGAGGAGATAGCCGCTGCCCGCGGCCAGCGGAAACGGACCCTTGGTGATGGCGGTCATCTTGTCCTGCTGGTCGGCGGTGGCCGAGCGGATCAACTTGTCATAGCCTGAGGCCGGCAGCTCGAAAATCGCGACGGCGACATGACGGGCCGGGTCCTCAAAACCGGGAAAGCGACGGCTGACGGTGAGTCCTGCCGGCAATTCGAGGCCCACCCGGAGACCGGTCGGAAACACCGGCTTGGCCACGGCCACCGTTGCCCATAGCGGGATGGCCGCCGCCGTGATCACGTTAACGAGGGCGGGAGCGAACAATCGGTACATGCTTGAAACGTCCTTCAGGGCCGGGCTGGACTCAGTAGCCAAGGGTGGCGCCGGAAGCGAGCATGTGTTTGCGACCGCACTACGGCGACATCCCCTGGAGGGCGCTCGCGGATTCGTGACCGGCCCGCTTGCGGCCCCCGGCCGCCCTCCTATATGAGCCATTGAGCCGCCAAATGGCGGCGAATCGCGTATCCAGGGGGCTGGACGAGGGGGTCAGCGGGCGAGCCGCCGACAATCCTATTCGGGCGCCAAGAGGCCCGGCCGGCCTGCCGCAATTTGAGAGGAACAACTATGGGCAAGGTCATCGGCATCGACCTCGGCACGACCAACTCGTGCGTCGCTGTGATGGAAGGCAAAACGCCGAAAGTGATCGAGAACGCCGAAGGCATGCGTACGACGCCCTCGATCGTCGCTTTTACGGACGACGGCGAGCGGCTCGTTGGCCAGCCGGCCAAGCGCCAGGCGGTCACCAATCCGGAAAAGACCATCTTCGCGGTCAAGCGGCTGATCGGCCGGCGCTACGAAGACCCGATGGTGGAAAAGGACAAGAAACTCGTCCCTTATAAAATCGCGAAAGCCGGCAACGGCGACGCATGGGTCGAGATCGACGGCAAAACGTATTCGCCCTCGCAGATCTCCGCCTTTATCCTTCAGAAGATGAAGGAAACGGCGGAAGCTCATCTCGGGCAAAAGGTTGAGCAGGCCGTTATCACCGTCCCGGCTTACTTCAATGACGCCCAGCGCCAAGCGACCAAGGATGCCGGCAAGATCGCCGGGCTTGAGGTGCTGCGCATCATCAACGAGCCGACGGCGGCGGCGCTCGCCTACGGCCTGGACAAGCAGAAGAACGGCACCATCGCGGTCTACGATCTCGGTGGCGGCACGTTCGATATTTCCATTCTCGAGATCGGCGACGGCGTGTTCGAGGTGAAATCCACGAACGGTGATACGTTCCTGGGCGGCGAAGACTTCGACATGCGCTTGGTCAATTATCTCGCCGACGAATTCCAGAAGGAGCAGGGAATCGATCTGCGCCGCGACAAGCTCGCGCTGCAACGGCTGAAGGAAGCTGCCGAAAAGGCAAAAATCGAGCTCTCGTCCACCACGCAGACCGAGATCAACCTGCCGTTCATCACGGCGGATGCCTCGGGTCCGAAGCACCTGACGATCAAGCTCACGCGCGCCAAGCTCGAAGCGCTGGTCGACGACCTTATCCAGAGGACGGTCGAGCCCTGCCGCAAGGCGATCAAGGACGCCGGCATCTCGGCGGGCGAGATCAACGAGGTGGTCCTGGTCGGCGGCATGACGCGCATGCCGAAGGTGCAGGAGGTCGTGAAGCAGTTCTTCGGTAAGGAGCCGCACAAGGGTGTCAACCCGGACGAGGTGGTCGCCATCGGCGCCGCCATCCAGGCCGGCGTGCTGCAAGGCGACGTGAAGGACGTGCTCTTGCTCGACGTGACCCCGCTCTCGCTCGGCATCGAGACCTTGGGCGGCGTGTTCACCCGCATCATCGACCGCAACACCACCATCCCGACCAAGAAGAGCCAGGTGTTCTCCACGGCCGAGGACAGCCAGAATGCGGTGACCATCCGGGTTTTCCAGGGCGAGCGTGAAATGGCCGCCGACAACAAGATGCTCGGCCAGTTCGACCTGGTCGGCATCCCGCCGGCGCCGCGCGGCGTGCCGCAGATCGAGGTCGCCTTCGACATCGACGCCAACGGCATCGTCAACGTGTCGGCCAAGGACAAAGCCACCGGCAAGGAGCAGCAAATCCGCATCCAGGCCTCTGGCGGCCTGTCGGAAGCCGACATCGACAAGATGGTGAAGGACGCCGAAGCCCACGCCGAGGAAGACAAGAAGCGCAAGGCGGCGGTCGAGGCGAAAAACCATGCGGAAGCACTGGTTCATTCGACCGAAAAAGCGCTCGCGGAGCACGGCTCCAAGGTCGCCGAGGTCGAGCGCAATGCGATCGAAAACGCGATGGCCGACTTGAAAGAGGCGCTTAAGGGCGACGACGCCGATGCTATCCAGGCCAAGACCAACGCGCTGGCCCAAGCCTCAATGAAGCTGGGCGAAGCCATGTACAAACAGCAGCAGGAAAGCTCTGCTGCCGCGGGTGCGGGCGAAGGCAGTGCCGAGGAGAAAAAGGAAGACGTGGTCGACGCCGAATTCACGGAAGTCGACGACGACAAAAAGAAGTCTGCTTAACAATCGGGAGCCACGGTATGGCCCTCATCCTGAGGAGGCCCACCGGGTCGGCGCGGAGCGCCGCCCGGGGGCAGGCTCCGGCCGTCTCGAAGGATGAGGGCCACGGCGTTTGCACGATGGCCAGGGGGCCCTCGTCCTTCGAGACGCGATCCTGCGGATCGCTCCTCAGGACGAGGCAATAGGATAAGCAAACCGGCATGTCCAAGCGCGATTACTACGAAATCCTTGGTGTTTCGCGGAACTGCACCGACATTGAATTGAAGGCGGCGTTTCGCAAGCTTGCGATGCAGCATCATCCGGATCGCAATCCCGGCGACGCTGCGTGCGAGCACAAATTCAAGGAAATCAACGAAGCTTACGATGTCCTCAAGGACAGCAATAAACGTGCGGCCTATGACCGATATGGCCACGCCGCGTTCGAGCAGGGCGGCGGTGGCGCCGGCTTTGGCGCCGATTTCGCCAGCACTTTTGCCGATATCTTCGATGATCTGTTCGGCATGGGCGGTGGCCGGCGCGGCGGCGGCCGTGCGTCGGGCCGCGAACGCGGCTCCGATCTGCGCTACAATATGGAGATCAGCCTCGAAGAGGCTTTCGCGGGCAAGACCGCGCAAATCCGCATTCCAACGTCGGTGACCTGCGAAGCGTGCTCGGGCTCGGGCGCTAAGCCCGGCACCAAGCCGAAGACTTGCGCTACCTGCGGCGGCGCCGGCCGCGTGCGCCATGCGCAAGGATTTTTCACGTTGGAGCGCACGTGCCCGGCCTGCCAAGGCCGCGGACAAGTCATCGACGACCCTTGCCCGAACTGCTCCGGCGCCGGCCGTATCACCCGCGATCGTTCGCTGTCGGTCAACATTCCGGCGGGAGTCGAAGACGGCACGCGTATCCGTCTGGCGGGCGAGGGCGAAGCCGGCGTGCGTGGCGGCCCGCCGGGTGATCTTTATATATTTCTTTCGATCCTTCCCCACGAGTTCTTTCAACGCGATGGCGCGGACCTGCACTGCCGCGTGCCGATCTCGATGGTGACGGCTGCACTCGGCGGTGAGTTCGAGGTGCCGGCGATCGACGGCAGCAAGGCGCGGGTCAAAGTGCCCTCCGGGACCCAGTCCGGCCGCCGCTTCCGCCTCTCAAGCAAAGGCATGCCTGTCCTGCGATCAAAGCAGACCGGCGACATGTATGTGCAAGTCGCTGTCGAGACGCCACAGAACCTGACCAGGCGCCAGCGCGAATTGCTGATGGAATTCGACAAGCTGTCGTCCGATACCACCCAACCGGAATCGGCCGGATTTTTCAGCAAGGTGAAGGAGTTCCTGGATAGCTTGGCGAGCGGTAGCAGCCAAGCGAGCTAGCCAGCTTGACCCCTCGCCCGCCGGTCTGTACCGGTGTGGCCCCGTGGGCCGAGGTAAACCGCCTACCGGTGCGAAGCCACTTGCATGTCTCCTCAGCCGTCCCTCGCCAAGAAACCCCTGCGTCTCGACGACGAGATGCAGTTCATCCGTTCCTGGATCGAAAAGCCGTTGCGCACCGGCGCCGTTATGCCTTCCGGCAAGGCTTTGGCTCGCACCATGGCGCGCTACGTCGATCCGCGTGAAGAAGGCCCCATCATCGAACTTGGTCCCGGCACCGGTCCGGTCACCGAAGCCTTGGTGACGCAAGGTATCGATCCGGCTCGGCTGGTGCTTGTTGAATTCAACCATCACTTCTGCCGCCTGCTACGCAACCGCTATCCGGCGGCCATGGTGGTGCAGGGCGATGCTTATCGCCTGCGCCGGCTGTTGCAGCCTTATCTCCGGCATCCGGCCGCGGCCATCGTGTCGAGCCTGCCGTTGCTGACCAAGCCTTTGCGCACGCGGCTTCGGCTGATCGCGGATGTGATGGCGGTTACCGCGCCGGCCGCTCCCTTCGTGCAATTCACCTACGGCGTGTTGCCGCCGATCCCGAAGACGCTTGGCGGCATCACGGCGGAAGCATCCAACCTGATCTGGCTGAACGTGCCGCCGGCGCGCGTGTGGGTCTATCGGAAATCAGGGGACAGGTGACGGAGGACAGATAGCGGACGAGCGGCGGAATTCTCGCTAATCTGACCTCCGTTCTTTGAAACCCATCTCCGAATGTCCGTGCCGAAAATACTTGTTTTCTCCGGTTCGATTCGCGCCGGCTCCTACAACACCCAGCTTGCCGCGCTGGCGGCCAAGGAACTGACGCTCGCCGACGTCGAGGTGACCCGCATTTCGCTTGCCGACTATCCGTTGCCGATCTACGACCCCGATTTCGATATTCACACAGGATCGCCGCCGCATGCATTGCGGCTCAGGCAAATGATCGGCGCTCACCAAGGGGTGTTCATCGCCGCCGGTGAATACAGCGCCTCCGTGACGCCGCTGTTGAAAAACGCGATCGACTGGGTTTCCCACGTTCGTGAAGGTGGCGGTCCTGCAGGTGCCGTCTTCCGGAATCGTGTATTCGCTATCGGCAACTGCGCCATCAGCCGATCGGGCGGGCCGTTCGCACTGCTTGCGCTACGGCAAATCCTCGAGGTCGGCTGCGGCGCCTTGGTCATTCCGGAGCAGGTCGCGATCGCCGACGCGGCCACCGCATTCGACGACATGGGCAACATTGTCGACGTTCATACAAAAAACCTGTTCCATGCCGAGCTTGACCGTCTGGTCGAGGTGGCGCGGCTGATGATGTGAGAAAGCAGAAGTGGTTTTGGACGCGCGCGAACGCCTGATTGTCGCACTTGATGTGCCCTCGGTCCGCAAAGCCGAAAGCTTGGTCGCGACGCTCGGCGACAGCGTTTCCTTTTACAAAGTCGGTTATCAACTTGCCTTCGCCGGCGGACTTTCTCTCGCCACCGAGCTGGTTGCCGCCGGAAAACAGGTGTTTCTCGACCTCAAGCTGCACGACATCGGCAACACGGTGCAGAAGGGGGTTGAGAGCGTCGCCGCCTTCGGCGTCACCTTTGTCACCGTGCACGCCTACCCCCAGACGATGAAAGCCGCGGTGGAAGGCGCGCGTGGCTCGCGCCTGCGCATCCTCGCCGTGACGGTGCTCACTTCCTATGACGATAGCGATCTCGCCGCCGCCGGTTACGACATGAGCGTAGCCGAGCTCGCCGGCGCGCGCGCCCAGCAGGCGCGCGATATCGGCGTGGACGGATTGGTCTGCTCGGCGGAAGAAGCCGTCGGCCTGCGCGAAATTACCGGGCCCGGCATGACATTGGTCACGCCCGGCATCCGGCCGGCGGGGAGCGCCACTGGTGACCAGAAGCGCGTGATGACGCCGGCGCGCGCCATCAAGGCCGGGGCCGATTATCTGGTGGTAGGGCGGCCGATCGTGGCGGCTAGCGATCCGAAAGCGTCGGCGGAGCAAATCGTTTGCGAGATCGAAGAGGCGGCCGCCGAATGATCATGGTGCGCGTGCGGAGTTTATCATCGGGCCGCACCATAGCACGTCGAAGGCGCGCGTAAACGCGCTTATGGCACGGACCCGTTGGCACGCGCCCGGAATGACAAGCCAGGAGGGGAGCAATGGCGAAAGGTTATTGGATTGGGCGCGTCGACGTGCATAACGAAGAGGGCTACAAGCCCTACGCACTGGCCAACGGGCCGATCTTCGACAAGTTCGGCGGCAAGTTCGTCGTGCGTGGCGGACGTTTCCATTGCCCTGAAGGCACGAGCCGCGCGCGCAACGTGGTGATTGAATTCGCCGACTATGAAACGGCGCTCGCCTGCTACAATTCCCCTGAATATCAGGCCAACATGAAAATTCGCCAGGCCAACGCGGTGGCCGACATCATCGTCATCGAAGGTTACGACGAGGCCCCGCAATCTTGACATTCGGAGAAATTATGATGCCCGAAATGCGTTTGATTGTCGCCGGGGCGGGCGGCCGCATGGGCCGCACGCTGGTGAAGGCGATCGCTGACCACAAAGGCTTGGTTCTGACCGGCGCGCTGGAAGATGCGGACTCGCCGTTAATCGGGCAGGACGCCGGCGTGCTGGCGGGCATTGGCGAAAATAAAATCAAGCTAAGGAGCGATGCCGCGGACCTGCTCGGCAAGGCGGATGGCATCATCGACTTCACTACGCCTGCCGCCACGTTGGCGCTTGCCGCGCTCGCCGCCCAAAACGGCAAGACGCACATCATCGGCACCACGGGGTTGAATGACGCGCAGGAAGCCAAGATCAAAGAGGCCGCTGCCCGTGCGGTCATCGTGAAGTCAGGCAATATGAGTCTCGGCGTCAATTTGTTGGCCGCGCTGGCAAAGCGCGTGGCCGCAACGCTTGACGAGGCCTTCGATATCGAGATCGTCGAGATGCACCACAATAGAAAGGTGGACGCACCGTCCGGCACTGCGCTGCTGCTCGGCGAGGCGGCAGCGGCGGGCCGCCGCATCGATCTTGCGCAGCGCTCCGAACGCGGTCGCGACGGCCACACAGGGGCGCGTCGATCCGGCGATATCGGTTTTGCGTCGTTACGCGGCGGCACGGTGGTCGGCGAGCATACCGTGATTTTCGCCGGCCCTGCCGAGCGTATCGAGCTCGCCCACAAGGCGGAGGATCGCATGATCTTCGCCCGCGGCGCATTGCACGCGGCGCTGTGGGCGCGCGAGCAGAAGCCGGGGCTTTATTCGATGATGGATGTGTTGGGGCTCAAAGATTTTTGACTCCATGCAGTCATTCCGGGGCACACGAGCAGCGCGTGAACCCGGAATCCAGAGGCACACCTGCCTGCGGTTGTCGCTCTGGATTCCGGGCTCCGGCCTTCGGCCGGCCCGGAATGACAGCCATCACCCCTGCTCCGGCAGATAAGCATCCGACCATTTGAGCATCACGTTGAAGCTGATGCTGATGCGCGGCGTCTCGCTCAGGTTCGGGTGCACGAAGTGCATCAGAAACGCAGGCCACAGCAATATTTGTCCCGGTCGCGGCTGCACCGTGTGTTCCGGCTCAATGTAAGGATCGCCGCGAATGGCGCCCGTGTTTACCGCCGGCCCGCGCGGATCGTAGAAGGTGATGCAGCCCGGCCGCACGTCGGAGCGAGTGCGCAACGGCGCGCGATCGGTCGGCACTTGCACGTAATACGTTCCCGAAAGATAGCAGTGCGGGTGGTTGTGCGGGTCGTGATAATCGCCCAGCCGGTTCACGTTGGCCCAGCCGTGCACCGTCCAATCGATGGCGTAGGCCATTTTGAGCTGACGGAAATATTCGGCTGTGGTGCGGTTGACACAATCCCGCAGCCATTCCACGGCCGGATGCGCGGCGGTCAGGAAGTTTCCGGCGCGATAGTCGGTGGTGAGGGCACGGTTGTCCTCCTCGAGCGCAAGGATGTAGTCGGCGAGCGCAGGATTGGCCACCTCGGCGCCCGGCAACGTCCGCCGCAACATCACCGTCGGCCATAACAGGTCGAGGCCCTCGCCGTCCTCACCGGCCATACTTCCCCTCCCTCAGAGCTGTCGGGCTTGACCCGGCCGATTATCTGCTCTGAAAGATGGACCGTCGGCGCAACACCGACAATGAGCAATTTCATGGGGCTTTTCTGCCATGAGCGACCGCCTTCTCGTGCTTGTCCGTCACGGCCAGAGCGAGTGGAACCTGAAAAACCTGTTTACCGGCTGGCGCGATGTCGACTTGAGCCCGCAAGGCGTGAAGGAAGCGCGCGAGGCCGGCCGCAAGCTGAAGGCACAAGGCCTCCGCTTCGATGTCGCCTATACCTCGGCGCTGGTCCGTGCGCAGCGTACGTTGGATCTGATGCTGGAGGAGATGGGTCAGACAGGAATTCCGATCACCAAGGACCAGGCACTGAACGAGCGCGATTACGGCGACCTTTCCGGCCTCAACAAGGACGATGCACGCGCCAAATGGGGCGAGGAGCAGGTACATATCTGGAGGCGCTCCTATGACGTGTCGCCTCCGGGCGGAGAATCTTTGCGCGATACCGCGGCCCGCGTCCTGCCTTATTACGTGCAAGAAATTCTGCCGGCGGTGCTGCGCGGGCAACGCGTGCTGGTGGCGGCGCACGGCAATTCGCTGCGCGCGCTGGTGATGGTGCTCGACCGGCTCTCTCCCGAAGGGATTGTGAAACGGGAGATCGCGACCGGCGTGCCGATGATCTACCGCCTCAATGCCGATTCGACCGTGGCGTCGAAGCTCGATCTGGCGGCATAGGGCTTGAATTTCCGGCAGGGCGGGGCGTGCCGCGCCCCTGCTCTTGCGCCGGCCGAAAAAAGAAAAAGCTCCGCCGAAGTGGCGGAGCTTTTCCCGTCGCCCCAGTCGCCCCAAGCCGCCCCTGGGTGGAGTCGTTCGCGCCTAGTCGATGATCTTCACCACCGTGCGGGTCTTCGGGTTCACGATAACCCGCTTATGGTTCACGATGGCGTATTCATAATGGTACTTAGGTACTGGATGCAACACGACAGTGCGCGGCAGCGGCTGACCGACAACCACCTCCTCCTGTACCGCTACTGACGGGATGTCTTCCCGCTGCACATAAGTCACCACAGGTGGCGGCGGCGGAGTTACAATGGCTGTCGCCGCATCAGCCGCCGCACCAAGCGTACCGCCCACAACAGCGCCAGCCGCGGCGCCGGCCGGTCCGGCAACAGCCCCGCCGACCGCCGCGTCGGTCGCTGCATCATGGGCCGCATAGCTTCCCGCCAGGGCTACGCCCGGCGCCATCGCAACCGCGGCCGTAAGCGCTATGGCAAATCGAACTCGCATGTTTTGCCTCCTTTGTAGTTCCACGGCGACATAACGCGGCTCCCGCGTTAGGCGTTCCTGTGCGAAGGCAAATTGGAACTCGCGAGTTCCCCCGTGTCACGAAGGTTGATCTTCGATGAGCCGCGCCTTATCCGATGTCCCCTGAAATAACGCGCGGCGGGCCCGGTCCGTAAGTGCGATTGGGGGCGGTTCGGGATGATCGATGCGTTTGGGGTGATCTTCAGCCTTGCCGGCATCGGCTGCCTGCTGGCCGGGACGGCAATCGGCGTCGTGGTGGGCGCTTTGCCCGGCCTCGGGCCATCGATCGGGATCAGCCTGCTCATCCCGTTCACCTACAACATGCCGCCGGAACTGAGCATGCTGATGCTCGTCGCACTCTATATGGCGGCGGAATACGGCGGCTCCGTCAGCGCGATTCTTCTGTCGACGCCAGGCACGGCTGCGGCCGCCGCCACCACGCTCGACGGCTATGCGATGACGCAGAAGGGAAAGGCGGCCGAAGCGCTGGCCATTTCCCTCAGCGCTTCGTGTGTCGGCGGCTTGGTCGGAGCCCTTGCGCTTCTTGTGCTCGCGAAACCGCTTGCTTCGCTTGCGCTTCAGTTTGGTCCGGCGGCTTATTTCTCGGTCGGACTCTTTGGATTGACGTCGGTTGCCTCCTTGTCGACAGGCTCGCTCGTCAAGGGCCTGCTCGCAGGCGCGATGGGCCTTGCCATCACGACGATCGGGATCGATCCGATCTCGGGAACGCCGCGCTTCACCTTCGGGGTGACAGAACTCTACGAAGGCATTCCCTTTCTGACCACGCTCATCGGCCTTTTCGCCGTATCGGAGGCCTTCGTGCTCGCCGAAGGCGGCCAGGGTGAGCGCCGTACCGCCATGTCGGAGGTGCGGTTTGCGCTGCTTTCCTGGCGGCAATGGCGCGAGCTTTGGACCACGATCGCGTCGGGATCCGTGATCGGTACGTTGCTCGGCATCCTTCCGGGCGTCGGCGGCAGCATCGCCTGCTGGGTGTCGTATGATTTTTCGCGCCGGCGGGGGCGGAACGCCTTGACGTTCGGCAAGGGCGATCCAGCGGGCGTGGCTGCGCCGGAGTCCGCCAATAATGCGACCGTCGGCGGCGCGCTCATTCCGTTAATGGCGCTGGGCGTGCCCGGTTCGCCCACAACGGCCGTGTTGGTTGGTGCGCTTGTCCTGCACGGATTGCGACCGGGGCCGGAGCTGTTTTCCAGTGCTCCGGTGTTGGTCAATACCGTTCTGTGGGGCCTTCTGATGACCGTAGTCGCGCTGTTCCTGGTCGGCTCGGCGCTGCTTCCGGTTTGGTCGCGCGTGCTCAAGCTGCCCAATTCGGTGATTGCCGTGGGCATCGTGATCCTGGCGATGCTCGGTGCATTCGCGCTGCGCAACCTGATGTTCGACGTCTATACGACGCTGGCGTTCGGTGTGCTGGGATACGTGCTCAAGAAGTTCGGTTTCTCGATGGCGCCGATCGTGCTTGCCATGGTTCTGGGCTACCTCGTCGAGACGAACTACCGAACCGCGCTGGTCACCTCACACGGCAGTTACGCGATTTTCGTGACATCGCCGCTCAGTCTGCTTTTCCTCGTACTGAGTGCGGCGAGCCTCCTGTTCCCGCTTTTTCGCGCCGCCGCGGAGCAGAGGCGTTCGAAACTGTCGCAAGTAAATCAAAGCTAGACAAGAAGGAGCAGATGGATGTCATCACATTGGCGTAAGGCACTGGCGGCCGCCGCGCTGTCTATGGCGCTCGGTATGGCTTCGGCTGCGCGGGCCGAGGAGTTTCCGGCGCATCGGGTGACGCTGGTCGTCTGGTCCGGCGCCGGCGGTGCGCTCGACACGTATGGCCGGGAGTTGGCTAAGCTTCTGGACGAGAAAGCCGGTTGGCAGACGAAGGTCGAGAACCGGCCCGGTGGCAGCGGCGCTATCGGGATGGCGTATGTCTTCAGTCAGCCCGCGGATGGCTACCACATTCTGGTGCACACGAGCACGCTGACATTCGCAATCGCCCGCGGTCTTATTCCTTACAAGCTCAACCAGTTGCGTTTCGTGCGCGCGATGCAGGGCGAACCGTCGTCGCTCGCCGTGCGCAAGGACAGCAAACTGAAGAGTGCCAAGGACTTCGTGGAGACGATGAAGAAAAACCCGCAAGCCCTGCGCGTCGGCGGCTACGGGACGGGGGGCTTTCATCAATATATGCTCTACCAGTTCATGGATCTTGCCGGCTTCAAGAGCGGCTGGATACCTTATGACGCGTCAGGCAAGGTCGCTCTCGCGCTGATGGGCAATCACCTCGATGCAGCGATGATGACGCCTTCCAGCGGCCTGTCTCAGGTTGAGAGCGGCGATATCCGCCTTCTCGGCGTCTCGACCGAAAAGCGCTCCGACTACTTCCCGAAGGTGCCCACATTCAAAGAGCAGAGCTACGATCTCGATGGGTTCGTCTGGCGTGGTGTATCGGTCAAAGCCGGAACGCCGGACGACGTGGTCGCCGCGATCCAGAGGGCGCTCGATAAAGTTCAGGCGAGCGATGAATGGAAAGCCTTCATGAAGCGGCAGAAGCAGGAAGATATTTCGATCAAAGATGCTGCTTTCGAAGGCCTGGCGGAGAAGCAACTCACCAAGCAAAGAAAATTCCTGAAGGAAGCCGGCTACAGCAAGTGAGCCGGTCGGCTGCGGCCCAAAGGGGCCGCAGCCGAACTTATCGGTTGCCCTCCATGAAACGATCTATCGAGGCGGCGATCGCCTTTGTCTTTCTGCTCTTCAACGCAGCCTATCTTTACGAGGCGCTCGCGTTGCCGAAGAGCCCGTTGCCCGGCGATGTCGGGCCGGCCCAACTGCCGGTGGCCATCGCTATCCTCGGCATGGTGCTGGCCGCTCTCTATCTCGTCCAATCGCTGGCGGGACGGGCTGCGGACGTCGGCGCGGTCTCCCTAAAGGTACCGGCCTTCGTTGCCATGGCTGTGGCCGCTGCCATTTTGACGCCATGGATCGGAATGGCGTTGATGCTCGCGATTTTCTCCGCCGCGGGCGTCGTCCTGCTCGACAGCCGGCGCGCGACGGCGACCGGAATCATCACAGGCGTCGCCGTCTTCGCCATCGCCTACGGCGGCTTCGGCTGGCTTCTCGATCTGCCGTTGCCATAAGGTTTTTTATTCGGCCGGCCTGGAGAGTGATCCGGTCGAAATAATATCCGCCGTCATTGCGAGGAGCGCAAGGCGAAGCCGACGCGCGACGAAGCAATCCAGAACGAGATGAACCTGGATTGCTTCGGCGCTGCGCGCCTCGCAATGACGGGTGAACCCGCTCTAAGCGCTGGCCGCCATTCCCGCCTCCCAGCCCAGCATCGCGCGCTTGCGCGTGATACCCCAGTGATAGCCGGTGATGTCGCCGTTCTTGCCGACGACGCGGTGGCACGGCACCACGAAACAGATCGGGTTTTTACCGACGGCGGCGCCGACCGCGCGCGCGGCCTTCGGCACGCCCGCTTGCTTGGCGAGATCGGAATAGCTGGTCAGTCTGCCGATCGGAATGTCGAGGAGCTTTTCCCAGACGCGCACCTCGAAATCGGTGCCGATGAGAACGACGCGCAACGGCTGCTCGGGCCGCCATTGCGTCACGTCGAAGATGCGCCGGGCGATCGGCGCCGTGGCGGCGGTATCTTCGATGGTGCGCGCCTTCGGCCACCGTGCGCGCATGTCCTTGAGCGCGGCGCGTTCTTTGCCGGGATCGGCCAGCGCGAGTCCGGCAAGCCCGCGCGGCGTCGTCATGATGAGCGCGGTCCCGAACGGGCTCGGATGGAAACCGTAGGTGAGGGCGAGCCCTTCGCCTCCGGCCTTCCATTCGCCCGGCGACATGGCCTCATGTGTGACGAACAGGTCGTGCAGCCTGCCGGGACCGGACAAGCCGACCTCGTAAGCCGTGTCCAATACGCTTGCCGATGAGCGCAGCAGCTCGCGTGCATTGTTGAGCGTCAGCGCCTGGAGAAACGCCTTCGGCGTCAGACCGCACCAGCGGCGGAACAGGTGATGTAATTCGGTCGCGGTCACGCCGGAAGCTTCGGCGATCTCTTCGATCTCCGGTTGCGCCCGCCAGTTGCCGCGGATGTGTGCGATGGCCCGGCGCACGACGTCATAGTCGCTGGCCGCGGTCGACAGCGGTCCGACGTGGGACGTGCGCGGGGCATGGGTGTTCAGGGTCATGGTCATGCGGCTGATTTAGAGCGGAGCAGTCCCGCCTGCCACCCGATTTCTGCTATCGCGGCCTCATGGTGAGGAGCGCTGCGGAGCAGCGCGTCTCGAACCATGGGGCCGCCCGCATTCTTCGAGACGCCGCGCGTTCCGCGCGGCTCCTCAGAATGAGGGCGGATCAGGGCAGCACCGTCCGGGTCACGCCGCGCTTGGCTTCGTTGAGCGCTGCGCCGAGCGCCTTGGCGAAGCTCGCCTTTTCATCCGGGCTGAGGAAGCCCGCGACCGACAATTGCTTGCCCCGCGAAACGAGCAGCAGGCGCTCGATGCCGAATTCCTCCTGCACCACCTTTTCGAGCCGCACCCACAGCGGGTTGAGCACCCATTCGCGCACCGCGCCCCGGTGGCTCACCTTGCGCACCTTGAGAGCGACGGGGGTTACCGTGACCTCCTCGTAGGCCGCCGCGCGGCTGTAGTTGATTCTGAACGCGAAATAGAGCAGGACCGCGTCGAGCCCCATGAAACCGAATACCGGCCAGGCGCCCATCAACAGGAAGGCAACCCCGGCGCCGAAGCTGGCGAGTCCGTAGCCCGCCATCAAAATCAAGAATCCGGTGCCGCCGAGCGAACGGTGCGGCGTGATCACGGCCGAAAAGATGGTGGGTTCGAGATCGTCGTCGTTGTCGGCGGTCATGACGCTCAGTATACCCTAGGTTCATGGCGCGAAAGCCGACCCGCAAGTCCACGGCAGATAAGCCTACGGCCCGCAAGACGGCGCCCGCAACGCGCAAAAAACCGAAAGCCAAAGTGAAACCGCGGTCGACGCGGCTGGCGGCCGACGCCAAGGCCGCCGCGGGCGCTATGCCACAATGGACAACGGCGGAGATTGCCGAGGCGTTCCGCCGGTTCCGGGCGGCCAATCCGGAGCCGAAGACCGAACTCGAGCATCTTAACCCGTTCACGCTTCTGGCCGCAGTCGTGCTTTCGGCGCAAGCGACCGACGCCGGCGTCAACAAGGCGACGCCCGCGCTTTTTGCCGCCGCCGACACGCCAGAGAAGATGGCTGCTCTCGGCGAGGCGCGGGTGCGTGACTTGATTAAAACGATCGGCCTTTATCGCACCAAAGCGAAGAACGTGGTCGCATTGTCCCGCCAGCTCGTGGCCGAGCACCGCGGAAAGGTGCCGCCCTCGCGCGAGGCGTTGGAGGCGCTCCCCGGCGTCGGGCGCAAGACCGCCAACGTCGTGCTCAACGTCGCCTTCGGCGAGCCGACTATCGCGGTCGATACGCACATCTTTCGCGTCGGTAACCGCACCGGGCTCGCCACCGGCAAGACCCCGCTCGAGGTCGAGCAGAAGCTCGAGCGGGTCGTGCCGGACGAGTTCAAGCTTCACGCTCACCATTGGCTTATTCTGCACGGACGCTACACTTGCGTGGCGCGCAAGCCCTTGTGCGAGCGGTGCATTATTGCCGATCTGTGCAAGTGGCCGGGAAAAACCGTCGCATAACAAAATCGCAGGAGCGGATCATGGAGGGCTCAAGCAGCGGCAGGCTCGTCGATCGGGCCGATGCCAAGACCCGCTTTGAACGCGCGGGCCTGCCCAAGACCGCTGCGGCCTGGCACAAGGCGCGCTATCGCATTAGCGGCAATCTCAAGCGCGATACCGCGGCCGGCAAGAGATTCTGGCGGGCCGGTGCCGATCTTCTCGCCAAATTACCGAAGAAGCCGGCGCGAACTGCGGAGCAACAGAACGCGGCTGAGCTGATTCTATCGGTGTGCCGCCAAGCGCGCGAGCATTTCCTCAGCCATCACGCCGACACACTCTACCGGAAGCTGACAAAGAACCTCGCTAATTTCCCGCGCGTGGAGAGCCTCGTCTACGAGGCCGCAAAGCTCGTACCGGGGCTGACGCCGACGCAGAAGCAGGTCGATGCCGAAAGTACGCTGATGCAAAGCGAGAAGGACGGCGTCGAAATCGACCAGGGCATTTTCCTTGCGCACGTGCTGGCGCTGCCGCAAGCGGGCATGCATCTCTGCGAGGCCATGCTGCGGCCGAAGCCCGAAGCGCTCGAGCGCATCGATGCGTTCATCAAAATCGGCATGGTTGATTTCGGCTCGGCCCGGGTCGAGCGGCAAGGCAACGCGGCCGTCGTGACCGTGCACAACCCGCGCTATCTCAATGCAGAAGACGATGGTACGCTCGCGGAGACCGAAACCGCGGCCGACATAGCGATCCTCGATCCGATCAGCCAGATATGCGTCTTGCGCGGCGATATCGTCGAGCACCCGAAATACAAGGGCCGCCGCATTTTTTCCAGCGGGATCAATCTCACCCATATCTACCGCGGCAAAATTCCGTATCTCTGGTACATCCGTCGCGACATGGGCGTCGTGAACAAGATGTTTCGCGGCGTCGCCCTCGCTGATGGGCTCGGTCCGGACGAAATTTACGGCGGTACATGCGAGAAGCCGTGGATCGCGGGACTCGATGCCTGGGCGATCGGCGGCGGCTGCCAGATTTTGCTCGCTATGGATTACGTCGTCGCTGGCCGCGACGCTTACATGACCTTGCCCGCCCGCAAGGAAGGGATCATCCCCGGCGCGGCCAACCTGCGGATGCCGCGTTTCGTCGGCGATCGAATCACGCGCCAAGCGATCCTGATGGGACGGCGGCTCGATTGCGATACGCCGGAAGGCCGCATGATCTGCGACCTGATCGTGCCGCCGGACGAGATGGATCAAGCGATCGAGCGCGTTGTCGAGGACTTCACCGGCTCGGGCGTTGTCAGCGCCGCCGGCAATCGCCGCGCCATCCGCGTCGGCGAAGAGCCGCTCGATCTTTTCCGGCGTTATATGGCGGTTTATTGCCGCGAGCAGGCCTATTGCCACTTCAGCCCGGCGCTGATCGCCAATCTTGAGAAGCATTGGAACGCAGCGCAGCGCAAGATGTGAGGAAGGCGCCGATGACCGCCAAGCCGACCGCTGCCGATCTGGCGCCGTCCCACGGTGATCTCGAGCCGATCGAAATTGCATCGCGCGACGAACTCACCGCGCTGCAGCTTGACCGGTTGAAATGGACCGTCAGGCACGCTTACGCGAATGTCGCGCACTACCGCGCCGCCTTTGATGTGGCCGGTGTGCATCCCGACGATATAAAGCAGCTGTCGGACATTGCGCGGCTGCCGCTGACGAGCAAGGACGACCTGCGCAAGAACTATCCGTTCGGCATGTTCGCGGTACCGCGCGAGCAGGTCGTGCGCATCCACGCCTCCTCGGGCACCACCGGCAAACCGACCGTGGTCGGCTACAGCGCACGTGACCTCGCCACCTGGGCGGACGTCTGCGCCCGCAGCCTGCGCGCAAGCGGCGTGCGGCCGGGCATGATCGCGCATGTCGCCTACGGCTATGGCCTGTTTACCGGCGGGCTTGGTGTGCATTACGGCGCGGAGCGGCTCGGCTGCACCGTGGTGCCGGTCTCCGGCGGTATGACCGAGCGGCAAGTGCGGCTGATCGACGAATTCAAGCCTGACGTCATCTTAGTCACGCCGAGTTACATGCTCGCGATTTTGGACGAATTCCGCGCGCAAGGACTCGATCCGCGGCATGTCTCCCTCAAGATCGGCGTGTTTGGCGCGGAGCCCTGGACGGACGCGATGCGGCGCGAAATCGAGCAGGCCTTCGATATGCACGCGCTCGACATTTACGGCTTGTCGGAGGTGATCGGTCCCGGCGTCGCCTGCGAGTGCATCGAAAGCAAGGACGGCCCGCATATCTGGGAGGACCATTTCTACCCGGAGGTGATCGACCCTGAGACCGGCGCCGTTCTGCCCGACGGCGAAGCGGGCGAACTGGTGTTCACCTCGCTGACCAAGGAGGCGATGCCGGTCATTCGCTATCGCACTCGCGATCTGACGCGCCTGCTGCCCGGTACCGCGCGCCGCTTTCGCAGAATGGAAAAGGTCACGGGTCGCACCGACGACATGATGGTTGTGCGGGGGGTGAATGTCTTTCCGAGCCAGATCGAGGAGATCATCCTGGCCGACAAGCGGCTCTCCGCGCATTTCGTCATCGAACTGCGGCGCATGGAGCGGCTCGATGCCGTTACCGTGATGGTCGAAGCGCGGCCGGATGCCAGCTCGGAATCCGAGCGCGTGGAATGCAGCCGCGATCTTGCGGCACGGATCAAGGCGCTGATCGGCGTCACGGTTACAGTCGATACGGTCGAGCCGAAAAAAATCGAACGTTCGCTCGGCAAGGCCAAGCGCGTGATCGATTTGCGGGCGAAGTCGTAAGTGGGGAGCCCTCTGATGTTATTCCGGCCGAGCGAAGCGAGGGCCGGAATCCATACTCCCGGTGCGAATTGTAAAACGAAGACAGGGGTTATGGATTCCGGGCTCCAGCCGAGCCTGCCATCGGGCCGCGCTTTGCGCGGGCCCGTTGGGCCGCCCCCGGAATGACCATGCAGTCTGTTCTTAGCGCCTCCAGGCCGCCCCAATGAACTCCACCTTCGCCGAAAGCCGCTTGTGGATATGCACCATGAACGCCATGGCGAAGACCGGGGTCGCCAGATTGATGACCGGAATGGAGACGAACACGGCAATGACCATGCCGCAGAGAAAGACGTAAGTCCCATTGGCTTTTCGCATGGCCTTGGCTTCGTAAGGCGGCCGGAAGCGCATGGCCGCGAGCTCGAAATATTCACGGCCAAGCAGATATGAATTGGCCAAAAACAGAACGATGATGCCGAAGCCGGCGAACAGCACGAAGGGAAGCGCGAAAAAATAAACCAGCAGCGAAACAAACGCGATCTTCACCCCTTCGATGAGCCCCCGCAAAAACGGCAGGGCGCGGCCAGGCGGCTGCGCCGGATAATACTCGCGCTCGACGGCGTCGGCGGTTTCATCGACGAAAAAGCTGCCGACGAAAGCCGTCATCGCCGGCATCAGGAACAACGCGCCGGTGATGATGCCCAGGCCGGCCATGATCGACAAAATCCACGCGAATGCCGACCACACCGCATGAGGCGCGAAACCTGCGCTGTGCTCGGCCCATAGGGCGCCGTTTTCGGCTAACGACGACAGGACGCGTTGCAGGACAATGCCGGCGATGACGATAAGCGCCAGCGCCAGCGCCACAGACTTCATCAGCACGCCGCGCAAGGTGGGCGTGAGCATCTGGACCAGCGCCTTGGCGGCGGCATCGAGCATGGCCGAGAGGTAGGCCGGCCGACGAGGTCGGGCAAGTGTGTCGGCTGCGCACGCCGGCCTTGTCCGGCCCATCCTGCTTGGGTAGGCAAGGCCTGCCCCCTTCCTTACGGGATCGCCGGAACAAGCCCGGCGGCGACACTCAAATGGTTGACGAAACTCCTGTGACGAGCCTCGCCTCTGTTCGCGTCGAAATTGCGCGCGCCTGCCGCGATGCCGGGCGCGATCCCGGCACTGTGACATTGATCGCGGTGTCGAAGACGCACGGCGCGGGCCTGATCGAGCCGGTCATCGCCGCAGGCCAGCACGTGTTCGGCGAGAATCGGGTGCAAGAAGCAAAGGCCAAATGGCCGCCGCTCGTGGAAAGGTATTCCGGCCTGTCGCTGCATTTGATTGGGCCTCTGCAATCGAACAAGGCCAAGGAGGCCGTGGCGCTGTTTGACGCCATCCATTCGCTCGACCGTCCGAGCTTATGCGCCGCGCTGGCGAAAGAGATTGATCGGCAGGGGCGTACACCCCAACTGTTCGTCGAGATCAACACCGGCGCCGAGCCGCAGAAAGCGGGTGTTCTGCCGCAAGACGCCGACCAGTTCCTGCGGGCGTGCCGCGAGAGCTACGGCCTGGAGATCGCCGGGCTGATGTGTATTCCGCCGGCCGCGGAGGCGCCGGGTCCGCATTTCGCGCTAACCGCTAAAATTGCCAAGCGCAACGGATTGGCATTGCTGTCCATGGGCATGAGCGCGGATTTCGCCACGGCGATCCAGCTTGGCGCGACGCATGTGCGCGTCGGCAGCGCGATTTTCGGGGAGCGAGGGAGCCGATCGTACAACGCTTAAGCAATGGTCGCCGCTGTCGTTTTGCAGCTATTCAATCACGATGCGCGTGTGCGGCCCGATCCGGGCAAGGAGCCTGCGCAATGCATCGAGCTTCAACGCCACGCAACCGGCGGTCGGCGCAAAGCCCGGCCGGGCGGCGTGAACGAACACGGCGCTGCCACGGCGGGCGACCCGCGGCCGAGTGTTGTGGTCGAGCTCGATGATGAAGTCGTAGAGCGCGTCGGCGCGGGCAAGCCGGTCCACGGCCGAATCGCGCGAAATGCTCACCGGAAGGTTATAGCGGCGATCGGTTGGGTCCTCGCACCAGCCGTCTTCCGGACGGATGCGGCGAACAGGCAGCAGCGTGGCTGGGCGGGGATGACGATCGGCCCGCCACCACAAGCGCCTGAGCCGAAAGCGCCCGCGCGGAGTAGCGCCGTCGCCCTCGAACTTGTTGGCCTTGATACCGGTGCGCCCGAGCGCCACCGGGATAGCCATGCCGGCCCCGGTCAGCCAACCCTGCCTAGGACGGCCGGGCCGACGCCGAACCGTGAGAAGGCGCACCGATCGCACGTGCATTCTCCAGCCTCCCGCATCGGAGGGGATACTAGCAAGCTATTGATTCCAGTGCTGCTTTGATTCGGGAGGTGGCGTCGGGTCCCCCGATCACGCGAACGAAGCCCGCGGCCGCGAGGTCGTCCGATGCGCGCAAATGCCAGTTCCCGCTTGCCCTTTCAGCCCCGAATGCTCTACTGCGGCTTATGTCGTTGAAACGGGGCCGATTTGCCGCTCCCGGGGGACCGCCGACCGATGTCCGCTAAGCGCACCATCCTGATCGTCGATGACGATACCGAGCTGCGCGAAGCGCTGGTCGAGCAACTGGCACTGCACGAGGAGTTCGACGCCATCTCCGTGGATAGCGGCACCAAAGGCGTGCAGGAGGCCAAGGGCGGCCACATCGACCTGGTGATCATGGACGTCGGCTTGCCTGACGTCGATGGGCGCGAGGCGGTGCGCATCCTGCGCAAGAACGGCTTCAAGGCGCCGATCATCATGCTCACCGGCCACGATACGGACTCCGATACGATCCTCGGGCTGGAATCCGGCGCCAACGATTATGTCGCCAAGCCCTTCCGCTTCGCCGTGCTGTTGGCGCGCATCCGTGCCCAACTGCGCCAACATGAAGCGAGCGAGGATGCGGTGTTCGCCATCGGCCCTTACACGTTTCGGCCGAGTTCGAAAGTCCTGATCACGCCGAAGAACGGCAAGGTGCGGCTGACCGAAAAGGAGACGGCGATTCTGCGCTATCTGTACCGTGCGGGGCAGAAGCCGGTCTCTCGGGAGACGCTGCTGCAAGAGGTATGGGGTTACAACTCCGGCGTCACAACGCACACGCTCGAAACGCATATCTATCGGCTGCGGCAGAAGGTGGAGAAGGATGCCGCCGCGCCCGCGATCCTGGTGACGGAAGCGGGCGGCTATAAGTTGGTGCCGTGAATCATCGAGGCCTTCGCATCTTTGGTCATTCCGGGGCGCGCCGAAGGCGCGAGCCCGGAATCCGTATGTGGACGGCCCCCGCTTGCAAGAGGCGGAACAGGAGCGGAGCGATTTGCTTGCGATCATATGTCCGGTCTGTTGTCGGCGGTACACATGACCGCCTGCCAAGATGGGTCTCGCGACGTGAGTTCCAAACAGAATAGCG
>DASTWX010000052.1:0-17042 GCA_035765795.1 Pseudolabrys sp. | reverse complement strand
AAATACCGATGATCGGCACGTTCGCCCATTCACCCGGCAAAGCGCGGATACGGCGCGTCGCTGCAAGCCCGTCCAGCCCCGCCAAACTCACATCCATCAGCACGGCGTCGTAGCCACCCTGCTCGAGTGCCCGAACGACCGCTTCACCGCTCTCGACAAAATTCACCTTATGGCCAAGCTCGCCCAGAATCGTGTTCATCACCACACGCCCGTATGGATTGTCCTCGGCACAAAGGATAGTGAGGGTTCGCGCGGGCGCTGCGGCTCTGACTTCTTTCGCCTGCGCCGGTGCGCCGGCGACACGCTCCACCAACACGGTGAGGCGGAACGTGCTGCCTTGGTTGGGCGCACTCACAACGTCAAGGTCGCCGCCCATGGCTTTGGCGATGCGCCTGACGAAGACGAGGCCGAGCCCGGCGCCGCCGTAACGCTGCGCGATGCTGTCGTTCGCCTGTGTGAAGGGCCGGAACAGCCGCTTGAGGTCGGAAGCGCTCAAGCCAATACCGGTGTCGGTGAATGTGAAGACCAGCCGAAGCCGATTGTCCGCCGCCGGTTCGGCGCCAACGGCAAGGGTAATCTTGCCCGCCGAGGTGAACTTCACCGCATTGTCGGCGAGATTCTCGAGCGCCGCGCGAAGGCGCAAGGGGTCGCCGGCAACCAGCGGCGGCAGATCGGCGCTAATCGCGAAATCAGTCTCGATATCACGGCGGCCGGCGCGCGCCGACAACGCCTGCCCTACCACTTCGGCCAGCGTCCGCGGCGCGAATGGCTCGCGCTGCAGCACAAGGCCCGCAACATCGGCTTTGGCGGCGTCGATGATGAGCGTGCTCAGCGCAGTGAGATGCTCGGCGCCGCTCTTCAGCGCGTTCGCCCATGCCCGCTCGCGCTCACCGAGATCCGAGGCGGCGAGCAATTCGGCCAGTGCCACCATGCCGGTCAGCGGCGTGCGGATGTCGTGAGCAATACCCGCGAGCGCCGCCTCCATCGCGCGCTGCGCCGGCGTTGCTCGTTTGCGGCGCCGCGCCGATGTCCTGCGGCGCGGCTTGGTCTTAGCTTTACGCGCAGCCATAAGTCCCCCGCCAAGGCGCGGAGCATGCCACGGAACCGATGCTCAATCGAGCCCGACTCGCCGGCGAATATCGGCAGGCGTAACGCCGCTAGCGCGAAGTTCGCGTAAGCCGGTCGCCGCCGTCGATTTCGACAATTTCCGCCCCTCGGCATCGAGCAGCAGCCGGTGATGGTGATAGCGCGGCGCGGGCAAGCCGAGCAGCGCCTGGAGAAGCCGATGCACGCCGGTCGCATAGAACAAGTCGCGCCCGCGCACCACATCACTCACAGCTTGTGCGGCATCGTCTATGACTACGGCAAGGTGATAGCTTGCCGGCGAATCCTTGCGCGCGATGATCACATCGCCCCAGGCCGCCGGATCGGCCGGAACGGCGCCGGTCTCGCCGGCGGGGCCGCAGCCTGCTTCGGTCCAGGTCAGCGACGGCGCGCGCGCGAGGGCGGCACGCATGTCGAGCCGCAAAGCATAGGGCGCGCCCGAATCGATCAGCCGCTGCCGCTCGCTTGCGGCGAGCGACTTCGCGTTGCCCGGATAGAGCGGTGCCCCATCGGGATCGCGCGGCCACGTCCCATTGCGTTCGCGTTCGGCGATCAGCCGGGCGATGTCGGCGCGGCTTTCGAAGCTTGGATAGACGAGGCCCTCGCTTTCCAAGCGATAGAGCGCCGCGCGATAGTCATCAAAATGCTCCGATTGCCGCCGGACCGGGCTTTCCCAAGGGACACCGAGCCAAGCAAGATCCTCGTAGATGGCTGTCTGGTACTCCGGCCGACAGCGCGTCGTGTCGATATCCTCGATGCGCAGCAGCATCCGCCCGCCCGCCGCCCGCGCCATGTCCGCATTGATAAATGCGGAAAGCGCATGGCCCAGGTGCAAGTAGCCGTTCGGCGACGGAGCAAAGCGGAAAACCGGTGGCATGCGACAGCCGTTCGATGCTTCGTGCTATCGGAAAGCCGGCCTTCGATCACCCCTTTCCGGCCCCTCGCGAGAGCGGACGCTTAGCAATCTCCCGGATGGCGTCCCGTTTCGGCTCGAAGCCAAGTCCCGGAGCATCCGGCAGCGCCAGAAAGCCCTCCTGTGGCATCGGGAGATCGGCGTAGATCTGCCGGCACAACTCGACCGCCAGATAATGGTGCTCGACGAGGCTGCCGTTTGCTACCCCAGCTTGGAGGTGCATGTTGTGGAACGGCCATGCTCCGCCGTTAGCCACGGGCACATTGAACGCAGCGGCGAGCGCGGCGATTTTCACACACTGCGTGAAACCGCCGCTGATCGCGACGTTCGGCTGCACGTAGTCGACCGACTCATGCAGGAGTAGATCGCGAAAGCGGAACAGCAGGCCCTCGTTCTGTCCGCACGCGAGCGCGATACCGGTCTGCCTCCGCAAGTGCGCCATCTGCAGAGCATCGTTTTGGGTGATCGGCTCCTCAAAGAAGGAGATGCCGCAAGGCTTAACCATCTCCGCGAGCCGGTTCGCATGATAAAGGTCTAAGCTGCAATTGGCGTCGATGAACAATTCGACGTCGGGGCCGACAGCCTCACGCACGGCCTCGATACGCGCCTTGTCCTCGAGAATGCACGCGCTCATCGAGCGGGCATCGCGCCGGCGCAGCGCTTCCTGGCCGACGGTCATCTTCAGCCGGCGAAAGCCGTTCGTCACCCACAGCTTGGCCGCGGCAGCCAGCTGCTCACGATCGAAAAATCCGAATCCGAACGTGGCGTAGACCGGAACGCGCGGACGGGCGCCGCCGAGCAAGCGCCAGACCGGCTGCCCGAGCGCTTTGCCTTTGATGTCCCACAGGGCCACGTCGATCGCCGCGAGGGCATGCGCAGCGTACCCGGTTTGGCCGCGCGGCATCATGGTCCAGTAGAGCTTGTCCCAGATCCGCTCATGCGCCAGGGCATCGTCCCCGAGGATGGCGGGACCGGCGACGCCATTGACGATGCTGGCAATGACATCTTCCTCGGTGATCGCCGTAAAACCGTGCCCGACGATGCCGCCGTCCGTCTCAACCTCGACATAACACGCGGCGAGAGATGTCGACTTGTCGAGGCCTAGCAGACTGATCTTCAACGGCACGTTGAGGGGCGTGGCAGTCACGCGGACAATCTTCATGATCGGTCCATCAGAGTTGGGGCAAGAATACGATGTGGGCGGGGTCGATACGCATCCAGACCCGATCGCCGACTTCGAATACGACGGCCGGGGACGCCGATGCCCGCACCGAGAGGCGGCTTCCGGCTAGGGCAATGAAATAGTCCCATGTCTCTCCAAGGTATGTGCGCTGGGTAACTTGGCCTTCGAGAATCCAAGCACGCCCGTCGCAGCTTTCCGGACGTACTTTCTGCAAATCGATGTGTTGCGGACGCACTGAAACGACCACGCTCCCCTGCGCGCCGGCAGCGGCCGGAAACAGGCTCGCCTCAGCCGAAACACCGTCAAGGAAAATGACTCCGTTCTTGATGGTGCCCTCTAGAAAATTCGTGCGGCCTATGAAGCCGGCGACAAACCGGGTCCGCGGGCGATTATAAAGGGCATAGGGCGCATCGATTTGCTCGACCCGGCCTTGATTCATCACGACGATGCGGTCCGACGTCACCATCGCTTCGGATTGGTCGTGCGTGACATAGACCGTCGTGATCTTGAATTCGTCATGGAGACGGCGAATCTCGAAGCGCATCTCTTCGCGCAGCGTGGCGTCGAGATTCGAGAGCGGCTCGTCAAGCAACAGCACGCCAGGCTCGACCACCATCGCGCGCGCGAGCGCAACGCGCTGCTGTTGGCCACCGCTCAGCGCGGCCGGATAGCGTTCGGCCAGTTGACGCAGATGGACGATGTCGAGAATGCGCTCGACCTTTTCTCGAATCGAAGCGGCGGAAAGTCGCCGCAACGTCAATCCAAAAGCGACGTTTTCCGCCACGGTCATATGCGGCCAGATGGCGTAGCTTTGGAAAATCATCGACATGTTTCGCCGGTCGGGAGGGCGCACGTAATCCGGTCCGGAAAGGACTTCGCCGTCCATTTCAATCGTGCCGTCCGAAGGCCGGACAAAACCCGCGATCATGCGCAAAGTCGTCGTCTTGCCGCAGCCGGACGGCCCCAACAGGGAGACGAATTCACCGGCGCGCAATTCGAGGTTCACGTCGGCGACGGCAAGCGTTTCACCGTACCGACATTCAACATTGCGCAGAGCGAGCCGTGGCTGAGCATGCATCGTCGGCATTCATCCGTTCCGAGCCATGAAATCGCGTCCAAGGAGCGAATACCCGACAGCGACCATCGCCAAAATGAGAGCAAGGAGCGTCAAACCCAAAGCAGCGGCCGGCTCCAATGAACCTTCGTCGACAAAATTGAGTAGCATCACCGACATCACACGCGTCTTTGGACCATAAAGAAAAATCGCGGTGCTCAATTCACGCGTCGCCGGAATGAATACCAGCAGCCATCCCCCCAGCAGCGCCGATTTGAGCATCGGCGCGAGTACGCGTCGAATAGCCACAATGCGGCCACCGCCCAAGATACGCGCGGCTTCCTCCATCTCTGGATTGATGCCGCGGATCGCCGCGGCGGAATTGGCATAGGCGATCGGCAGAAAGCGCGTGGTGAAAGCGAGAATCATGATGATCGCCGTCCCGTAGAGCGCGAAAGGACGCGACGCATAGGCCGCATAAAAGCCGATGGCGAGGACGATTCCCGGCACCACGAAGGGAGCCAGGCAGAGAAAACCGAGCACGCCGCCCCAACGCGTTAGCCGGCGCTCCACGATATAGGCAATCGCCAAAGCAAGGCCGAGCGCAAGTGTGGCGGAAGCCGCCGCATACGCAAATGTGTTGATGAGCGACTGCACAGCCGCGTCTTGCGCGAACAGCACGTAACGAAAGTTTTGCAGGGTGAGGTTGTCGAGCGCAAAGCCACGACTCCAGTTCTTTGCGAACGCGGCCTGAGCGATGACGATAGCCGGAAGAATGACCGAAAGCGCACTCACGAACATGCAGCCGCCAAACGCGATCCAGCGCATTCGGCCAAGCTCGATAGGCCGCCGCTCACCGCTTTTGCCGGTCAGGGTGACGTAGCCGCGGCGTTTGGTCAGCCGTTGCTGCAGCAGATAAAGCGCAACGGTCAAAGCCAACAGAGGCAGCACATAGGCCTGGGCCACTTCCACACGGACCGGATAACCAAAGAATTCCAGAAGCTGCGTGGTGACGACATTGTAACGTGCGGGGATGGCGATCATCGCCGGAGAGCCGAACAACGCAATCGCCTCCAGGAAGGTGATGATCGCGCCGGCCAAGATCGCGGGCAACGCTAGCGGCAGCGTGATCCGCCGCATGGTGCGCCATTTCCTGGCCCCGAGGATATGCGCCGCATCCTCCATTTCCGACGAGACGGTTTCGAGTGCGGCGGTGACGAATACGAAGAGATATGGATAGCTGTAGATGGCGACGATGAACACAAGCCCGGAAAACGAGAAAATATTGAAGATGCCGCTGTCCGCGCCCGTGACGCTTCTGTAGGCGACGTTGAGCCAGCCGGCGTTCGGGCCGGCAAGCAGTATCCAGGCAAGCGCGCCGAGGTAAGGCGGCGTAATGAACGCGCCCAGTGTCAAGCCGCGGATAAGCCCCTTCCCCGGCATATCCGTGCGTGAAACCGCCCAGGCCATCGGCACCGCCACGAGCACGCATACCGCGGTGACGGCGACTCCCATCACGACCGAATGGACCAGCGCAAGGACATAACGCTCCCGTCCATAGGCAGCCGCGAAATTCGCGAGCGTCCAGCCTCCGGTCTTCGGATCATAAAGGCTGCCGATCAGCAGTCGTGCAAGCGGATGCACGACCAGAACGACCAGCACCGCAATCAGCGCCCACCACAACAGGAAGCTCGGCTCGAAGTTGGACAGACGCTGCCTGAGCGTCGTGGAGCGGGCGCGGCCGGCGCCGATCGTCACGGTCATTGTGGAACTATGATCGTCACATGCCTATCGGCGGACAACAACGATACGCCGCTTCGCCAGTTCTACTGGCCGAAAGTGTCGCGCCATAGTTCGGCGACCGCCGGAATACCTTTAATTTGATCCTCGGCCGTCGGTTGGATGACCTTGAGGTCGGCGACCGACTTCACCCCCGGCAGCGGCTTCACGTCGGCACGCATGGTCTCGTATCGCGCCTTGACCAAAATCCGGCTGAACTCAGGCCCCAGCAAAAATTCCATGAACAAGCGCGCCGCGTTCGGATGCGGCGCGTTCTTCATCACGCCCGAGGGAGTCGAAACCAAGATCGAACCGTCCGATGGATAGATGATTGCGATCGGATTGCCTTTGTCGGCACTCACCATCAACGGCGCGATGGGTGAAGCGGTGAGCCAGCGTTCACCCGAGGTGAGGAGAGTCGTTGCGTCGAGAAGGGAGCGGCTGACCAGCGGCTGGAGCTTGGCAAGCTTCTCGAAATAGGACTTGCCGTAGAGCTTGAACATTTGCGCGGCCCAACTCCCCGCAAATCCGCTATAGGCAGGGTGACCGAGCGCGATTTTGTCGGTCCATTTCGCGTCGAGCAAATCCGTCCAACTCTTGGGAGCAGCGTCCGCTTGGACCTTCTTGGTGTTATAGCCCAGCGCGATAACGCTCGCGACGGTGGCATAGAAATACCCGTCCGGATCGAGATTCTGGAATTGCGGGAGAACCTCGGCAGCATTCTCGGGCCGATAATGGGCCAGCGCGCTCTTGCTTTTCAAATCGATAAAGTGAGCGATGTCGACGGAGCTGAAAACGTCCGCGTTGGCTGCTCCTTGCCCTAAATCCTGCATCAGGCGCCGAAATACGATTTGCGAAGCCGCTCGCACCACGTTGACTTTGACGCCGTATTTCGCGGTGAAGGCGTGACCTGCGGATTGGGCCGTATGCGCGTCGATACTGCCCACGTACCATGTCAGTTCACCCTCCGACTTGGCTTTCTGCGCCAGCGGAGATTGCTCGGCGGTTGCCGAAAAGCTTGGCCCAAAATACATTGTGGCGAGTGTTGCGGTGACAAAACCGCGGCGACTTAGATTCATCCGGTGCACTCCCTCACGAGGATCTAAGTTCCTCGCGCAGACCATAGCCCATCAAATTCGCGACACAAGCGCGGCGGCGAGGCGGATGAAGGAAAAATAATTCCGCGCAATCGCTGACAATGGTTGCCATCCGCCTGAACGCCTCAATCTGAGGAACACTTCCGATCCGCTGCCGCAGCTTGTAAATACGTTTGCCGATTGACAATCAAAGCATGACCCACTTCCTCCACACCCAAGACGATCTACAGGCTGGCCTCGCGTTACTGATCGCTGCCGATCCGCGCCTCGCAGCGATTGCCGAGAAGGCAGGCGCCTTCGGCCTCCGTCGCCGTGAGGCGGGCTTTGCCGGCTTGTGCGCCATCGTCTGCGGACAGCAGCTTTCCACCGCCAGCGCGGCGGCGATAAGGACTCGGCTGTTCAATGCATTCGACCCTTTCCACCACGACACGGTACGCAAAGCGCGCACGGAAAAACTCAAGCGGCTCGGCCTCTCTGCGCCGAAGATCAAAGCGATCCGCGAGATTGGCAAGGCAGTCGCGAAAGGACAGATCGATCTTACCGCCGTCGGCGAAATGAATGCCGACGACGCCCACGCCGCGCTCATCGCCTTGCACGGCGTCGGCCCATGGACGGCCGATATCTACCTACTGTTCTGCCTCGGCCACGCCGACGCATTTCCGGCGGGCGACCTTGCCGTGCAGGAGTCCGCGCGCATCGCCTTCGATTTGCCCAGACGGCCAGACGCGAAGGCGCTTACCAAGATGGCCGAGGCCTGGCGTCCCTGGCGCGGGGTGGCCGCGCACCTGCTCTGGGCGTACTACCATGTCGTAAAGAAACGCGACGTGGTCCCCATCGAAGCCACGGCGGCCGTGCAGAACGCGGATTTGCCGGCAAAGGCACCGCCCAAAACGAAACCTGCCAAAACGATAACCGAGAGGACCATTCTGAATGGCTGAACTTGACGGCCCGCGGCTGCCGCCGCGTTCGGGCGCGGCACGCCAATTGGTGGTGTTCCTGCACGGCTACGGCGCCGACGGCAACGACCTGATCGACATCGGCCGCGCCTGGCAGGCCTTGCTGCCACAGGCCGCCTTCATCTCGCCGCACGCGCCGCGGCCGTGCGGCCAGTCGCCCGCCGGCCGCGAATGGTTTCCGCTCACCTTCCGCGATCCAAGTGAGCGCTGGAACGGCGTCTGCATGGCGGCTCCGGGCCTCGATGCCTTTCTCGACGCTGAACTCGCCCGGCTCGGTTTGCCGCCGTCGGCGTTGGCTTTGGTCGGCTTCAGCCAAGGCTGCATGATGGCGCTGCATGTCGGCTTACGCCGCGCCATCGCACCGGCCGCCATTGTCGGCTATTCCGGCATGCTGGCGTTGCCGGAAGGCCTGGACCCGGACACTTTCGCCAAGGAAGTCCGCAGCCGTCCGCCGGTCCTGCTGGTGCACGGCGATCAGGACCCGGTGATCCCGGTACAAGCGCTGATGCACGCAACCCAAGCACTGGCCGCCTTAGACATTCCGGCGCAATGGCACATTTCGCCCGGCCTCGGCCATGGCATCGATCAGGAGGGCCTGCGTCAAGGCGGCGAGTTTCTGACCCGGCATTTCGCAACCCTTGCATAATCGGTGCGCGTAACACCCCCGTGCCGCTTCACAATCCGGTCACGCTCGCCCTATACTGGATCCTTAGCTGCGTGGCGGCAGCCCCACGGAGGTGGAGGAACGTCGCTTGAATGTTCACGTTTCGCCCAGCGGCTTTCCGGCCCTGGTGCTCAATGCGGATTTCCGGCCGCTGAGCTACTACCCGCTGTCGCTGTGGTCCTGGCAGGACACAATCAAGGCGGTCTTCCTCGAACGCGTCAACATCGTCGCCAATTACGAGCATGCAGTGCACAGCCCCAGCTTCCAGATGAAGCTGCCGAGCGTGGTGTCGCTGAAAACCTTCGTCAAACCTTCGACCCATCCCGCTTTCACCCGCTTCAACGTGTTCCTGCGCGACCGCTTCTCCTGCCAATATTGCGGCGGCCGTGACGACCTCACCTTCGACCATCTAGTCCCGCGTTCGCGTGGCGGATCGACCACCTGGAACAACGTGGTCGCCGCCTGCTCACCGTGCAATTTGCGCAAGGGCAGCAAGACCATGGCGGAGGCGAAGATGTGGCCTTCGCAGATGCCGTTCCAGCCGACGGTGCATCACTTGCATAAGAACGGCCGGCTGTTCCCGCCGAACTATCTGCACGAGAGCTGGCTCGATTACCTCTATTGGGATACCGAGCTGGAGCCGTAGGACAGCGCTTTTCGTGCTATCCTAGCGCGTTGTTACCGCCGAACAGGGGACTGTCGAGGCGTTGTTGCGCCGGACTCGGAGTTTGGCTGTTAGCAGCACATTTTGAGGCTAGACGCTGCTCAGCAGCTCGACGCTTCTAGGAAGGGCATTTTCCGCAATTTCTCTGTATTCTTGTTTGATTGCGAGTTGCGCGATCGTATTGTTTACAAACTCCGGATTTAGCTTTTGGATGGTGGCGAGTGCTTGGTGTACGCGCTCCCGATAGGCATGCAGTGCTTTGATGATTGAGTCCGTATGGCTCTTCCCTCCAGCGGCGATATCGAAGATGTCGCGAGGTTTTATTGTTGTGCCCCGATAATGGATTTTTTTCGCGATGATTTCCGGGACCGTCTCCAGGCGCACGTCGAAACCTTCTAACATCGTCACGCGTGTCGGAGTTTCTGTCAGAGGAGACGCAACGATGAAATCGATCTCGCCGATATCGAAAAATAGCTTTAAAGACCGTGCACCATCTCCGACATGCGCAGTTGGCTCAATCTCGAATTGGAAATCGTGAATTTCTGGATTCAGAAAAGAGAGCGATTGCGGATCAGGTAAGAAGATGTCGATGTCACGGCTTTCGCGATGATCAATCTGCAGCATCATTGCGGTCCCGCCACCAAGCGTCCACACATCAATGATGTTCTGCTTTTTATTGACTTGCTGAATCAGGGAATGGGCTATCCGAAGTAACCTCGCCCAATCGGATCGCGCTTGGCTGCTCATGCGGCAAGGGGATAAAATTCGCCGGTGTAGCCGGCAAACGCCTTGGCTGCCGCGGCAAGCTGATGGTCCGTTATGCCGAATTGATACGCAAATTCAAGCTGGAGCGCCGGCTCCACTTCGCCAAAAAATGAGGAGACGTGGCCAGGTTTTGCCTTAGCGGCAGCCTCATGTGTCAGGCAATAAACAAGCGTCTGCGCATCGAGCTGTTCGCTGTATGGCGCATTTACTGTTGCAAGGACGACAACTGCTGCCGCGCTCGTCACGGGGAAAACACTCCTGAGGCAGTGTAACAGAGTGGCGTCGGCTCCATGGCTCGTCAATGCCTGATTACCGTCCGCTCATGCATTCTTGCGACCTTGCTCTTTAAACCGGATGGCAGCTGAAGTTCTCGCGCCGCGAGCATGTATAGTGCTAACATGTTCCCGCCCCGCCGCATCGTCTGCCTGACCGAGGAAACCGTGGAGACGCTGTATCTCCTCGGCGAAGAGGACCGCATCGTCGGCGTCTCCGGCTATGCCGTCCGCCCGCCCCGGGTGCGGCGCGAGAAGCCGCGCATATCCGCATTCATCTCCGCCGACGTGCCGAAGATATTGGCGCTCGGACCGGACCTTGTGCTCACCTTTTCCGACCTGCAGGCCGATATCGCCGCCGCGCTGATTCGCGCCAATGTCGCGGTGCATGCGTTCAATCAACGCGACATCGCCGGCATCCTCGCGATGGTGCGCACCATCGGGGCTTTGGTCGGCGCGCAACCGAAGGCGGACGCGCTGGCGGGGAACCTCGCCACCCGGGTCGATGCGGCGCGCGAACGTAGCAACGCACTACCTTACCGGCCGCGCGTCTATTTCGAGGAGTGGGACGAGCCGATGATCGCGGGCATCGGCTGGGTGTCCGAGCTGGTCGAGGCGGCCGGCGGTATCGACGTGTTCGCCGCGCGCGCTGGAGCGAAGAGCGCCAAGGACCGCATCGTCAGCGCTCAGGAGGTCATCGCCGCCCAACCTGACATCGTCGTAGGTTCCTGGTGCGGGAAGAAATTCGTCCCAGCACGCGTGGCCGCCCGGCCCGGCTTTGACCGGGTTCCGGCAGTGGCGGGCGGATTCCTGTGCGAAGTCAAATCGTCGTTGATCCTGCAGCCCGGACCGGCGGCGTTGACCGAAGGGCTCGACAATTTGTGCCGGATCGTCGCCGAATGGGTTGAAAAGACGGCGCCAAACCGTCAACAATTAGCGAGCCGCCCGGCACCCTAGCTATCGCTACGGCGGGCGTAGCATGTATACTGGCGTCCATCCGAAACGCGCGAAGGATTCGACTCGATGCAGCGGAGCAAAGAAAGCCACCCCACGCTTTGGATGGACCTCGCGCTGGTCGCTTTTCTGATCGGCTTCGACGTAACGGCACGGCTCCTACCGCACATCCCGGGCATCATGCCTGTAGCCGCCAGCGCCCTTTTTGCCGGCCGCATGCTGCGCCGGCCCGTCCTTGCCTTTGTGGTGCCGCTGGCTGCGATGGGCTTGAGCGGCATGGTGCTGGCCGGGGACGACTGGCGCGTCACGATGGTGGTCTATGCAGCGATTGTGCTACCGGCCTATGTCGGCATGAAGACGAAAGCCTGGAGCGGCGGCGCGCCTGTGGTCGCCGGCATGCTCGGCTGCTCGTTGTTCTTCTTCGCTGCGTCCAACTTCGCGGTCTGGGCTTTCAGCGGCATGTATCCGCTCACCTGGCAAGGACTGACCGAATGCTATCTGGCCGGTCTCCCCTTCCTCGATCGGACTGTATTGGGCGATCTGTTCTGGACGGCGGTGTTGTTCGGCGGCGCCTGGTTCGTGCAGCACGGGCCCGTGCTCGGCCGCCGCGTGCTTTGAGATCGTCTACGCGATCCATTTCCTGATCCGCGTCAGCAGAACACGGGCGCGGCCGGCCCATGTCGCCGGTGCTTCCGGCTCGGCCAGCCGCAAACCCACGGTGGTGACGCAGCTGTCCTCGATCGCATGGGCGAGCAGCGCGATCGGCCCAAGTTCGACCACATCGCCGGCGCGCACCGGACGCCCGAGCTGTTCGGCGAAGTAGTTGGCGAGCGGCAGTTCGGAATGGGCGGCGGCGACCTGAAGCCCGTAAATTTCCGCCAGCGCTCCCAATGTCGCGGTACCCGGCACGAAAAAATCGCCGAGCAGCGCCGGATCGGGCTTTCGCGGCGGCGGCATGTCGACGAAGAAGCGATCGAGCGCTTGCGCTTTCTCCGGCGGAGCCAGCAGGTACACATAGTCGCCTTCACGCAGCGGCTGGGCCTCGAGCGGCGTGAGAATCTCCTCTTTGCGCACGACCATGGTCGGCCGTGCCCAATTCGGAATCAGCCCACGCCGCAAAAAAGGGCTATTGGGGACGACGGGATAGCCGACGATCTCGCGGGCGAGTTGACCTGGCAAGTCGAGTTCCACCCGGCGCGGCAGCGGATCGTTACGGGCAAACGAGATATCCAGCTTGCGGGCGGCGAAAGCCACGGTCCAGCCCTGGATGATCAGCGAGAGCAGCACAACCACGAAAGCGACATCGAAGTACATATACGCGGCCGACAAGCCGACCAGCAGCGGAATGGATGCGAGGAATATCGCTACCGAGCCGCGCAAACCGACCCAGGCTATGAACAGCTTCTCGCGCCACGGAAAGCTAAACGGCACGAGGCACAAAAATACCGCCACCGGCCGTGCGATCAGCATCAGGGTGAGCGCTACCGCGACGGCAGGAGCGAGAGTGTCGCCCAGGCGCTGGGGCCAGACCAAAAGCCCCAGCAGCACGAACATCACGATCTGCGCGAGCCAAGTGACGGCACCAAGGAAGGCGGTGACCGAATTCTGCGCACGTATCTGCCGATTGCCCACGATCAGGCCGGCAAGATACACCGCGAGGAATCCGGACACGTGTACCGCGTTGGCAAATGCGAAAATGACAACCGCCATGACCGCAACGAAGGGCGCGTGCAAGCCCTGGGGCAGGTCTACCCGGTTGAGCGTGAAAACGACGACTCGCCCGCCCAGATATCCGATCACGCAGCCAAAGACCGCATCGCGCAGGAAGATCAGGATGCCATGCGACCAACTCTCGCTGCCGCCCAACAGGATTTGAATGAACAGGAGCGTCAAGAAGACCGCGAAAGGGTCGTTGGTGCCGGATTCGACTTCCAGCGTCGCGCGCACACGCGGACGCAGGCGCAGGCCGCGCGCATTGAGCAGGAAGAACACCGCGGCGGCATCGGTCGAGCCGACCACCGCGCCGACCAGCAGGCTCTCGACCCAGCCGACGCCGAGCAGCAATTTCGCGATTGGCGCGGTCAGCAAGGTCGTGACCAACACGCCGGCGGTCGCCAGGGTGACGGCAGGCGCGAGCACATTGCGGAAGGTCGCCAGCCGCGTGCGCAATCCGCCATCGAACAGGATCAGCGCCAGCGCAACGGAACCGACGGTGTAAGTGGTGCCGACATCGTTGAACGCGAGGCCGCCGGGACCGCCCTCACCCGCCAACATGCCCACCAGAACGAACACGAGCAGCAAGGGCGCTCCGAACCGCAGCGCGATCAGGCTCGACAGAATGCCGGCGAGGACCAGCAGACTGCCGAGCAGGATCGCGAAGCTGATGGTGTCGAGCAAGGTCATTTCAATGGAGTCATTCCGGGGCGCGGCCGTCAGGCCGCGATCCCGGAATCCAGGGGCGACAAGCTACTGAGTGATTTGCTGGTATAAATCGACCCATTGAGGGTTCGAGTTTTCGATCAAACGCAACTTCCACGCACGCCGCCACTTCTTGAGATCCTTCTCCCGGGTAATAGCATTCACAGGATCATCGTGGGTCTCGAACCAGACCAAGCGGTCAACTCTATAGCGAGACGTGAAGCCGCGAACAGCCTTGTATTTGTGCTCATAAACGCGCCGAACGAGATCGTTTGTGACGCCGGCGTAGAGCGTGCCGTTCCGTTTACTTGCAAGGAGATAAACAAAATAGGCCATATTTTTTGGCCCCTGGATTCCGGGCCCGCGGGCTCACGCCCGCGTCCCGGAATGACCGAGTCAAAAATTCACTTTGTCGCCGCCCTTGAGCGACAGGATATCGCGCGCCTCGTCGGGCGAGGCGATATCGAGCCCGAGCCCTTCCAGAATTTGGCGGACTTTGGTCACTTGCTGCGCATTCGACTCGGCGAGCTTGCCGGGGCCGATCCACAGCGAGTCTTCCATGCCGACGCGCACATTGCCGCCCATCGACGCCGCCATCGCCGCCACGCGCATCTGGTTGGCGCCGGCGCCGAGCACCGACCAATGATAATTGTCACCGAGCAGACGGTCGGCGGTGCGTTTCATCATCATGACGTCCTCGGGGTGCGGCCCAATGCCGCCGAGGATGCCGAACACCGACTGCACGAACAGCGGCGGCTTGACCAGGCCGCGGTCGAGGAAGTGCCGCAACGTGTAGAGATGGCCGATGTCGTAGCACTCGATCTCGAAGCGGGTGCCGTTCCCGGCGCAGGTGGTGAGGATATATTCGATGTCCGCGAAGGTGTTCTTGAACATGCCGCCGCGCGATTTTTCCAGGTACGACTCCTCCCAATCGTATTTGAACTTGCCCTTGTAGCGCGGAATCATCGGATAGAGCCCGAAATTCATCGTGCCCATGTTGAGCGAAGCGACCTCCGGCTTGAACGTCGCCGCCGGCCGCACGCGCTCTTCCGCCGTCATGGTCGGCGCGCCGCCAGTGGTGATGTTCACCACCACGTTGGAGCGCTGCTTGATGACCTTGAGGAAGGGCGCGAAAGCCTCCGGCGACTGGTCGGGCGCGCCGTTCTGCGGGTTGCGCGCGTGCAGATGGACGACGGCGGCACCGGCATCGGCGGCACCGACGGCGGCATCGGCGATCTCCTCGGCCGTCACCGGCAGATGCGGCGACATCGAGGGCGTGTGGATCGAGCCGGTGACGGCGCAGGTAATGATGACTTTACGCGAGGCCATGAGCATTCTTTCCAGATGATAAAATGATTTCGGGCTTGGTTGGACTGAAGCGCCAACTCTAGTGTATCAGGCCGCCCGAAGTCACCAGCACCAGCCTTGAGGAATCCGCATTGAAGGGCATCGGCCGCGTCGCGGAGCAGCAGCGCTCCGGTGCGCTGATTGGCGCCCTCTGCGGCACCGGCGCCTCGCTCGGCTGGGCCGCAGGCTTTGTGGCAGCCAAGCACGGCGTCACGATCGGCTTTTCTCCCGCCGACCTCGCTTTCCATCGCTACTTCTGGTCAGGCTTGTTGCTGATCCCTCTCGCGTACCAAGAGGGCATTCGCGATTTCGGCGGCATCGGCTGGGGCCGTGGATTCCTGATGAGCATTTTGGCCGGGCCGCCGCTGGCGATGCTTGGCTATACCGGCTTCATCCTGGTTCCGCTCGGCCACGGCACGACCATCCAACCGGCTTGCGCGGCACTGTTCGGTCTCGTCTTGGCGACGGTAATGCTACACGAGCGTGCGACGATCGAGCGCATCATTGGCGGCGCGACCATCATCGCCGGGCTCGTTGTATTCGGCGCGGAATCGCTCACCACCCTCGGGCAAGAAGGGGTTGGCGGCGATCTCCTGTTCGTCACCGCCGGCCTGTTCTGGGCGATATTCGGCGTGTTGTTGCGACGTTGGCATTTTTCCGGCGCGCGGGCAGTGGTCGTAGTCGGCGTCGTTTCTGTGGTTATCTATGCGCCACTTTATGCGCTATTCGTCGGCTTCGGCGACCTGCTGCGCATGAGCCTTTACGAAAACATGGTCCAGATCGTGGTGCAGGGCGTGCTTGCGAGCGTCCTGCCGATCTATCTGTTCACCCGCGCCGTCATCCTGATCGGCGCCGGGCGCGCAGCGGTTTTTCCCGCGCTGGTGCCCGGTTTTTCGCTCGTTATCGGCTTCCTCGTAATCGGCGTCGTGCCGAGCATTCCGCAGGTGATCGGGCTGATCATTGTGGTGATCGGATTCAGATTTGCGTTGCGGTAAGAACCGTCATTCCGCGGCGTCCGCCGCAGGCGGACGAGCCCGGAATCCATAATTCCGGTCTCAGATTATGGATTCCGGGCTCACGCGCGGAGTTTATCATCGGGCCGCGCTTTGCGCGGACCCGTTGGCGCGTGCCCTGGAATGACAACGACCCCGCTCACTCCACCCCAGCGTATTTTCCGGCCGTTTCCGGAAACATGTTCTTGACGATCTTGAATTTCGAGATGTCGGCGGTCGCATCCATGTGCAGGAAGATCACGGCATCGCGTAAGACCTTCTCGATGCCGAAGTCGAGCATCACGCCGTTGCCGCCGTGCAGTTCGACTGCATGCTGGGCCACTTTCATGATCTCCTCCGACGCGAAGAGCTTCGCCATGTTGACCAGCACCTCGGCATCCGGCGTCTTGGCGTCGACCGCCTTGGCCGCGCGGCCGAGCAGTGCGCGCACCGCTTCGATGCGCGTCGCCATGTCGGCGAGCCGCAGTGCGACGGCCTGATGTTTGATGAGAATACGGCCGCCTTGGACGTAATTCTGCACATACTCGGCGGTCGCCTCAAAAGCGCGCAGGCCGACACCCAGATTCTTCGCCGCCTGAATGATCTTGCCGGGGCGGAAATAGATGCCGGCGGAGCCGAGCGCATCGTTCTCCACCAGCAGGTGATCGTCCGGCACGAACATGTCCTCGAACACCATCTCCCCATTGTTCATGAAGCGGCAGCCGAGCGTCTCGTTGCAGCGCGCCACCGCGAAGCCTTTGGTGTCGCGCGGCACCAGGAATGACGAGGTGCCTTGCATCATGCCGGCCTTGGGATTGGTATTGGCGTAGACCACAAAAAGCCCGGCGTCGTAGCCGTTGGAGATGAATTGCTTGCGGCC
>DASTWX010000051.1:0-19923 GCA_035765795.1 Pseudolabrys sp. | reverse complement strand
CAGCCGCTGGTGCTTGCTTCGCGCAGCGATGCACGTGGCAAAATGCTGGCTGCTGCCGGGTTCTGGTTCGAGGTCAGGCCGGCCGAACTCGACGAGCGGGATTTGGAAGCAAGAGCTGGCTCGCCCGAGCCGATCGCGGCGGCGCGTCTGCTCGCCTGTGCGAAAGCGAGCGCCGTCTCGGCGCAAAAGCCGGGCCAGCTCGTGCTCGGCGCCGACCAGACGCTGGCGCGCGGCGGCGAGCGATTCAGCAAGCCGGCGGACCATGCCGCGGCGGCCGCTCAGCTCCGGCGCCTGCGCGGGGGTAGCCACGAACTGCATTCGGCCATCGCGCTGGTACGTGACGGCAAGCTGCTGTTTCAGTACGCCGACAGCGCCAAATTGAGCATGCGTGATTTCTCCGATGCATTCATTGCCACCTATCTCGAATCGGCCGGTGACACGGCCTCGGCGAGCGTCGGCGGCTACCAGCTGGAAGGGGTAGGGGTCCATTTATTCGAGCGCGTCGAGGGTGATTATTTCACCATCCTTGGCCTACCGCTGATGCCTCTATTGGGGTTTTTGCGCGAGAATGGATTCGTAGCCGGCTAAAGCTCATGCCTTCCGGAAAAACGCTCCCTGCACGCTGCCCTCCGGTGGGTACTGCGCGTAGTACGTCCGTGTATGGAACATGCAGGGTCGCTTTCGCGGCGGAACGTTTACTGGCGCCTTTCGTTCCCGAGGAGGAAGGGGGATATGATCAGGAGGCGGATCATGTCGAACCTACAAAACACCGTAAATCTCACCGATCATCGCACTCAGCCGGCACCGTCAAATCCTCGCAGCACCGCGGAGTTCGCGGGCCATCCCGTACACCCGATGTTGATCTCGTTCCCGATCGCGTTTTTGGTCGCGACCCTGGTCTGCGACTGTGTGTACTGGGCCAGCGGCAATACGTTGTGGGTTACCGCTGCGCTGTGGCTTGTCGGCGCCGGAACGGTCGGAGGTGCGCTCGCGGCCTTGGCCGGGCTGACGGACTTTCTTGGCGAGCGACGCATTCGCAATCTGAATGCGTCATGGTACCATTTCGCCGGAAACTTGCTCGTAATCTTGATCTCGGCATTCAATTGGTATTGGCACCTCCAAGGGCCCGCAGGCATCGTGCCGTGGAGCATCATCATGTCCGCGGTGGTCGTCTGCTTGCTGCTGTTCACCGGTTGGAAAGGCTGGGAAATGGTCTACCAGGGACATGTCGGCATTGCTGACGGTTCTTCAGCCGCAACTCGCAACTGACAACTCATCGCCGTAAAAAAATCCGTTCTCGGTTCCAATCGGCGCGGCGGAACATTCCAACTTCAAAACGGTTACGGTCGCGAGACGCCGCATCGCCGTCCAGCGACAGGCCTCTCGAATTTCCTCGCCACATAACGCCATCAGCAGGAGAACCGCGATGAAATGGATTCTGGCCGCTGCATTGGGACTAACGATCGCTCTGCCCGCCGCCGCTTTCGCCCAGCAGACGCCGAAAATGACGAAGCAGAAAACGTCCGCCACACGGCAGGTCACGGTGAAGGTCCGCCAAAAAGAGCCGTATGGCTCTTATCTCACCAACGGTCGCGGCCGGGCGCTTTATGTGTTCATGGCCGACAGCAAGGGGGAAAGCACCTGCTACGACAAGTGTGCGCAGGCATGGCCTCCGTTGCTTGGAAACGCCAAAGCCGGCAAGGGTGTGCAGGCCTCCAAGCTGGGCACAACCAAACGCAAGAATGGCAGGACCCAGGTCACCTATAACGGCATGCCGCTCTATTATTTTGTGAAGGACAAGGGCGCCCGCACGACGGCCGGTGAGGATATCAAGGGATTTGGCGCCGAGTGGTATCTCGTCTCACCGCAAGGGAGCAAAGTAGAGGGAAAGAAGAGCTAAGCTCCACAGGCAGCGGCTCTAGCGTCAATGCAGCGATCCGCTGCGCGGCGCTGCTTTAGGTGGCCGGCCCTTAGCACTGCATTCGATTCTCAGCTAAAATTCCTTGGGTATAGCTGCTTACCCGGATCGCATCCTGCGATCCGGGTTTTTCCAATCCGATAGAGAAAAGAACAGGATGTTTGTCCTCGGCCTGACCGGCTCGATCGGCATGGGGAAGTCGACCACAGCGAGGTTCTTCGCGGAGGAAGCCGTTCCCGTTTATGACGCCGACGCGGCGGTGCATCGGCTTTATGCCGGTGAGGCGGCGCCGCTGATTGAGGCGGCATTTCCGGGCACGACGGCGGAGGGACAGGTCGACCGCGAAAAGCTCGGCAAGGCCGTGCTTGGCGATCCTGCCGCCATCACAAAACTCGAAAGCATCGTCCACCCGCTGGTACGAAACGCGGAGGAGCATTTCCTCGCTGAGGCAAGACGCAGCGGGGCAGCGGTGGCGGTACTCGACATCCCGCTTCTGTTCGAGACCGGCGGCGACAAGCGCTGCGATGCGGTAGTGGTCGTCTCGGCGCCGGCCGCGGTGCAGCGCGCCCGCGTGTTCGAGCGTCCGGGCATGACCGAGGACAAATTCGAGGCGCTCTTGGCCAAGCAGATGTCCGATGCCGAGAAGCGGGCGCGGGCGGATTTCATCGTGGATAGCGGGCAGGGCTTCGCGGCGGCACGCGCACAGGTGCGTGAAATCCTGCGCAAAGTGGCTACGATGGCGAATCGACGGTGGAATTGATTCGCCGTCATTCCGGGGCGGCCCGAAGGGCCGAACCCGGAATCCAGAGGCGAGTCGCGTGCTTGCATCTGGATTCCGGGTTCGCGCACTTCGTGCGCGCCCCGGAATGACAGGGAAATATCATGCGTGAGATTGTCCTCGATACCGAAACGACCGGTCTCGATCCTAATCAGGGCCATCGCCTGGTGGAGCTCGGCTGCGTCGAATTGCTCAACCGGATTCCGACCGGCGCGACATTTCACGTCTACATTAATCCGGAACGCGACGTGCCGGCGGAAGCTTTCGCGATTCACGGTCTGTCGGCGGAGTTTCTCGCCGATAAGCCGCGTTTTGCCGAAATCGCAGATACATTCCTCGAATTCCTCGGCGACGCGCCCTTGGTCATCCACAACGCGACTTTCGATCACGGCTTTCTCTGCGCGGAGCTCAAGCGCATCGAGCGCGCATTGATCGCGCGTGAACGGCTGGTCGACACGTTGATGATGGCGCGACGCAAGATCTCGTCGGGTCCTTACAATCTTGATGCCTTATGCAAGCATTACGGCATCGACAATTCACGCCGCACAAAACATGGCGCGCTGCTCGACGCCGAAATCCTGGCCGAGGTCTATCTTGAACTCATTGGCGGCCGACAGGCACAGCTCGGCCTGGCGGAGCGGGTTGACCTTGGCGGCAATGGCCTAAACGGTGCCGGGCTGGTACGGGAACGGCCGGCCGCGCTCGCGCCGCGGCTTAGTGACGATGATCGCGCAGCACATGCCGCGTTTATCGCGACGCTCGGCGAGAGCGCGATTTGGGCGGAGTATCGGGGGCATAGAGGCCCGAAGGCCGATTGATTTCTCGGTCATTCCGGGGCGCGCACGGAGTGCGCGAATCCGGTATCCAGAAACAAGCGTGGCGCGTGCATCCGGATTCCGGGCTCGCCCGCATTCGCGGGCGCCCCGCAATGACGAGGAAAGCGGGATTCACGCCACCGTCGGCGCACTGGGCTGCGTCTCGGCCATTTTCTGTCGATAGAGACCGACGAAATCCACTGGGTCGAGCAGCAATGGCGGAAAGCCGCCGTTGCGCACATTCGTGGCAATGATTTCGCGTGCGAAGGGAAACAGAAGACGCGGGCACTCGATCAGTACCACGGCCTGCATGCTCTCCTGTGGAACATTCTGAATGCGGAACACGCCGGCAAATTCGAGCTCGAAGCCGAAGAGCAGACGGCTCTCGATCTCCGCTTTGCCCTCGAGCTTCAGCGCGACCTCTATGTCGGTGTCCGACAGCGGATTTGCGTTGACGTTGATCTGAATATTGAGTTGCGGCTGCTGCTGGATGGCGAGCGAGCTTGGCGCGTTTGGGTTCTCGAACGAAAAATCCTTAATGTATTGCGCTACCACATTGAGCTGCGGCGTGGGCACGGCCTCGGCCTGCTGACCGCCATTGGTCGTCGTCATGGACTCTCCTTCGCGCGCAGGGCTTTCAGTGTCCGGTTCGTAAGTTCATTCTGCGGCTGCTCGGGATACGACGAAATCCGAAGCCGGGCACTCGCGCGGGCGTTTCGCTAACACAGCACCGATGGGCGAACAAGGACGCGCATTTGCGCCGCGCATCACCGTTGCCGGCCGCCATCCTCATCCCGGTGCGGCAAAGATTGCTCAGGCACTCGATGCCATTGCTCAGGCTCGAGATCGAGCACGCCATCGGCGCGCCGAGGCGGCGGGCCGCGTCGAAGCGCCGCGCCGAGCGGCGCGAGGAGCAGCAGGACCCCGATGGCGTCAGTTATAAACCCCGGAATAAACAGGAGAATTCCAGCCAGAAGAACCAGTGCCCCGGTGTTGTCGGTCTGCAGCGCGGTGAAGCTGCCGGTGCCGAGCGCGCTGCGCACGCGGGCTATATGCATGCCGCCGGCATGTCGCAGCACCAAGCCGCCCGCGACGGAAGTCGCGACCAACAGCAGCAGCGCGAGGCCGAAGCCGATGGTCGCTGCAACCGCCACGAAGGCGGCCAGTTCCGCAAAGGGCAGCGCCAGCACTGCCAGCAGCAACCATTTCGCCATATTCCGCATCCTTCCTGTCGGCGGCGATGTTGGCCTATCCGGCCCAATCGTCTAAGCTCCGAGCATGGGCCCCAATTGCGCCGGATTCGGCGCGCGGCCTATGGATCGGAGCGGCCACCTGCATACATAGGTAACGCTGACAGTGCCGCCATCTGTGGCGAAGCTTCAGCGCCGATCTTCCGAATGGCGGCCAACAGTATGGACGACGTGTTCGATATCTACACCATCATCTTCCTGGCGCTTGCCGTGTTCATTTTTCTGCGGCTGCGCAGCGTGCTCGGCCAGCGTACCGGGCGCGAACGGCCGCCGTACGATCCTTATTCCGCGCGCGAGGCGCCGCGGCCGGCGCCGGACAAAAAGGTGATTGCACTGCCCAACCGGGCTGGCGAAACCACAACAGCTAAGCCCGCTGAAACCGTTGCGCCGGGCGAGCGCTGGAAAGGCGTGGCCGAGACAGGCTCGCCGCTTGCGGCCGGGCTCGACGCCATTGCCGCCGTCGATGCGGATTTCGATGCCAAGCATTTTATCGCTGGCGCACGCTCGGCCTACGAGATGATCGTCAGCGCCTATGCCGAAGGCGACCGCCGCACGCTCAAGTCGCTGCTGTCGCGCGAGGTCTATGATGGTTTCGAAACGGCGATCGCCGAGCGCGAAAAGCGCGGCGAGACGGTGGAGAGCCGCTTCGTCTCGATCGATGAGGCTGAAATGACCGGCGCCGAATTGCGCGGGCGCAACGCGCAAGTGACGCTGCGCTTCGTCTCCAAGCTGATCACCGCCACCCGCGACAATGAAGGCAAGGTGGTGGACGGCAATCCCGAGAAGGTCGCGGAGGTCACCGACATCTGGACTTTCGCGCGCGACGTTTCTTCGCGCGATCCGAATTGGAAGCTGGTCGCCACAGAAGCCGGACAATGAATGCGCGCAGCGAGCGGCCTCGCGCCCTAAGCCGTGAAGAGCGCGTGCTGTGGCGGACGGTCACGCAATCGGTCGCGCCGCTGCACGGCAGCGCTCTTGCGGACAGCGAAGAAGCGCCGGAGGGGTTTCCGGCGGTGCATCCTAAACCGATCGGGAGGCGTGCGATGAAGCCGACGCCGCTTACGCGCGCGTCCTCAGTCGAGCAAAACCCGCCGCCCGCGCCGCTCGGCCGCCGCATGCGCCAACGGGTGGCGCGCGGCCGTGAAGCTATCGATGCGCGGCTCGACTTGCACGGCATGACTCAGCACGAAGCGCACGCCGCGCTGCTGCATTTTGTGCGCGCGGCCAGCGCGCGGGGATCGCGGCTGGTGCTGGTGATCACCGGCAAGGGCCGGCGCAACAGCGGCGAAACGGGCGTGCTGCGGCGGCAGGTGCCGCACTGGCTGGCCTTGCCCGAATTCCGCAGCATGGTGATCGGTTTCGAAGATGCCCATATCGCTCACGGCGGCGAGGGCGCACTCTACGTCAGGCTGCGCCGGCCGCGGGACCGATGAGGCGAACGGAGCGTCACGATGGCGATCAAGTCAAAATCGAAACCGCGGAAACCACCGAAGCCGAGCAAGGAAGCGCTCGAGCGTGAGTTGGAGGAAGGCTTGAAAGAAACCTTTCCGGCCTCCGACCCGGTGGCGGTCACGGAGCCGGGGCACGGGGATGTGCAGAGAAATGAGATGAACCGGAAAACATGACACCCCACCGTCATGGCCGGGCTTGTCCCGGCCATCCACCAGTTGCTTGCTGCAACCCAGGCGTGGATGCCCGCGACAAGCGCGGGCATGACGGCCAAATTACAAAATAAACCGGCTGAGGTCGGTATTCCTTGCCAAATCGCCGATGTTCTTCTGAACAAAACCGGAGTCGATCGCGATCGTCTGTCCGCCGAGATCCGAGGCGCGGAACGACACGTCATCGAGCACGCGCTCCATGACCGTCTGCAAACGGCGCGCACCGATGTTCTCGACGCTCGCGTTCACCGAGACCGCGATGTCGGCGATGGCGTCGATCGCGTCCTCGGCGAAATCGAGCGTCACGCCTTCGGTGCCCATCAGCGCCACGTATTGCTTGATCAGCGAGGCTTCCGGCTCGGTCAGAATGCGGCGGAAATCGTCGCGAGTCAGCGCCTTCAATTCGACCCGGATCGGCAGCCGCCCTTGCAGTTCGGGCAAAAGATCCGACGGCTTGGAAATGTGGAAAGCGCCCGAAGCGATGAACAGGATGTGATCGGTCTTCACCGGGCCGTGCTTAGTGGCGACCGTGGTGCCCTCGATCAAAGGCAGGAGATCGCGCTGCACGCCCTCGCGCGACACATCGGCGCCGGAGCGGCCTTCCCGGGCGCAGATCTTGTCGATCTCGTCGAGAAAGACGATGCCGTTCTGTTCCACGGTGCGGATCGCTTCCTGGGTCAGCGCTTCGTCGTCGAGCAGCTTGTCGGATTCCTCATTCACCAGGATGTTGTGGGAATCGCGGACGGTGACCCGACGCGTCTTGGTGCGCCCGCCGCCGAGCTTGCCGAAAATATCGCCGATGGAGATTGCGCCCATCTGCGCGCCGGGCATGCCCGGAATATCGAACATCGGCAGGCCCTGGCCGCCCGCCTGCACCTCGATCTCGATTTCCTTGTCGTCGAGCTCGCCCGCCCGCAGCTTCTTGCGGAAGCTCTCGCGGGTCGACGCGCCGGAACCGGGGCCGACCAGCGCATCGAGCACGCGCTCCTCGGCGGCGAGCTCGGCGCGCGCCAGCACGTCCTTGCGCTTGCGATCGCGGGTGAGCGAGACGCCGATCTCGACCAGGTCGCGCACGATCTGTTCGACATCGCGGCCGACGTAACCCACTTCCGTGAACTTGGTGGCCTCGACCTTGAGGAAAGGCGCGCCGGCGAGCCGCGCCAGCCGGCGCGAAATCTCCGTCTTGCCGACGCCGGTGGGACCGATCATCAGGATATTCTTCGGCAGCACTTCCTCGCGCAATTTCTCATCGAGTTTCAAGCGGCGCCAGCGATTGCGCAGCGCGATAGCCACCGCCCGCTTGGCGTCGGATTGGCCGACGATGTAGCGGTCGAGTTCGGAAACGATTTCACGGGGCGAGAAGTCGGTCATATTTGCTACTCTATGGCCGAATCAGCCGCCAGCCTGCCAGGCACGGACTGCATCGACCGGATGGACGAGCATGAGAATGTTCAACGTGAGGTTGTCGCGGATCATATAGCCGACAACAAGCTCCATGGCGACCGCGAGGCCCACAAGCGCCGATATAGGCAGTCGTCGCGCCAGCACAAAGCCGACGATCATGCAGGCCGTATCGGAAATCGAATTGACGACACTGTCGCCGTAGTAATTAAGCGAAATCGCGCCGGCGCGATAACGCTCGATGATGAGCGGCGTGTTCTCCAGGATTTCCCATGACGCTTCAAATCCGGTCGCGAGCGCGAAGCGCAGCACGATCGGCGCGCGCGGCAGCACCAGCCATATCAGGAAATAGAAGATGAAGCCGTGGATGATGTGCGAAAAAGAATACCAATCGAAGATGTGCTGGGAGTTTTCGGCGCTTTGCACGATGCCGTGCCAAAGCTTGACCGTGCCGCAAGTGCAGATCGGCACACGGCCCATGGCGAGCAGCACGGCCGCCTGAATCGTCAGGATACCTGCGGCGATCAGCAGGCCGGTCGGCAAGCGAGCGCGCGGCGCCGCGATCACGTCTTCAGCGATTCGATGGTGACATTGCGGTTTGTGTAAACGCAAATCTCCGCCGCGATGTCCAGCGATTTGCGCACGATTTTTTCCGCATCCATGTCGCCGTCGAGCAGTGCGCGCGCGGCGGCGAGCGCGTAATTGCCGCCGGAGCCGATGCCCATGAGATTGTTCTCCGGCTCCAGCACGTCGCCGGTGCCGGTGAGCACCAGGCTTACATTGACGTCGGCGACGATCATCATGGCTTCGAGCCGGCGCAGATAACGATCGGTGCGCCAGTCCTTGGCGAGTTCGACCGCGGCGCGGGTGAGTTGGCCGGGATATTGCTCGAGCTTCGATTCGAGGCGCTCAAACAATGTAAACGCGTCGGCGGTGGCGCCGGCAAAGCCGCCGATCACGTCGCCTTTGCCGAGGCGGCGCACCTTCTTGGCATTGCCTTTGATGATGGTCTGGCCGATCGAGACCTGGCCGTCGCCGCCGATGACCACGCTGCCGCCCTTGCGGACGGTCAGGATGGTAGTGCCGTGCCAGGGCTCGGAAAACGACTGCTGCATGCAACAACCTGAAATTTGCGTCATGATCTAACGATCGCAGCGCCGAATGCAACAAGCGGCCGCCAAGGAGGCCGCAGTCCAGAATCTGCGATTTGACAACGGCTGTGCGATACCTACATTGATGCCCATGACCGGCTTGCTGCAACACGCTGCACGTCTTTTGTCCCGCGCGGGTCACCTGCACGCAGGCCGTTGACCCGGGCGACCGCTGTCCGTCGGCCCGGGCTGAGCTAACCCCTACGCACAATCTGAATCTTTCAGGCGCGCACCGGATTTGTGCGCAGCCGATACCGCCGTCGCCGGCGGCCGCATGGAAAAAACGAAAGGAAGGAAGCCATGAGCAATATAAGCATGCGAGAACACCTGCCGCCCATCACGCTGAGCGCGGCCGATTTCGAGCGCCTCGACCGTCTGGTCGATGCGGCCGCCGACCGGTTTCCCCGCACCGCCGATTTTCTGGCGCGCGAGATTGCGCGCGCTCGTGTCGTCGATGCGGCGAACGTCCCGCATGGGCTGGTCGGCATGGGTTCGACGCTCGAATACCGCGACGACACCACCGGCCAGAGCCGGACCGTCACCCTGGTCTATCCCGACGAGGCCGATCTCGCCGCGGGCAAGATATCCATCCTGTCTCCGGTCGGGGCGGCCCTGATCGGCCTATCGGCCGGTCAGTCCATCGAGTGGCAGACGCCGACCGGCGGCTGGCGTTCGCTGACGGTGCTGCGGGTGGGCGGTTTGGCGGCGCCGGTCGAGGCAGCCGCCGCCGCTGTGGCTAATCCGCCCGCCCCCTGATAAAAGGCCGGCCAATCGAAAAGGTGAGCCGGAATGCGCACAGGCAGGGTGACGCGTAAGACCAAAGAAACCGACGTCGAGGTCGCGGTCGATCTCGACGGCGCCGGCCGGTCGCAGATTGCGACCGGCATCGGTTTTCTCGATCACATGCTCGACCTGTTGGCGCGTCATTCCCGCATCGATATCGCGGCGAAAGCCGTGGGCGACCTGCACATCGATCAGCACCACACCACCGAGGATGTCGGCATCGCGCTCGGCCAGGCGGTTCGCCAGGCGCTCGGCGAGATGAAGGGCATCACGCGTTATGCCGACGTGCACGTGCCGATGGACGAGGCCTTGACACGGGTTGCGCTCGATATTTCCGGGCGGCCGTTCCTGGTCTTCAAGGCCGAATTCGTGCGCGACAAGGTCGGCGCGTTTGACACCGAACTGGTGCAGGAGTGGTTCCAGGCCTTCGCAATGAATGCCGGCATCACCTTGCATGTCGAAACGCTTTACGGCAGCAACGACCATCACATCGCCGAATCTTGCTTCAAAGGCTTGGCGCGCGCGCTGCGCGCGGCGGTCGCCATCGACCCGCGCGCCAAGGATGAGGTGCCTTCGACCAAGGGGTCGTTGGGCTAGCTGACGGCGTCATTCGGGACGGCGCGAATGCGCCGGGCCCGGAATCCATAACTCCGGCACTGAAGTGAGGCATGAATGCAGGGATTATGGATTCCGGGTTCGCTCGCGCCCCGGAATGACCGGAGTTATTGAAGTATGCCCACCTACACCGTCCACGCGCCGCCGCTGCGAAGGGGCGAAGAGGCCGCCGATCCCGAGCGGATTCTGCTGGTGCGCGACGGATTTTATTTTTGGGCTTTCCTGTTGGCGCCGCTATGGCTGCTGATGCACCGGCTGTGGTTGGCGTTCATTGTCTATGTCGTCATCACCGGCCTGATCGATGCGGCGCTGATCCGGGTCGGGCTTCCGACCTGGGCGCAGGTTGTGGTCAGCCTCGTCATCGCACTGCTGGTCGGGCTCGAAGCCGGCACATTGCGCCGTCGCAAACTGCAGCGCCGGCGCTGGACCATGCTCGGGTTCGTCGTCGGCGACGGCCTGGAAGACGCGGAACGGCACTTTTTCGCGCAATGGACCGCACGGCCATCGACGTCACTCCCGCCGCCGTCCGCCGGATCGCTTTACGCAGCGCCGATCGGGCGGGGATCGCCCACCGGCTCAGACGTGATTGGGCTCTTTCCTGAGCCGGGAAGCTCGCGATGAGCGTCGCCATCGTCGATTACGGCTCCGGCAACCTGCATTCGGCGGCCAAGGCCTTCGAGCGCGCGGCGCGCGAGAGCGGGCACGATCAGCCGATCGAAGTCACGAGCGACCCGGCCAAGGTGGCGCGCGCGGATCGTGTCGTTTTGCCCGGCGTCGGCGCTTTCGCCGATTGCCGGCGCGGGCTCGATGCGATTGACGGCATGGTGGAGGCGCTGAATGAAGTTGTGCTCCGGCGCGGGCGGCCGTTCTTCGGCATCTGCGTCGGCATGCAATTGATGGCCGAGCGCGGGCGCGAATATCGGGTGACGCCGGGGCTCGGCTGGATCGCCGGCGAGGTCGATCGCATCGCGCCGAACGATTCGACGTTGAAGATCCCGCACATGGGCTGGAACACGCTCGATAAGCTCACGCCGCATCCGCTGCTCGATGATCTTTCCCTCGGGTCGCGTGGATTGCACGCGTATTTTGTGCATTCTTATGCGCTCAAACCGGCACGTCGCGGTGATGTTGTCGCGCAAGCCGACTACGGCGGTCCGTTCACGGCGATCGTCGGCCGCGACAACGTGGTCGGCACGCAATTCCATCCCGAGAAGAGTCAGCGGCTGGGGCTGGCGTTGATCGCCAATTTCTTGAAGTGGAAGCCGTGATGGGATGGAGTGCTATCAGCCGGATGAGGCGTCCTTTGCCCTCCCCCTTGTGGGGAGGGCGGCGAGCGACCGCAGGTCGCGAGCGGGTGGGGGTCATCGCAATCATCCCCACCCCGCTCGCCTCGCATTCGCTCGGCGAGCGACCCTCCCCACAAGGGGGAGGGTAAGAAGCATGATCCTCTTCGCCGCCATTGATCTCAAAGAAGGCCTCGCCGTCCGCCTCGAGCAAGGCGACATGGCGCGCGCGACGGTGTTTCACCGCGATCCGGCGGCGCAGGCGGCGGCGTTCGAAAGCCAGGGATTCGAATATCTGCACATCGTCGATCTCGACGGCGCCTTCGCCGGCAAGCCGGTGAACGCCGACGCGGTCGAGCGCATCCTGAAGGCAACCGGCATCCCGGTGCAGCTTGGCGGCGGCATCCGCGATCTGGCGACCGTCGAAGGCTGGCTGACGAAGGGCGTCACCCGCGTCATCATCGGCACCGCCGCGGTGCGCGACCCCGGCCTGGTGAAAGACGCCGCGCGTCATTTCCCCGGCCGTGTCGCGGTGGGGCTCGATGCGCGCGACGGCAAGGTGGCGGTCGAGGGCTGGGCGGAGACGTCGGAATTGTCGGCGCTCGATATCGCGCGCCGGTTCGAGGACGTAGGCGTCGCCGCCATCATTTACACCGACATCTCCCGTGACGGATTGCTGAAAGGATTGAATCTCGACGCCACCATTGCGCTGGCTGATAGGGTATCCGTCCCGGTGATCGCTTCCGGCGGCCTGGCTTCCATTGATGACATAAAGGCGCTCCTGATGCCGCGGGCGAAGAAGCTCGCTGGCGCCATCGCCGGCCGCGCGCTTTATGACGGTCGGCTGGATGCGGCCGAGGCGCTGAAGCTGATCCGCGAAGCCAAAGCGGTGGCTTGATGTTCAAAGTCCGCGTCATCCCCTGCCTCGACGTGAAAGACGGCCGCGTGGTCAAGGGCGTCAATTTCGTGGACTTGCGCGACGCCGGCGATCCGGTGGAGGCGGCCATCGCCTATGACGCGGCCGGCGCCGACGAGCTTTGCTTTCTCGACATCACGGCGAGCCACGAGAATCGCGACACCATTTACGACGTGGTCACGCGCACGGCGGAGGCCTGTTTCATGCCGCTCACCGTTGGGGGCGGCGTGCGCATGGTGGAGGACATCCGCAAGCTGCTCGGTTGCGGCGCCGATAAAGTGTCGATTAACACGGCCGCGGTGAACCGGCGCGCGTTCGTCAAGGAAGCGGCGGAGAAGTTCGGCGATCAATGCATCGTGGTCGCGATCGACGCGAAGAAAGTGTCGAAAGAGGGCGAGCCGGCGCGGTGGGAAATCTTCACCCACGGCGGGCGCAATCCGACCGGTATCGATGCGGTCGCTTATGCCCGCGAGGTGGTGGCGCTCGGTGCCGGCGAAATCCTGCTCACCTCGATGGACCGCGACGGCACCAAGCGCGGTTTCGACATCGCGCTCACGCGAGCTGTCGCCGATGCGGTGCCGGTGCCGGTCATCGCTTCCGGCGGCGTAGGCACGCTCGAGCACATGGTCGAGGGTATCCGCGACGGCCGCGCCACCGCCGTGCTGGCGGCCTCAATTTTCCACTTCGGCCAGCATTCCGTGCGGGAAGCGAAGGAATACATGGCTAAGGCCGGGCTTCCGATGCGGCTGGACTGACCCGTCATTCCGGGACGCCGCGAAGCGGCGGGCCCGGAATCCATACTCCGCAGCGCTGAACTTATGGATTCCGGGCTCGCGGGCTTCGCCCGCACCCCGGAATGACGGACCGAATAATCGGTGCTAAACACCCGGCGCGGAAGGAACCCGGGAATGTCCTCGTTCACCCTGGCCGATCTGGAACAGCGGGTGCGTGCGCGCGCTGACGCAAGCGCGGCGGAATCCTATACTCGCGCGTTGTTGGACAAGGGCGTTGCCCATTGCGCCAAGAAGATGGGCGAGGAGGCGTTCGAGACGGCGATTGCCGCCGTGCACGAGGACAAGAGCCGTCTGATCGCGGAGGCCGCCGACCTCGTTTACCATCTGCTCGTGGTGCTTCAGGCGCGCGGCGTCACGCTTGGCGAGGTCGAGGCGGAGTTGCAAAGACGCACGGCGCAAAGCGGGCATGAGGAGAAAGCCGCGCGCTCGCGCGCTTGAGTGGCCTCATGGAACAACGCACCCAGGAAGTCCTTTCGCCCTACCGCACCTTCTCGCGCGCGGAATGGGCGATGTTGCGCGAAGACACGCCGATGACGCTGACCCCGGAGGAGGTCACCCGGCTGCGCTCGCTGCACGACCGTCTCGATATGCGCGAGGTGGAGGAAATCTATCTGCCGCTCTCACGGTTGTTATCGATGTACGTTGCGGCAACGCAGCGGCTGTTCGTTGCTCAGCAGCGCTTCCTCGGCACCGAGGATGCCAAGATGCCGTATGTGATCGGCGTCGCGGGGTCGGTGGCGGTCGGCAAGTCCACCACCGCGCGCGTGCTGCAAGCGCTGCTCGCGCGCTGGCCCAACGTGCCGCAGGTCGATCTCGTCACCACCGACGGCTTCCTTTATCCGAACGCGGTACTCGAGCGCGAAGGACTGATGGAGAAGAAGGGCTTTCCGGAAAGCTACGATTTGCCTGCGCTGCTGCGCTTCCTCACCGATGTGAAGGCCGGCCGCCGCCCGGCGCGGGCGCCGATCTATTCGCACCTGATTTACGACGTGATCTCCAACCAGTGGGTCGAGGTCGACCGGCCGGACATTCTCATCGTCGAAGGCCTCAACGTATTGCAGACCGGACGGCCGCCGAAGGACGGCAAGGCGATTCCTTTCGTGTCCGACTTTTTCGATTTTTCGGTCTATCTCGATGCCGGCGAGGACGTGCTCAAATCCTGGTACGTCGATCGATTTCTGACCCTTCGCGGCACCGCATTCCGCGATCCGAAGTCATACTTTCATCGCTATTCCACTCTCTCCGACGAGAAAGCGGTTGAGACCGCGGCGTCGATCTGGGAGCGTATCAATCTGGTCAATTTGCATGAAAACATATTGCCGACGCGTCGGCGCGCCGATTTGATTTTGCAGAAGAGCGAAAACCACATGGTCGAGCAGGTGTCGCTCAGGCGGTTGTGATTCGTTGTCATTCCGGGGCGCCGCCGAAGGCGGCGAGCCCGGAATCAGAAGCTGAGGCCGAGGAAGTGTCTGGATTCCGGGTTCGGCCCTTCGGGCCGCCCCGGAATGACAGCCGAAGTCACGCCGCCCTACGGCCTGGATCGAAGTAATCGAAATAGCGTCCGTCGATGGCGGACACCGGCAGCACGATCAGCACGTCGGTGGTGCCGAACTCGTGGTCCACGACCGCACCGTCGCCGATATGAGCGCCGAGCCGCAGATAGCCTTTGACCAGCGGCGGCAATACGCGCAGCGCAGCTTTAGGATCGATCGCCTCTTTCGACATCCGATTCATCTCGACGTAGCGCTCCGGCAGGGCGCGCGTCCGCCATTCCTCCGGCGCGCGGGCATAGTGGTGCAGGAAAGAGAGCGGCAAGGCGAGTTGCGTCGGCTCGGTGCCGTCGAGACTGGCGCACCCGATCATCACGTCGCAGCGGCTTTGCAATAAATACGCGTGAATACCGTGCCAAAGCAGCTCGACCGTGCGCTTGTTGCGATAGGGCGCCAGCACGCAGGAGCGGCCGAGTTCGAGGAACCGTAGATCGGGGTGGCGCTCTGTCAATGCCCCAACGTCGAATTCACTCGCCGTGTAGAAACCGCCGAAGTCCTCTGCGAGCGACTGGCGTAGCAATCGGTAGGTGCCGACCACCTGCGGCTTGCCCGGATGGCCGCCGCTGGCATGATCGAAAACCAGCAGGTGATCGCAGACCGCGTCATAGGCATCGACATCGCGGCGGGCGAACAAACGGCCCGGATTGGGAATGGCGGAGCCTTCCTGATAGAACACACGATAGCGCAGCTTTTGCGCCTGACGCACCTCGGCGGCGGTTTGCGCCAGCCGAACTTCCAGCGATCCGATTCTCCCCAGGCTCTGCACCGGCCGGTGCGCCCGCGCCGCCCAGGCTTGCAGACCGCCATAGGCTTGCAGCGAGCATAGCAACCCTTGCTTACCGGGGGGCACCCCGCGAAAGCGCTCGAAGAGACGACGGGGCGGTTCGGAGTGATGGCTAGCCATGAAAAATCCTTTGCGGCGCGAGGTCGGGAACCGGTCGGGAATTCAGGCCCGCGAATCAGGGGATTAGTGGCAATGCCTCATACACCATCGGTTGGATACGGAATTATGACCATGCGGGCAACCGTCTCAGTCCGCAACAGCGCTAGTGTCGCTAGGAGCGCGCTTCAGAGTATGGCGAAGTTCGAATTCGGGACACTAGTGGACGACTGTGGAACAGCGGCGGCGATGGCCTCGCTCAGCCGCTCGCGATCCAGCGGTTTTACGAGCAGGCCATTCATGCCGGCTGCAATGCACGCGCTACGGTCGCTATCCGAGGCGTTGGCTGTTAATGCGATAACGGCGGTCGGCCGTTGGCCGACAGCGTCGCACTTGCCGCGCCCTTCCATCGCCGTCTCGGCCGCCCTGATGAGGTGCGCCGCGCCAAGGCCATCAAGGCCGGGCATCTGCACGTCCATCAGGATAAGATCGAACGGCTCTCCACTTTCGCGTGCCCGGCGCCAAGCCGCTACGGCGGCCTCGCCGTCGCGGGCAACGGTCGGCCGGTGGCCGAGCCGGGCCAGCAGCGCCTGTGTGAGGAGGGCATTGATCTCGTTGTCTTCCGCGACCAGGACCGACAGCGCCCGATCCGGCGCGGCATCGTCATCGCGTCCGGCCGGGGCAAGCGGCGGGGCTTCTGTTGCCTCGAACACGCCATCGGCGGCAAGCCGCGCGGCGAGCGAAGCCGCGCGTACCGGCTTGATCAGATATCCAGTGAAGTCCGCCTCCTTAAGCGCCGGCAACTCGTTTCGTTCGCTCGGAGTGATCAGCACGATGCGGCGCATGGCGCCGGGCGAGGCGGCAAGCGTCCCCGCGAAGGAATGGTCTACAAGCACTGTGTTCCAGGTTCGCGTGCCCAGCAATTCCGCAGCCGCTGAGACATTCTCCGCAATGACCGTCTCCGCGCCCCAGCCGCGCAGACGGCGTCCGAGCAGCGATGCTTCAATCGCGATGGATGAGGCAATCAGGACAGCCGTGCCGCGGAGGTCAGGCGTCGCAGATTGATGGGCGTCATCGGCGGCTGCCAGGGCTACCGTGAAACTGAAGACGGAGCCCTGACCCGACGCGCTCTCGACCTCGATCTTTCCATCCATGCGTTCGACGATGCGCTTGGAAATCGCGAGCCCGAGGCCGGTACCGCCGAATTTGCGTCCGAGCGAGCCGTCCGCCTGTTCGAAATCGCGGAAGATCCGTGCCTGATCTTCCGCCGCGATGCCGATGCCGGTATCGCGGACAACGAAACGGATCTCGCTGCGCTCCGCCGGCTCGACGATAATCGCGACGCCGCCCGCTTCGGTGAATTTGATTGCGTTGCCCGCCAAATTGAGCAGCACCTGGCGCAGCCGCGCCGCATCGCCGACGACGGATGCGGGCAAGCGCTCATCGACGAAGCTGGCGATTGCTATGCCTTTGGCTTGCGCGCGCGGCGCCAGCAATTCGACGGTCTCCTCGATCAGCGGTGTCAGCGCGAAGGCGCGCGCATCGAGATCGAGCCGCCCGGCTTCGATCTTGGAAAAGTCGAGGATCTCCTCGATCAGCGACAACAGCGTCTCGCCGGAAACCTTTGCGGCCTTGGCATAGGTAAGCTGCTCGGGAGACAAGGGCGTATCGAGCAAGAGATCGGCCATGCCGAGGATGCCATTGAGCGGCGTGCGAATTTCATGGCTGACGGTGGCGAGAAAGCGCGACTTGGCGCGGTTGGCTGCTTCGGCCTGCTCGCGCAGGCTGCGCGCACGTTCCTCCGCCTCGCGCAATTTGCGGTGGGCATCGGCCAATTCCGAAAGCTGGCGCTCGGTGCGCCGTAGGCGCGCCTGGATAGCGCGGCGGCGCATGAGCAGGACGGCGATGCCGGCACAGGCGGCGGCAAATAAGATGCTCGCGCCGATGGCGTATGCAGTCGGGTCGTAGTCGGCGTGCTGCATTCCGATCCCGGCGAGAAAGCCGACAGCGGCGGAGATTACCGAGAGAGTCACCACGACCGAACGGCCGAACAGCACCAGCGCGCGGCGGTTGCGCACGTGCCTTCGATAAGCATCGTCTGCGGAAGCAATCGGCTTCATTTCATCCAGCGGAGTCGACAATGTAGTCGGCAGTCGTCCGCTCATTCCCGCGCACGCGGGAATCCAGCAAGAAAGCACTGGGTCCCCGCTTTCGCGGGGACGAGCGGAATGCGAATGTCCAGTCGAATTTCATATCGATGCCATTTGGCGCGCGCGGGGTTGCTATTCCATTCCCCGGATGCGGGTCGCGCGCGGGCATGGTGAAGGAAGCATTAATAGTGGAGGGCCCGAATGGCGCGATTGACGCGCAGATCACGCAGCGCGGCGCAACTCGTCGGCCAATGCACGATAGGACAGGGCTTCGGCGAGATGAACGCGGCCCACGTTCTCGGCGCCGTCGAGATCGGCGAGCGTGCGCGCGACGCGCAGCACGCGATGATAGCCGCGGGCGGAAAGCTGCATGGCGTCCGCCGCATCCCGCAGCAGCGCGAGGCTGGCGCGGTCGCAACGCGCCACCTCTTCCAACAGCGGACCCGAGGCTTGCGCGTTGGTGCGCACACCTTCCAGACCCATTGCCGCGTAACGCTCCAGTTGAATATCGCGTGCGCGTGCCACGCGCGCGGCCACCTCGCGGCTGCCCTCCGCCGCCGGCGGCAGAATGAGGTCGGCGGCGGTGACCGCCGGCACCTCGATGTGCAGGTCGATGCGGTCGAGTAGCGGGCCCGACAGCCGCGCCTGGTAGTCGGCGATGCAACGGTTACTCGCTCCGCGCCGGCAAGCGAAGCCGGGATCGTTGGCATGGCCGCAGCGGCAAGGGTTCATCGCCGCGACCAGCATGAAGCGCGCCGGATAGGTGACGCGATGATTGGCGCGGGCGATGGAGACTTCGCCGGTCTCGAGCGGTTGGCGCAACGAGTCGAGCACCTGGCCGGCGAATTCCGGCAATTCGTCGAGGAACAGAACGCCATTGTGGCTAAGCGAAATCTCCCCCGGACGCGCGCGCAAGCCGCCGCCGACCAGCGCGGGCATGGAGGCGGAATGATGCGGGCTGCGGAACGGCCGCCGGTTGGTCAGCGCGCTGCCTTCGATCTCGCCGGCCACCGAGGCGATCATCGACACCTCGAGCAACTCGGCCGGTGTCAGCGGCGGCAGGATCGACGGCAGGCGCGCAGCCAGCATCGATTTGCCGGCGCCCGGAGGGCCAACCATAAGGAGATTGTGTCCGCCGGCTGCCGCCACTTCGAGTGCGCGCTTGGCGTTTTCCTGTCCTTTGATGTCGGCAAGGTCGAGCGGCACGCCCTCGACTTCGCGGACCTTGGGCTGCGGTCGGCTCAGCACCTGCGTGCCTTTGAAGTGGTTGGCGAGTTGGATCAATGAGCGGGCGGCGATGATGTCGATCTCGGGGCTCGCCCAGGCCGCTTCTGGCCCGCAGGCCGCCGGGCAGATCAGACCTTGTCCGCGCGCGTTCGCACCAATCGCCGCCGGCAACACGCCCGCCACCGCCGCGATCGAGCCGTCGAGACCCAGTTCACCCAGGACCGTTAAACCGGCAATGGCATCCTGCGGGATGGCGCCGATCGCCGCCATGAGGCCGAGTGCGATCGGCAGATCGTAATGGCTGCCCTCCTTCGGCAGATCGGCGGGCGCGAGATTGACGGTGATGCGGCGCGCCGGCAGCGAGAGGCCAGAGGCGATCAGCGCCGCGCGCACGCGCTCCTTGGCTTCCGAAACCGCTTTGTCCGGCAGGCCGACGATGTTGAAGGCGGGCAGGCCGGGCGCGACCTGCACTTGCACGTCGACGCCACGCGCCTCAATGCCCTCGAACGCGACCGTACTGACGCGCTGGACCATTCCTCGCCCCTGCAGGTTCGTGCGGCCAGAATAGCCTAGCTTGGGGACAACGACAAGAACATTTGCAGAACAAAATTATTCGAATAAACTCCCCACCGGCAGCCGGAGTGGAGGCGGATATGATCGATGCAACGCTGGTGGCGAACGAATTGGCGCAGGCGCGGGCCTGTCGCCTTGCGGCCGAAGCGGCATGGCTGGATGTCGAAGAATTGCTGTG
>DASTWX010000050.1:0-4097 GCA_035765795.1 Pseudolabrys sp. | reverse complement strand
AAATCACCGGCTCGTCGATGGTCGCCGGCATGGTCCACGGCTCGCCGTCGGCGATCTTCTTGATGGTGCCGCGGAGAATTTTTCCTGAGCGAGTCTTCGGCAATCGCGCGACCGTAATGGCCAGCCGGAACGAGGCCACCGGCCCGATCTTCTCGCGCACCAGCGCGACGATCTCCTTTTCGATTTCGCTGGGCGGACGGTTGACGCCGGCTTTCAGCACGAGGAAACCGCAGGGCACTTCGCCCTTGAGATCGTCCTTGATGCCGAGCACCGCGCATTCGGCGACGTCGGGATGCGCGGCCAGCACCTCCTCCATGCCGCCGGTGGAGAGCCTGTGGCCGGCGACGTTGATGATGTCGTCGGTGCGGCTCATCACGTAGAGATAGCCGTCGGCGTCCTTGTAGCCGGCGTCGGCTGTCTTGTAGTAGCCGGGAAATTCGCTGAGATACGCGTCCTTGAAGCGCTTGTCGTCCTGCCACAGCGTGGGAAACGAGCCCGGCGGCAGCGGCAGCTTGATCACGATCGAGCCGATGGTGTCGTTCGCGACCGGCTTGGCGGCCTCGTCCACGACGTCGACCTGATAGCCGGGCATCGGCACGCAGGTAGAACCGTATTTCACCGGCAGCGCACCGAGCCCCGCCGGGTTGCCGGCGATGCACCAGCCGGTCTCCGTCTGCCACCAGTGATCGAGCACCGGCACGTTCAGTACCTCCTCCGCCCATTGAATGGTCGGCGGATCGGCGCGCTCGCCAGCGAGGAACAGGGTGCGGAATTTCGACAAATCGTATTGCTTGATAAATGCGCCCTTGGGGTCTTCCTTCTTGATGGCGCGGAAGGCGGTCGGCGCGGTGAAGAGCGCGACCACGCCGTGCTGCGCGATCACGCGCCAATAGGCGCCGGCGTCCGGGGTACCGACCGGCTTGCCCTCGTAGAGCACGCTGGTGCAGCCGTGGATGAGCGGCCCATAGACGATATAGGAGTGGCCGACCACCCAGCCGATATCCGACCCCGACCACCACACTTCGCCCGGATCGACGCCATAGAGGTATTGCATCGACCATTTGAGCGCGACCATGTGGCCGCCGTTGTCGCGCACGACCCCCTTCGGCACGCCGGTCGTGCCGGAGGTGTAGAGGATATAGAGCGGATCGGTGGCGGCGACCGGCAGGCAGTCGCTGGTTTTCGCGTAATCGACCGCCTGCTCCCACACCTTGCGCCAGTCGTGGTCGCGGCCCTCCTTCAGCGGCGCTTCGCATTGCGGGCGCTGGAGAATGAGGCAGGTCTGCGGCTTGTGCTCAGCGATCTCGATCGCCTCGTCGAGCAGCGGCTTATAGGGGATGACACGCGCGCCCTCGATGCCGCAGCTCGCCGACAGGACCAGCTTCGGCTTGCAATCGTCGATGCGGGTGGCGAGCTCCTTCGGCGCGAAGCCGCCGAACACTACCGAATGGATGGCGCCGATACGCGCACAGGCGAGCATGCCGATCACCGCTTCCGGCACCATCGGCATGTAGAGAATGACGCGATCTCCCTTCTCCACGCCGAAGTCGCGCAACATGGCGCCGAGGAGCTGCACCTCGGAGAGAAGCCGTCCGTAGGTGAACGTCTTGACCGTGTTGGTGACGGGCGAATCGTAGATCAGCGCGACCTGATCGTTGCGGCCGTTGGCGACGTGGCGATCGAGCGCGTTGTAGCACGTATTGCAGGTGGCGCCGGTGAACCAGCGGCCGTAGATGCCGGCGTCTTTGTCGAACACCTTTTTCGGCGGCTCGAACCAATCGATCTCGCGCGCGGCCTCGGCCCAGAAGCCCTCCGGGTCGCGCTGCCATCGGGCATAGATCTCATGATAGCGGCTCGAACCGGCGTCCATTTTTTCCTCCGTTTGGCGCCGATTGTGGAACGGCGGGCGCGCGCAAACAAGACGCGCAATTCATCTCCGGTCATTCCGGGGCGCGAGCGTCAGCGAGCGAACCCGGAATCCAGGAGCCATGAGACCAGCGCCTAAATCGGTCTGGATTCCGGGTTCGCCGCTTCGCGGCGCCCCGGAATGACCGGCCATGATGCATGACAAAAGCTCGCTTCGCCGCTAGTTATTTGATCGAAGGGAGAAACGACCATGGCGAAAACGCCTTATGACAGCGGCCTCGACCGCAACCCGGCCAATTACCAGCCGCTGACGCCGCTCACCTTCCTCGAGCGCGCCGCGAGCGTCTTTCCCGAGCATCCGGCGGTGATCCACGGCCCCTTGCGGCGCTCCTACGCCGAATTCTACGCGCGCTCGCGGCGGTTGGCGTCCGCGCTGGCCCAGCGCGGCATCAAGCGCGGCGACACCGTCTCCGTGCTGCTCGCCAACACGCCGGCCATGCTCGAATGCCATTACGGCGTGCCGATGTGCCAGGCCGTGCTCAATACGTTGAACACCCGGCTCGACGCACCTGTCATCGCGTTCTCGCTCGATCACGCGGAGAGCAAGGTCGTCATCATCGACCGCGAATTCTCCAGTGTGATGAAGGATGCGCTTTCGCTCGCCAAGGTGAAGCCGCTGGTGATCGACTACGCCGACCCCGAGTTCACCGGTCCCGGCGGGCGCCTCAGCAATATCGAATACGAGGATTTCATTGCCGGGGGCGATCCCGATTTCGCCTGGTCCATGCCGGACGACGAGTGGGACGCCATCACGCTCAATTACACGAGCGGCACCACAGGCGATCCGAAGGGCGTGGTCTATCATCACCGCGGGGCTTATCTGCTCGGCGTCGGCAACGTGGTCACCTGCGGCATGGCCAAGCATCCGGTGTACCTGTGGACCCTGCCAATGTTCCACTGCAACGGCTGGTGCTTTCCCTGGTCGATCTCGGTCGCCGCCGGCACGCATGTGTGCCTGCGCTGGGTGCGCGCCAAGGCGATGTATAACGCGATCGCCGAGCACAAGGTGACCCACCTCTGCGGCGCGCCCATCGTCATGGCGACGCTGCTCAACGCGCCGGAAACCGAAAAGAAGCCGCTGCCACACGTGGTCGAATTCTTCACCGCCGCGGCACCACCGCCGGAAGCGGTGCTGGCGGCGATGAAAGAAGCGGGCTTCAACGTCACGCATCTCTATGGTCTGACCGAAACCTACGGCCCGGCGGTGGTCAACGACTGGCAGATCGGGTGGAACGCGCTTTCGTCCTCCGAACAGGCGGCCAAGAAGGCGCGTCAGGGCGTGCGCTACGGCGCGCTGGAGGCCCTCGACGTGCGTGATCCGGAGACGATGCAGCCGGTGCCGCCCGACGGGAGGACGCTGGGCGAGGTCATGTTCCGCGGCAACATCGTCATGAAAGGCTATCTCAAGAACGCCGCTTCAAGCGAGAAGGCCTTCGCCGGCGGCTGGTTTCATTCCGGCGATCTCGGCGTCATTCATCCTGACGGCTATATCCAGCTCAAGGACCGCTCGAAAGACATCATCATCTCCGGCGGCGAGAACATTTCCTCGATCGAGGTGGAGGAAGCGCTTTATCGCCATCCCGCCGTCGCCGCCGCCGCTGTCGTGGCTAAGCCCGACGACAAATGGGGCGAGACGCCCTGCGCTTTCGTCGAGTTGAAGCCGGAGAAGCAGGCGAGCGCGGACGAATTGCTGCAATGGTGCCGCAAGCATTTGGCTTCTTACAAATGCCCGCGATTTCTCGTGTTCGCTGAACTGCCGAAGACGAGCACGGGGAAGATCCAGAAATTCAAGCTGCGAGAGATGGCGAAGGAGGTATCGCCCTCATCCTGAGGAGGGCGCGGAGCGCCCGTCTCGAAGGATGGGGGCGGCCTCATGCTTCGAGACGCGGGCTGCGCCCGCTCCTCGAGATGAGGGGATCGGGTGTCTAAGCCGCCTCCGCCACCCCCACCACCAGCCGCTTGCCGAGTGCGCGCAAGGCGGCCGTGAGGGCCGGCAGCTTGGTCGCATGCTTGGGGTCGAGGATGCGGCGGACCTCCTTTTCGTCCTTGCTGATCCTCCGCGCCAATTCGGATTTACTGATGCCTGCGTCCGCGAAAGCCTCCAGCACGGCGAGTTTCGCCGCCACGTCCGGCGCCACTGCGATTTCGACGAGACCTCGGTCTTTCGCGCG
>DASTWX010000049.1:0-28404 GCA_035765795.1 Pseudolabrys sp. | reverse complement strand
GGCGCGACAAGCTTCGCCGCGTCTTTGCCGGTGTTGAGCATCAGGTCGATGATGCTGAGGTTCGGATCGTACGGACCCCATAGCTGCCGGTATTCGGGATAACCGCTGTAATCCATCCACACCACTTCGATGCCGCTTTCTCGAAAAAGGGGCTCGTTCAGATAATTGCGCGCGGCCGGCCCCGACAGATATCGCTCGGCGTTTGCGGCTTGGCATAAGGCGATCAGGCGCTCGCTCGGCTCCATCTCTGCCATCTTTTCGCGCGAGAGCAGGTCCGTGCATTGGCGTATAGGCGTTACGATGTTCAGCTTTTCGGCGATCGATCGCAGCAGAGCTTCATTCACCCGCGACAGGAGCGGCTCGTCGGCCAACTCTGCCAACCGCGCGAACAGCCAAGGCGCCACATCGTCGAAAGCCGCGGCGCGCTGGTAGTTGAGTTCAAGCGCGCGGATATGATTTGCCGCCCATGCCGGATCGGCAATGTACGTTTCATCGATCGCTTGATGATACTTCCCTTTTACTTCGACAGGAATGGTGATCCACGCCGAGCCTGTCGGAGTCTTGATGCGGTTCCTGTTGCGCCAATCCCGGCGCGTGTATTGAACGATGTCGAACAAGAGGAATTCATCAACGGACCGAATCAGGTCGAAATAGCCCCGCCAAGGCAGGTAATTCGATTGCACTATTCCGACGGTTCGCTTGCGAGATTGTTTCATCCGGCACTCAGGAAGGCAACAAAACGCCTTTCATAAGGAATCAACCTGTCGTGGCTATGCGATAGCCCGACTCGGAACGCAACGGTAGACGCCGCATGATCGCCGCGGCACGGACACCCCTCTCCGAGGCGGCGAGGAGTGAACCTCAAGCTGGAGCCTTGGCGACCACGATCCGGCTCCCTCCCGCAGGCCAACGTAGTCCCTGCAAAGTCGCGGTAACCTCTGCTTTGGTGATCAGGCCTAAGATCGCGTTCATCGCGGCGGAAATCTCGAATTCGCGCCGAAGGATTGACGATGCATCGCCACGGCGCGAGCGGTCGGCGACCCGGGACAGCATCATAAGGGGCAGCAAGAGTGCGACATAGGATGTCGAGTGCAGAACCTCCAGCCCGGCGCGCTCGACCTTCGCCTCCAGCTCTCCGCGACGATAGCGCCGCACGTGATACGCCGCATCATCCGCGCCGCTCCATAAGGACGGATGTTGCGGAACGGCCAACATGACGCATCCCCCAGGCTTCACGGCGCCGGCGATCGCGCCGAGAACGGCCTCATCTTCTTCGATATGTTCGAGAACATCGAAGGCGCCGACAAAATCGAAGGCGTGCCGCGCCGGGATTTTCCGAGCATCCATTTGGACGAGCTCTGCGCCCTTTGGCAGCCGTTTGCGCGCGTTCCGAAGCGCGGAGGAATGCAACTCGCTTCCCACCAGCCGGCGCCATGGACGGGCGCGAGAGATCGCAGACAAGACGGCTCCGTTTCCGCAGCCGATTTCCAAATAGTCTCTTGCCTGGGGGAAGAGCCGAGCAAGCAGCCCGATAATGAGTCTGTTGCGTTGGCGAAACCAGAAATGGCGCTCCTCGGCCTCGATGAGAAAGTCGAAAACTTTTGGATCCATTCCCACCGCTTGGTCTGCGAGGTCGGGCGCAAACAGGGGGAAGCCGTCGCGCATGGCGACGACCGCGCCGCAGGCCGGGCATTGCCATGCTGCCGGCCAAATCCTCTCCGCATTTCCAACTTCTTCGGCCGCCGCGCAGGAAAGGCACAAGCGGAAGGCCCGCCCGGCCTTTGAGCCTATTTCGTTGGACAAGGGCCGGCTCCTCCGAAGTATCGCGGCTGACGCTAGTGGTCCGATTCTAACATTCGCATCCCGTTTTCCGCACGCTCTCATGCGAATGTTAGAATCAAAGGACCACTAGCAAGTATAAGTTTCTAGTGGAGCTTTGGATTTGACGTTCGCTTCACGAGCCAACGGCTGGGTGGGTAGCGAATGTCAAATCCGCTCCACTGCTCACGGCCAGCCAAGCGCCTCCCTTTTTGGCCAACGGGCTAGCCGCGTTCGATCTCCCCCGCGCAGACCCCTCGGTCACGCGGTCAAAACCCGTGAATGGCGGAGAGCTTTGCGATTCAACCACGCCGCTGTCGCTTGGTGCCCAGGAGAGGACTCGAACCTCCACGGCTTTCACCGCTAGTACCTGAAACTAGTGCGTCTACCAATTCCGCCACCTGGGCACGCCGCGACTAGGTATTGAGCCGCTATCCGCTTGTCAATTGAGCGGAAACGGCGGCTTCCCCGCCCCTGTACACGCCGGGAGCGATCCTGTAATCGGGCCGCAGCACTTTCGGCCCGCAGGACTTGCGTATGACCCCGCTCGACGCCTTGGACACGCTCGTCACCGTCTACGGCGGTTCCGGCTTTCTGGGCCGCCACGTGGTGCGCGCCCTCGCCCGCCGCCACTACCGAATCCGCGTCGCGGTGCGCCGGCCCGAACTCGCCGGCCATTTGCAGCCGCTCGGCCGCGTCGGCCAAATCCACGCCGTGCAGGCGAACATCCGCGACCGCGCCTCGGTCGAGGCGGCCGCGCGCGGCGCGCATGTGCTGGTCAACCTGGTCGGCATCCTGTTCGAACGCGGACGCCAACGTTTCGAGGCGGTTCAGGCCATCGGCGCCGAACACGTGGCGCTTACCGCCGCGGCGCAGGGTGCGCGCTTGGTGCAGGTATCGGCGATCGGCGCCGACCCGCAATCGCCGAGCGCGTACGCCCGCTCCAAGGCGGAAGGCGAACGGCGGGTGCTGGCGGCGCAGCCGGCGGCGACCGTCATGCGGCCCTCGATCGTGTTCGGCCCGGAAGACGACTTCTTCAACCGCTTTGCCGCGCTTGCGCGCATCTCGCCGGCGCTGCCGCTCATCGGAGGCGGCCATACCCGTTTCCAGCCGGTTTTCGTCGGCAACGTGGCGGCAGCAATCGCCGATGCGGTCGATGGCCGGGCGGGGAGCGGCACGATCTACGAATTGGGCGGACCGGACGTGAAAACGTTCAAAGAATTGATGCAGTTCGTGCTCCGGACCGTCGAGCGCAATCGTCTGTTGCTGCCGATTCCTTTCGCCGCCGCGCGCCTGAAGGCGAGCGTGCTGCAATTCATGCCGAAGCCGCTGCTGACGCCGGACCAAGTGGATTTACTTCGGGTCGACAATGTGGTCTCGCCGCAAGCAACGGCCGAACAGCGCACGCTGCACGGGCTCGGCATCGAGCCGGAGCCGATTGAAGCGATCGTACCGACTTATCTGTGGCGCTTCCGCAAGACCGGCCAATTCCGCACGCAGCCGACGGCGTGACTGGCACGGAGAAGTTGAAGCCGTCCCCGACGGCGCCGATATCGCGGCTTTGATCCTCCCCGCCGGCAAGAGACAGCATGAGAGGCAATGATTCCAGCCCGACATTTTTATGTCGCAGTTGGCATCAATCGTCAGTCCGCCGCGCGCCGGAACCATTAATCATCGGCTGTATTGGCTGGCGGTCTGGAAGGCCGAGAGTACGAACGACTAGCGGCTTTGAGAATGCGATGGAATAACACACGTGACGCGTTTCTGGGCGTGGCACGCCGTTCCCAGAGAATGTTAGACCGCGGCAGATTCGGTCACATCTACGATCGCTACCGGACCGCGACGATGGTATCGCGGAAGACATACATTGATAATCTGGAGGTCGCATCCCGATTACTGAAATCTTGCGTGCCGATTACTGCTGCGATCGTGGAGTGCGGTACCTGGCGCGGCGGAATGTCAGCCGGCCTCATCGAGATTTTTGGTCACCAGCGCACCTATCATTTCTTCGACAGTTTTGAAGGGCTGCCGGCTGCTCAGCAGATCGACGGAGCTAGCGCGATCAACTGGCAGCAGGATGTCGCATCACCCCGTTACTTCAACAACTGTACCGCTTCGGAACACGAGTTTCGCCAGACGATCGGCAAGACAGGCGTTCTCGTGAGCCAGATCCACATTCATCGCGGCCTGTTCGATACCACAGTACCCGTGACCGATACCGGCCCAATAGCGCTGCTGCGGCTTGATGGAGACTGGTATGCTTCAACGATGTGCTGCCTGGAAGCTTTATTTCCGAAAGTCGCTCCGGGAGGCATCGTGATCATCGACGACTATGGGACATGGGACGGCTGCACGCGCGCCGTTCATGACTATTTGTCTGCACAATCCAGGCCGGAAGCCATTCAGCGATTCGGAGCTAGCGCCGTAGCTTTTATTAATGTTCATTGACGTGCGAGTATCGGAACCTACTCACACCAGATACAGCGCAATAAGGCCGACCGCGCCGACCACGATGCGCCACCAGGCGAACAGCGCGAAGGTATGGCGCTGCACGTAACCCAGGAATGTCTTCACCACGATCCAGCCGAAGATGAATGCAAAAATAAATCCGACCGCGATCGCCGCGAGATCGGCGTGGGCAAGCTCGTGCCGATTCTTGAACGCCTCGAAGGCAAACGCACCGACCATGGTCGGCATCGCCAGCCAAAACGAGAACTCCGCCGCGGAGCGGCGGTCCGCGCCGTAGAGCATGGCGCCGACGATGGTAGCGCCGGCACGCGAGACGCCGGGAATCATCGAGAAGCACTGAAAAAAACCGATGATCAGATAGGTCGGAAGTGAAAACTGAGCCGCCTCGTGGTAGCGCGGCTTTAAATTCAGGCGATCGACCCACAACAGGATAAAGCCGCCGACGATCAGCGACACGCATACCACGCGCACATCGAAGAGGTAGGTCTTGATGACGTGGTAGAGCAGCGCCCCCAAGACCGCCGCCGGCAGGAAGGCGAGCAGGATGCCGATCACGAAACGCGCCGCCGGCCAACTGGTGAACATGTCTTTCGCCAGCGTCCAGAGGCGGCCGAAATAGATTGTCAGCAGCGCGAGGATTGCGCCGAGCTGAATCAGGATGGCGAAGGACTTGCCGAAGGCCTCGCCCCCCCAGCCGAGCACCTGCTCCATCAGCAGGAGGTGTCCGGTCGAGGATACCGGGAGGAATTCGGTCAATCCCTCCACCACCCCGAGCACCGCGGCTTTGATCAGATCGACATGGCTGGAAAGGGCGCTGGCAACCTGAATGGCATCGATGGTCATTAAGAGCTCCAGGACGGCTCGCTGTCAGAATGACACAGCGTGAAGACCGCGGCGGGAATCGGGCCGTCCTGAGGGCTTTTGGCGTAACGGCCCTGTCCCGGCAACGAAAAAGGTCGAATAAAAATTTCATCCTCCGGAGGTACCACTCCGTGGTGAGCTGACCGGCAAGAGCGGTGGGCAATTTGCGATTCGCAATGGTTTTCTGTAGTGCGGCGGCCGATTTCCGCTTAAAGCCCGTCGAATAGCCTCGGGTGCTCATGCTGACAGTCTTTCATCATCCGCTTTGTCCGCATTCGCGTTATGTACGCCTGATTCTTGGTGAATACGGCATCGAAAGCCGCCTGGTGGAGGAGCGGTTTTGGGAACGCCGGGAGGAATTCCTGCTGCTCAATCCGGCGGGTGAAACCCCGGTGGCGGTGGCCGAAGGGGTTCCGGCTGTACCCGGCGCCGCGATCATTGCCGAGTTCGTCGAGGAAACGAGTGGCAAGCAGGGCGACGGTGCGTTGCTGCCGGCGCATCCGAACGACCGGGTGGAGGTGCGCCGGCTGGCGAGCTGGTTCAACGACAAATTCCACGCCGAGGTCAGCGGGCCCCTGGTCGCCGAGCGCGTGTTCAAGCGGTTCATGACGCAGGCGCAAGGAGGCGGCTCGCCGGACACCGGCGCCTTGCGCGCGGCACGCCACAATATCCGCTATCATCTTGCTTATGTCGGCTGGCTGGCGCGCACGCGCGATTGGCTCGCCGGCGAACGGCTGTCGCTTGCCGATCTTGCCGCCGCGGCCCATCTGTCTGCATGCGATTACCTGGGCGAAGTGCCGTGGAGCGAAGACGAAGCCGCCAAGCATTGGTACGCGCGGGTGAAGTCGCGCCCGGCGTTCCGTTCGATTCTGGCCGACACGCTGGCCGGGCTGCCGCCGCCGGCGAGCTACGCCGACCTCGACTTTTGAGCGATCCGCGGCAGCTCAAGGCGGCCCTCCACCAACAGGCGCAAAAGCTCGGCTTTGCCGTCGCCGGCGTAACCCGGCCCGATGCGGTGCCGGAAGCAAGCGTGCGGTTGCGGCGCTTTCTTGCCGAAGGCTGCCATGGCGACATGGAGTGGCTCGCCGCCACCGCCGAACGCCGCAGCGCACCGGCGGCACTGTGGCCCGACGTGCGCTCGGTGATCATGCTCGGGCTCAATTACGGTTATGGGCACGACCCGCTCGCCGTCTTGGCGCAGAAGCGCCGCGGCGCCATTTCGGTCTACGCGCAGGGCGACGACTATCACGAGCTGATCAAGAAGCGTCTCAAAAAGCTGGCGCGCTGGCTCATCGCGCAGGCCGGCGGCGATGTGAAGGTCTTCGTCGACACCGCCGCCGTGATGGAGAAACCGCTCGCGGCGAGCGCCGGCCTCGGCTGGCAAGGCAAGCATACCAATCTCGTCTCGCGCGAATACGGCTCCTGGCTTTTTCTCGGCGCGATCTTCACCACGCTCGACCTGCCGCCCGATGTGCCTGAGGGCGGCGCTTGCGGAAGCTGCCGCGCGTGCCTCGATATCTGTCCTACCGCGGCTTTTCCCGCGCCCTACCGGCTCGATGCGCGGCGCTGTATCTCGTATCTCACGATCGAGCACAAAGGCCCGATCCCGCGCGCGCTTCGACCGCTGATGGGCAATCGAATTTTCGGCTGCGATGATTGCCTTGCCGTGTGTCCGTGGAACAAGTTCGCGCAAGTTGGCCGCGAGGCCAAGCTCGCGGCTCGCGATGCGTTGCGCACGCCCGCGCTTACCGAACTGGCGCGGCTCGACGACGCGCAATTCCGGGTGCTCTTCGCCAAGACCGCGGTCAAGCGTACGGGCCGGGATCGCTTTTTACGCAATGTGCTGATCGCCATCGGCAACTCCGGCGACGTCGCGCTGGCGGCTGAAGCCAAGCGTTTGCTCGACGATTCCTCGCCGCTGGTACGCGGCGCGGCGGTGTGGGCGCTATCGCGCCTGCTACCACGCGATGAATTGATGAAGTTTGCCGGCGAGCGAAACGAGAGTGACGACTCGGTGAAAGAGGAATGGGCCGCGGCAATCTCAGATCGTCACCCCCGGGCTTGACCCGGGGGTCCATGAAGCCGTTCGGCTCGGCCCGGCAATGACGACGGAGAGCCCGGCCGATATTGAAAAGCCCCTCAAAACTCCGCCACGGCCGCGATCAAGCGCTCGATATCCTCCGGCCGTGACAAACGGTGATCGCCGTCCTTGATCAGCGTCAGCACCACGTCGTCGCGCGAGAAGCGCGAGACCAGCTCGACCGCATGCTGCCAGGGCACATCCGGGTCCTTGACGCCTTGCAGAATGTGAACCGGGCAGCGGCTCTCGATCAGCTCCTGCAGCATGAGATGCTTGCGCCCCTCCTCGATCAGGCCTTTGGTGATCGGGTAAGGCTCTTCGTCGTATTGCGACGGGCGCATCCACACGCCGCTCTTCTCGATCGCTTCCTTGATGTCGGCGGGAAAGCGCCGCCACATCAATTCCTCGGTGAAATCGACCGCCGGCGCGATCAGCACCATGCCGGCCATGGGCGCGGCGCTGGCGCGATCCTTCAAGCTCCGCGCCAGCAGCAGCGCGAGCCAACCGCCCATCGAGGAGCCGATGACCACCTGCGGGCCCTTGGCGAATCGGCCGTAAACGGCGACGCTCTCGGCAAGCCAGCGGCCGATAGTGCCGTCATTGAAATCACCGCCCGATTCGCCGTGGCCGGAATAATCGAAACGTATACAGGCGCGGCCTTCCTTCGTCGCCCATTGATCGAGCGCCATCGCCTTGGTGCCCCGCATGTCCGACTTGAACCCGCCCAGCCAAAACAAGCCCGGCGCGCTCGCTTGGCTCGTGTCCTCGCGCACGCGCACGGCGATGGTCCGCGATGGCGGTGGCGATTCGATCATCAGCGACGTAAGATAGGGCTCGCTCATGTGCGCTCGGGCAGCTTTTCGGTTAGTCGGTGCTTGGCTGGCGCTCCTTGTCGCCGTAAGCCGCCCCCCAAGGCAAGAGGGCCATTTTGCTTTTCAAGGTCGCTAAGTGATGCCGAGCGTTCCGCTGCGCGAACTATCGACAGCCGAGCTGGATGAACCCGGCGGCGGCCCGCCCAGCTTGTCTTCGGAACGTGCCTTGCCCCCGCTGACCGTCTTGATCGTGGTGCCGAGCCTCGACAGCGGCGCCGCCGATGCCGGCGCGGTCGAACTCACGCGCATCCTGCATCGCGCGGGGAATCACGTCATCGTCGCCTCACGGCCCGGCCGTCTGGTCGCGGAAGTGACCGCGGCCGGCGGCGAATTTGTTGCCCTTGATCTCGCCAGTGCGAACCCGCCCGCGGTGCTGCGCAATGTCGCCGTGCTGGTGCGGCTCGCGCGTGAACGCGAACGTGTCGTCATCCATGCGCTCGGACGGACGGCTGCCTGGAGCGCCTGGCTCGCGGCCCGCATCACCCATGTGCCCTTCGTGACAAGCTGGTACAAAGGCTTCCGTGAACAGAACGTCTTCAAGCATGTCTACAACGGCATCATGGCGCGCGGCGACCGCGTGGTCGCGGTGAGCGAGCAGATCGCACAACTCGTCCATGACCGCTACGGCACACCCTGGCAGCGCATCGCAGTGCTGCCGTGCAGCGTCGATTTGAGGCGCTTCGATCCGGCGGCCGTGAGCCGCGAGCGGGTGGAAGCGCTCCGCCGCGCCTGGGGCGTCAAGGCGGAAACCAAATTGATCCTGATCACCGGCCGTATCGTTCGCCGCAAAGGCCATCACGTCGTCGTGCGCGCCGTGCGCCGGCTCAAGGACATGGGGCTGAAGGACTTCCTCTGCGTGTTCGTCGGCGAGGACCGTGGCCGCACGCGTTACACCGGCGAATTATGGGACCTGGTGCTCTCGACCGGCACCATGGACGTGGTGCGTCTGTCGGCGCCGGTGACCGACATGGCGGCCGCCTATGCCGCCGCCTCGGTCGTGGTTTCGGCCGCGGTGCAGCCGGAGGGGCTGCAGCGTGCGACCTTGGAAGCGCAGGCGATGGCGCGGCCCGTCATCGTGTCGGATCTTGGCGCCGGACCCGAGGTGGTGTTGACCCCGCCGGCGGTGCCGGAGGGGCGCATGTCCGGGTTGCGGTTCCCGGCCGGCGATGACGCGGCCCTGGCGGCGAGCTTATTGCGGCTGTTCTCGATCCCGGAGCCGGCGCGGCGCGCGATGGGCGAGCGGGGACGGACGTGGGTGCTCGATCATTTCGATCCCGAGATCGTTGCCGATCAGACGCTGCGGCTCTACGGCGAGATCGTCGGCCATAGCCCCATGTGGGCGCGCTCCACCCAGCAAAACTGAAGCATTTCTAACGCTGTCGGCGTTTTTGTCGCTGCCGGGCCAGGAACCGCGTTGACTTATTCGCTGTTTCTACCAATCTTTACCTTCCCCGGAGCCGGTTGACGTCTCCGGGGATTCGTCATGATCGACAACAACGCGAGGAGAGCTTAGCCATTCGTCGTCCGATGAAGTCCGCGCTGCCCGTCCAGAAGGAAGGCCCGCGCATTAACGAGGAGATCCGCGCCCGCGAGGTACAGCTGATCGATAATTCCGGCGACAACAAAGGCGTCGTCGATACGCAAACCGCCCTGGGGCTTGCCCAGGCAGCCGGGCTCGATCTTGTCGAGATCGCCCCGAATTCCACGCCCCCCGTCGCCAAGATTCTGGACTACGGTAAATACAAGTACCAAGCTCAGAAGAAGGCGGCCGAAGCCCGCAAAAAGCAAAAGGTGGTGGAGGTCAAGGAGATCAAGCTCCGGCCGATGATCGACGATCACGACTACGACGTCAAAATGCGTTCCATGAGGCGGTTCTTCGAGGACGGCGACAAGGTGAAGATCACCCTGCGTTTCCGCGGCCGCGAAATGGCGCACCAGGAACTCGGCCACAAATTGCTCGATCGCGTTAAGGAAGATGTCGGCCTACTCGCGAAAGTCGAGCAGGAACCCAAGTTCGAAGGACGCCAGATGATCATGGTCTTGGCGCCGCGCTGACCGAAGTTGCATCCAGGATGACCGATGCGCCGCCCGCTGTCGAAGCGAGCGGCGCGTTTGATTCTGGCGCGCGCTTTTACAGCGGCCTGCACCGGAGTCCCACTGTTGAACACACCTCCCAAAGGATACTGTCGGCGAAAAAAAGGGGGGTGCCGACGTGCGGGTCTTGGTTCTCGGCGCATCCGGCTTCATCGGATCAGCGGTCTGCGCCCGCCTCGTAGCGGATGGGCACCGCGTGCTCGGCGTAAGTCGGAACCGCTATGACGCCGGTCTTGTGTCCATCGAGCACATCGCCCTCGACATTTCGCGCGCCACCGCGCCGCAAGACTGGCTGCCGCTGCTGCCGGGGGTGGAGGCTGTCGTCAACTGTGCCGGCACGCTCCAGGACAGTCCCGGCGAATCGACCTATGGCGTTCATGCCGCGGGCATTGCCGCGCTTGTTGCAGCCTGCGCCCGCGCGAAGGTGAGCCGGATCATCCACCTCTCGGCCATCGGCGTCGATCAAAACAGGCCGAGCCGCTTCTCGCGCAGCAAGCGGCAAGGTGACGACGCTTTGATGCGCAGCGATCTCGACTGGGTGATCCTGCGTCCGTCGGTCGTGTTAGGCCGAGCGGCTTATGGCGGCAGCGCTTTGCTGCGCGGGCTCGCAGCGTTGCATCTCGAACCGCGCATTCCCGACGCAGCACCGGTGCAATTGGTGCATCTCGACGACCTCGTCGACACGATCCTGTTTTTCCTCCAGCCGGACGCTCCGGCGCGGGTGGTTCTGGAGCTTGCGGGTCCCCGCCCCTGGGCTTTTGACGACACGGTGCGTCTCCTCGGCAGTTGGTTGCGCAATCGGCCTGCCGCGACGGTTGTCGTATCGGGCTGGATGGCCGCGGCGGCTTACCGCATCGGGGATGCCGTAAGCCTGCTCGGCTGGCGGCCTCCCATTCGGACCACCGCGCGTCTTGAAATCTCCCGCGGGGCGGTGGGCGATCCAAGCCAATGGGAGCGCGTAACGGGCATTGTCCCGCGCGACATCGAGCAGGCGCTGATCCGTGAACCGGCCTCCGTGCAAGAGCGCTGGTTCTCGCGGCTTTATTTTCTCAAGCCTGCCGTGATCGGTGTCTTCGCCTTGTTTTGGATCGCGACCGGAGCCATCTCCTTCGGCCCCGGCTGGAGCGAGGGCACGGCGTTGCTCCGGGACGCAGATATCGGCGCCTCTTTGGCAGCGCTTATCGTCGTCGCCGGCGCCCTCGCCGACATCGCCGTCGGATTCTTGATCCTCTACCGCCCGACCTGCCGTTTTGGTCTCAGCGCCGCGCTCGCGCTTTCGATTGCCTACGTCATTGTCGGTACGGTACTGGCGCCCCGGCTCTGGGCGGATCCGCTCGGGCCGCTGCTCAAGGTCGCGCCGATCGTCATTCTCAATCTTGTGGCGCTCGCAATTCTCGACGACCGATGAGCCTGTATCTCGTTTTAAAATATCTGCACGTGATCGGGGCCACGGTCCTGCTCGGCACCGGCTCGGGCATCGCTTTCTTCATGCTGATGGCTCACCTCGGCGGGAATGTGAAGGTGATCGCAGGCGTGGCGCGCATTGTCGTGATCGCCGATTTTCTGTTCACGGCGACTGCCGTGGTCTTGCAGCCGGTCACCGGCGTTCTGCTGGCGCGAGAAATGGGCTACTCGTTGCTGGACGGGTGGCTCCTGCTCTCGATCCTGCTTTATGTCTTTACCGGCGCATTCTGGCTTCCGGTCGTTTGGATGCAGATGCGCATGCGCGACATCGCGGTCGCGGCGGCTCGCGCGGGGACCGAACTGCCGCACCTCTACAACCGCCTGTTTTGGGTTTGGTTTGCCTTTGGCTTTCCTGCCTTTGGCGCCGTCCTTGCGATTTTGTGGCTCATGATCGCCCGGCCGGTCATTGAGATTTGGCCGCTAAGCTTCCACGCCGCTCCTTGAGCGAAATGCCTCGAAAAGCGGACTCGCTGCTCAACATCAAATCACGATGCCGCCTTTGCGAACTGGCGCCGTTCGGCGCGGGCGCGGCGGCGTGCGGTCGGCCCGAAGCTGCCGAGCACATTGGCGCCCACGTTCCATAATTTATTGGCGCCGCTGACCACATTGACGAGCGTTTGCAGCGGGGAGCGTTCGATCTCCGCTTGCGGGCGGGAGACGAACAGATTGGCGTGATAAAGACCCTCGGTTTCGAGGCCGCGGGAGTCGAGCCCGCGCGCTTCCACCGCGCAGATCGCGGCTTCCATCTCTTCGCGGTTGGCGAACCGGCGCTGTACGAATGTGCAACCTTCGTAAGGCTCGGTGACCAGACCGTACTTGGCGAGCGTCGACGCGACGCCGTCGAATGGGAACATGCGCAGGACGAAGGAGGCCACCCACGGCGGGCGGCCGGGACGGATCGCGTTGAGCAGCCGTTCGAACGTCTTGGCGGTGATGTATCCGACGCAGCCGGTGGAAACGATGATGTCGACGTCGGCAATGAGCGCCGCTTCCTCCGCCGTCGGATCGCGGCTCTCGAGATCGATGGAAAGACCGCGATCGAGGATACCGCACGCTTCCGCATAGCGGATCGCGTTCTCGGAAATATCGAGGCCGATCACACGCACGCCTTCATGTCGTGGCCAAGCGCGGAAGAAGTGGCGGTCGAGCTCGAGCATTTGCTCGCTGGTCGGCGCCTGCAAGGCAGGCGCGACGTAGCGCTGACGCAACGCCTCGTAATCGAGCGCGCACTTCATCAGCGCGCCGTTGATGGCGTAGGAGCAGCCGAGGTCGAGCACCGTCACCGGTCCGGGCTGCACTTCCTGGCGGGCGCGGATCAATTGACCGAAGACCGGTTGCGCAAGGTGCGGGATAATATAGTCGAGCTGTCCCAGGTATTTGAAGTAGTTGCGTGGGTCTTTAGAAGTATAAAGATCGGAGAAGTCCATCTTTCCTTCATTCAATTCAGAAAAGCTCAAAGGTTTATTCATGCAAATGACTCCCTCTCCACGAATTCAACGGGCTATCGGCACTCCGATTTGTTGCTTGTGGTTTCTTTATATCTCGCATGGCCGCATGCCGCAACCCGCGAAGACTTGCTAATTCCGCCAACGACCGGAACGGGCTCGTGGCGGCCTCTTCCGGCCGACGGGAGCGAGAAGAACGCCGCCGATAAGGCCTTGCCCGCAGCCTTGTACCGCAGTTGTCAACAGCCGGCCGCTCTGCCATAACGCCGCCGCTCGCCGCCCGGCTGATAAGGGCTGCCGTGGCGGCGACTTTCGCTCAATCCCGAGCAGCTGGGCTCCCGAAGCCTTTGGTTTCGCGTGAGCCTTCTTGGCCGAATGGGCGCCACAGCCCAGGCATCGGCCGTCATGGAGAGCCAAATGCCCAAGATGAAGACCAAATCGGGCGCTAAGAAGCGCTTCAAGATTACCGGCACCGGCAAGGTGAAATACCAGCAGTCCGGCAAACGCCACGGCATGATCAAGCGGACCACCAAGACGATCCGCGAGCATCGCGGCACCGCGGTGCTGTTCAAGACCGACGGCGACAACATCAAGAAATACTGGATGCCGAACGGCTGATCCGGATTTCCCGTCGCTTTTCCCGTTTGCCCCGAATTCGCTGAAGGAGATTTCCCATGGCCCGCGTCAAGCGTGGCGTCACCGCCCACGCCAAGCACAAGAAAGTCTTGAAGGCCGCCAAAGGCTATTACGGCCGCCGCAAGAACACTATCCGTGTCGCCAAGCAGGCGGTCGAGAAAGCGAACCAATACGCCTTTCGCGACCGCAAGCGGCGCAAGCGCACCTTCCGCGCGCTCTGGATTCAGCGCCTGAACGCGGCGGTGCGGCCGTTCGGATTGAACTACAGCCGGTTCATCGACGGATTGGCCAAGGCCGGGGTCGAAATCGACCGCAAGGTTCTTTCCGACCTTGCCATCCGCGAGCCGGCGGCGTTCTCGGCCATTGTCGAGAAAGCCAAGGCCGCGCTGCCGGCGTAATGTTTTGTCGGCACTGCCTCTCCATTGTCATGCGCGGGCCTGACCCGCGCATCCCGCTTAGGGACGCAGTGCCTGTCTAGGCGAGATGGCCGGGTCAAGCCCGGCCATGACAAGGCGTGGAGCATGCGCGGGTCAAGCCCGCGCATGACGCCGAGAGTGGTGACATGCCAATGCCCGACGCCGCACAACTTGAAACCGAACTGCTCACCGCCGTCGCCGCGGCGAAGGACGAGGCGGCGCTCGAAACCGTGCGTGTCGGCGCGCTCGGCAAAAGCGGCTCGGTGTCCGCGCTGTTGAAGACGCTCGGCGCGATGACGCCTGAGGAGCGCAAAGTCCAAGGACCGGCGATCAACGGCCTGAAAGACCGCCTCGGCGCGGCCATCGCCGTCCGTAAAGACGAGCTCGCCGCCGCCGCGCTCGATGCCCGGCTCAACACCGAAACCGTCGACGTCACTTTGCCGGTTCGCGAGACGCCCGCCGAGACCGGCCGCGTCCATCCGATCAGCCAGGTCACCGACGAACTCACTGCCATCTTCGCCGATATGGGCTTTGCGGTGGCGGAAGGCCCCGACATCGAGAGCGACGATTACAACTTCACCAAGCTCAACTTTCCCGAAGGCCATCCGGCCCGGGACATGCACGACACCTTCTATTTCCCGCCGAAGGAGGACGGCTCGCGGCTGTTATTGCGCACCCACACCTCGCCAGTGCAGGTGCGCACGATGCTCGGCCAAAAGCCGCCCATCCGCGTCATCTGCCCGGGCCGCACCTATCGCAGCGATAGCGACCAGACCCACACGCCCATGTTCCACCAGGTCGAGGGTCTGGTGATCGACAAGAGCTCCCATCTCGGCCATCTCAAGTGGATCCTCGAAGAGTTCTGCAAAGCCTTCTTCGAGGTGGACGCAGTGAAGATGCGCTTCCGCCCCTCTCATTTTCCGTTTACCGAGCCGTCGCTCGAAGTCGACATCCAGTGCAAGCGCGATAAAGGCGAGATCAGGTTCGGCGAGGGCGAGGACTGGCTCGAGATTCTCGGCTGCGGCATGGTGCATCCGAACGTGCTGCGCAATTGCGGGCTCGACCCGGAGGAGTACCAGGGCTTCGCCTGGGGCATGGGCATCGACCGCATCGCCATGCTGAAATACGGCATGAACGATCTGCGCGCCTTCTTCGAGGCCGACGTGCGCTGGCTCTCGCATTACGGCTTCCGCCCGCTCGACTTCCCGACCCTGGCGGGAGGATTGAGCGCGTGATCGTTGCGGGGAGAAACGCCATGGCTTGGTGGTTCGATCGTCCGCTGCTCAACGCGTTTACCCGCAAGTGGGAGAAAGGCGCGATTGAGAACTATCACGAGCGCCTCCGTCAGCATGAAGAGTCGATCCCAGCGCCGATCGCCGCCGCGATGCAAAATATCGATGCCAAGGCGACGGGACTGTTGACCCATGTCTCCATGATGATCGCCGGTCTCGGGTTGATCGCACCTTTTGTCGCCGATCACCGCCTCGAAGAGGGCATCATCGTTCTCGAGATGGTTGTCTATCTTTTTCTGGCAATCGGCTGCCTGCGCTGCCTCACCGTGTTCAATCCACATGCGCTCGCCGGCGAAATGGCCGCGATGACTCATAGCCTCGGCCGTGAGCTGCTTTTGCGCCGCGAGCTTTATGCCTTCTGCGTGCGTGCGGCCATCGTCGTCACGATAATCATCGTGCTGACACTCCCGGCAATGTATTTCTGGTAAGCGCATGAAATTCACCCTCTCCTGGCTCAAAGAGCACCTCGACACCACCGCCTCGCTCGACGAGATCGTGGACAAGCTCACCATGATCGGGCTTGAAGTTGAGCACGTCGAAGACAAGTCGAAGGACTACGCGCCGTTCAGGGTCGTCCAGATCGTCTCCGCCGAGCAGCATCCGAACGCCGACCGCTTGCGTGTGTGCCAGGTCGACAATGGCACCGGCAAGACGCTGCAGATCGTCTGCGGCGCGCCGAATGCACGCGCGGGGCTGAAGACCGTGCTTGGGCTGCCGGGCACGTACATCCCCGGCAAGGACATCACGCTGTCGGTCGGCAAGATTCGCGGCGTCGAAAGCCAAGGGATGATGATCTCCGGCGCGGAGATCGGCTTCAACGAGGATCACAGCGGAATTATCGAGATGCCGGCCGACGCACCGATCGGAAAGCCCTTCGCCGAAGTGCTCGGGCTCGGCGACCCCGTCATTGAGATCAACCTCACGCCCAACCGGCCCGACTGCACCGGCGTCAACGGGATTGCCCGCGACCTCGGCGCGACCTTGATCGGCGACTACAAGGAGAATGCGCCGAAGCCGGTGAAAGGCAGCTTCCCTTGTCCGGTCAAGGTGACCATCGAAGCGCCCGAGCTTTGCCCTGCTTTTGCTCTGCGGCTGGTGCGGGGCGTGAACAACGGCCCCTCGCCCGAATGGCTGCAAAAACATCTGACCGCGATCGGCCTGCGCCCGATCAACGCGCTGGTCGACATCACCAATTTCATCACCTACGACCGCGGCCGTCCGCTGCACGTGTTCGACGCCGCCAAAGTCCACGGCAATCTCACGGTCCGACGCGCACGCGAGGGCGAGACGCTGCTCGCGCTCGACGGCCGCACCTATACGCTCGATCCGTCGATTTGCGTGATCGCCGACGAGAAAGGCGTCGAGTCGCTCGCCGGCGTCATGGGCGGCGAGGAGTCCGGCTGCGACGAAAACACCACCGACGTGCTGATCGAATCGGCGCTGTGGGACGAGCTCACGACGGCGCGCTCGGGGCGCAAGCTCGGCATCAATTCGGATGCGCGCTACCGTTTCGAGCGGGGCGTCGATCCCAATTTCACCGTGCCCGGCCTGCATCTCGCGACGCAGATGGTGATCGATTTCTGCGGCGGCGAAGCCTCCGAAATATTCCTCGCCGGTGATCCGACGCCGAAGGAGACGGTGATCGATTTCCCGTTGAGCGAGCTGCCGCGGCTCACCGGCCTCAAACTGCCGCTGCCCGAAGTACGCCGCGTGCTGGAGAAGCTCGGCTTCTTCGCCGCGGGCCAAGGCGAGCGCGTGAAGGTCGCGGTGCCGTCGTGGCGGCCGGACGTGCACGGCCGCGCCGATCTGGTCGAGGAAATCGTGCGTATCGTCGGCGTAGATAACGTGCCGTCGACGCCGTTTCCGCGCGGCGACAATCCGCGCAAGCCCGTGCTCACGACCATGCAGAGCCGCACCCGCAAGGCCAAGCGCGCACTCGCCGCGCGCGGATTGGTCGAGGCGGTGACTTGGTCTTTCGTCTCAAAGCGCGAGGCCGAACTGTTCGGCGGCGGTGAGCCGCAACTGGCGCTCGCCAATCCGATCGCCGCCGAGCTTTCCGACATGCGGCCGAGCCTCGTGCCCGGTCTGGTGATGGCGGCGCAGAAGAACGCCGACCGCGGCTACGGCGACGTGGCGCTGTTCGAGGTCGGCCAGGTGTTCGGCGGAGATCGGCCGCAGGACCAGTTCACGGCGGCAACGGGCGTGCGCCGCGCGCTCGCCAAGCCTGAAGGCCACGGCCGCGATTGGTCGACTGCGGCCACACCGGTCGACACTTTCGACGCCAAAGCCGATGCGTTTGCTGTCCTCGCCGCGGTCGGCGCGCCGATGCCCGCGCTGCAAGTCGTGCCCGGCGGGCCGGGCTGGCTGCACCCGGGGCGTAGCGGCACCGTCCAGATGGGCCCGAAAAACGTCATCGGCTATTTCGGCGAATTGCACCCGCGCATGCTGGCCGCGCTCGGCGCGGAGGGCCCCCTGGTCGCCTTCGAAGTGATCCTGGAGAATATCCCGGAGCCCAAGCTCAAAGCGACGCGCGCCAAGCCTGCGCTCGAGCTTTCGGCTTTCCAACCGGTCGAGCGTGATTTCGCCTTCGTCGTCGCCCGCGAGGTGAAAGCCACCGACATCGTGCGCGCGGCCCAGAGCGCCGACCGGCGGTTGATCAGCAGCGTCAACGTCTTCGATGTCTATGAAGGCAAAGGCATCGATCCCGACAAGAAGTCGGTCGCCATCGCCGTCACCTTGCAGCCGCGCGAGCGGACGATGACCGACGAGGAGATCGATGCGCTCGCCGCGAAGATCGTCGGCGAGGTGAGCAAACGCACGGGCGGTGTATTGCGGGGGTGAGGCTTTGCTCCGTCGCCCTTCGAGGCTTGCGCGCGGAGAAGCGCGCTCGCACCTCAGGATGACGGAACTAGGTCCGCAAACGCAAACCCGTCGCGCTCCACAGTCTCGCCGACGCGAACGGCAACCCGGCGCGACAGCATCGGCCCCGCCGATACGAACGAGTGGAATTCGCCGTTCTCGCCGCAAGGATCGGCGGAAACCGGCAGGGCCGCCAGCAGCGAATGATCGAAGCGGCGGCCGGCGAATGACGCCGGCAGGCATTTCAAATCGACCGTGGTGAGATGCGCTTCCATGCCGGAGGCGATCATCGCCCGCGCCAAAGCGGCGGTCGGCCGCTGCCACAACGGAAAGACGGGCATGATGCCGGTCTCCTTGAGCTTGGCTTCGCGATAGGCGCGAATGTCCTCAAGGAACAAGTCGCCGAAGACGATATGCGTCACGCCGCAGCCTCTCGCCGCCTGCATCGCCGCCGCCATCTCGAGCTCGTAGATCTCGTTCGGACACGGATAGGGAATGCGGACGATGAGCGGCTTCAATCCCGCGGCGTCGAGCTGCGCCAGCAGCAGTTGCTCGCGCACCCCATGCACGCTCACCCGCGCGAACGTATCGGTCACGGTGGTGAGCGCGCCGACAATCTCGTAGTCATCGCGGCATCGTATCTCGTGCAGCGCCCAGGCACTGTCCTTGCCACTCGACCAGGCGATCAGCGCCTTGGCGCGCGCGCTGTTTGCAGACATGGTGTGCGAATCCTTGCTATGCCGGCTAAGACCCAACAACAGGCGCTTTAAAGCCGCCATGGTTCATAGTCGGTAACCGAGCGCTTTGCATCAATGAACCAAATTGCAATGACTCGCGGCTAACATAACGCGCGGCAGAACACCGTGCGCGCAAGCGTCAACGTCGGCGCTGAACCCGGCGCCAGGGACGGCGAAACATGGGGTGGATGGCCCATCGCGTCGGGCGCACGATTGCCCGGTATCTCGACAAGCCGGTTGCAGGCTATCACCCATTCACGCCCAGTGATGCCGACGCGGTGCGTGCGGCGCTCAAGCCCGGCGACGTGTTGCTGGTCGAGGGCAACAATCACATCTCCGGCGTGATCAAATATCTCACGCAGTCCACCTGGTCGCACGCGGCGCTCTATGTAGGCCCGATCGGTGACCGCACCGCGCCCGACGGCGAGCCGCTGGTGCTGGTCGAAGCCAATATCGGCCAAGGCGTGGTGGCGGCGCCCTTGTCGAAATACGCGCACTATCATACGCGCATCTGCCGCCCGACGGGATTGACCGCCGACGACTGCGCGCGCGTCTGCGCCTACGCCGCCGAGCGCATCGGCTTCGATTACGATCTCAAGAACATCTTCGACCTGTTGCGCTATTTGCTTCCGCTGCCGGTCCCGCGGCGCTGGCGGCGGCGCATGATCGCGCTCGGCTCGGGGCATCCGACGCGCATCATCTGCTCGGCGTTGATCGCCCAGTCATTCGCGACCGTGCGCTATCCGATCCTGCCCAAGGTGACGCGGCGCGACAGCCAAGCACTGCGGCAGGAGATCCTGGAAATCCGCCACTCGTCGCTTTACGCGCCGCGCGATTTCGACATCTCGCCCTATTTCGCAGTGGTCAAGCCGACCCTCGCGCGCGGCTTCGATTACAAGGCCGTCGCCTGGGCCGATCTCCCCCCGCGCGAAGCGCCGCCGGTTGCGCCGGAAACCGAGGCCCTGGCGCCGGTGATGTGACACGTTCGACGCGCGTCGCCCGCGAGCAAGCTTTGTGCTTGAGCCGCAGGTAACGTCTGTGTTACCTGACTTTTCATGCCTGAAATCCGGTACTACGGAGGCACTGGCGGGCGGCAACCGTTCGCCGAGTGGTTTGCGAGCTGGAACCTATGGCACGCGCCAAGGTCACGCGTACTGGAGCAAGGCAACCTCTCGAACGTTAAGTCGGTCGGGGAAGGCGTGCTTGAGTATCGGATCGACTTCGGACCCGGCTATCGGGTCTATTTTGGGCGCGACGGCGAGGCATTGGTGATCTTGCTGACGGGCGGCACGAAAAAGCGCCAGCGGCGCGACATCGATGCGGCGCGCTTCTTCTGGCAGGATTACAAACAAAGCAAACGCAGGCGGCGCTGAATGGAGATAAAATGGCAAAGACCAAGAGCTTCAAAACGCTGGTGCAGAGCCACGTCAAGGCGGACAAAAGATTTGCCGAAGCACTGCTGCGCGAGGGTGTCGATGCCCTGTTGAGCGGCGATGTGGATACTGGCAAGACGATCCTGCGCGATTACATCAAAGCGACCGTCGGTTTTGAAAAACTCGGTGCGGCGACCGGTGCACCGCCAAAAAGCCTGATCCGAATGTTCGGTCCTCGCGGAAATCCGCAGGCGAAAAACCTCTTTACAGTGATCGGCTATCTGCAAAAACGGGCCGGCGTACGACTTCACGTGGCGTAACGGAAAAGTTGCTGTAACGGAGTTCGCTATGGCAAAAAAGACGCTTGGCAACACCGGCGCGGATAAATCCACACCGCAACATCTCCTCGTATGCGTGCATAACGACGGCTATGCTGCTTCGTTGGAGAAGCGCAAGATTTATATCGCCCTGGCCGATCCGGCAGCGGGAAAGAACGGCTTGGTCAGGATCATCGATGAATCCGGCGACGATTACCTCTATCCGAAATCTCTATTTTGTACGATTACCCTGCCGCAACCGGTGAGGAAAGCGGTGCTGGCGGCGGCGTAAAGATCGTCCGATAATTCTCTGCCCCTTCCCTATCACCTGCCGGGTCATTAAAAGACCGGCCAAATGACCTCCGAACCGCAGAAAAATCAGCGTCCCGAACGCTACAATGCCCGCGAGGCCGAGGCGCGCTGGCAGCGCGTCTGGGACGAGCGCGGCATCTTCGCCACGGCGAATAGCGACCCGCGGCCCAAATACTACGTCCTCGAGATGTTCCCCTACCCTTCGGGGCGCATCCACATGGGGCACGTGCGCAACTACACCATGGGCGACGTGGTCGCCCGCTATAAGCGCGCGATGGGCCATGCCGTGCTCCACCCGATGGGCTGGGACGCCTTCGGCATGCCGGCCGAGAACGCGGCGATGGCGCAAAAGGTCCACCCCAAGACCTGGACCTACGAGAACATCGCCGCCATGAAGAAGCAGCTCCAGTCGATGGGGCTCTCGCTCGACTGGGCGCGCGAGGTGGCGACCTGCGACCCCGCCTATTACAAGCACCAGCAGAAAATGTTCCTCGACTTCCTGGCCGCCGGGCTGGTGAAGCGCGAATACCGCAAGGTGAACTGGGACCCTGTCGATCAGACCGTGCTCGCCAATGAGCAGGTGATCGACGGCCGCGGCTGGCGCTCGGGTGCTCTGGTCGAGCAGCGCGACCTTTACCAGTGGGTGTTCAAGATCAGCGATTATGCGGAGGAGTTGCTAGAGGCACTCGATACGCTCGACCGCTGGCCGGACAAGGTCCGGCTGATGCAGAAGAACTGGATCGGCCGCTCGGAAGGCCTGCTGATCCGCTTCGCGCTCGATACTGCAACGACGCCGAACGGCGAAAGCGAGCTCGAAATCTTCACCACGCGGCCGGACACGCTGTTCGGCGCCAAGTTCATGGCCGTGTCACCGGATCATCCGCTCGCCGCCGCGGCGGCAAAGGAGAATCCCGAACTCGCCGCCTTTATCGAGCAGTGCCATCATATGGGCACCTCGCAGGCGGCGATCGACACCGCCGATAAGATGGGCTTCGACACCGGCATCCGCGCGCTGCATCCGTTCGATGCGTCGTGGACACTGCCGGTCTACGTCGCCAATTTCATCCTGATGGATTACGGCACCGGCGCCATCTTCGGCTGCCCGGCGCACGACCAGCGCGACCTCGACTTCGTCAATAAATACGGCCTCGGCAATACGCCGGTGGTCTGCCCGGAGGGGCAGGATCCGGCCAGCTTCGTCATCACCGCGGAGGCTTACGAGGGCGACGGCCGCATGATCAACTCGCGCTTCCTCGATGGGATGACGACGGCGGAGGCGAAGGAAGAGGTAGCGCGGCGGCTCGAGAATACGTTTTCAGTGTCAGGAGATACTGACTCAATCCGTCACCATGAGGCGGCCGGCGTAGCCGGCCCTCGAAGGGCGACGGCTCCGGCCGATCATCCTTCGAGGCTCGCTTCGCTCGCACCTCAGGATGACGGTAGTAGGAACGTGCCGGGCGGAGGGTCTCGCCCCATCGCCCAACGCCAAGTCAATTACCGCCTGCGCGACTGGGGCATCTCGCGCCAGCGCTATTGGGGCTGCCCGATCCCGATCATCCATTGCGAAAAATGCGGCACGGTGCCTGTGCCCGCATCCGAACTACCGGTGACGCTGCCGGACGACGTCTCCTTCGACAAGCCGGGCAATCCGCTCGACCGTCATCCCACTTGGAAGCACATCAGATGCCCGGCGTGCGGCGGCGAAGCGCGGCGCGAAACCGACACCATGGACACCTTCGTCGACTCGTCCTGGTACTTCATCCGCTTCACCGATCCGTGGAACGAGAAGGCGCCCACTACTCCGCACGTCGCCAATGCCTGGATGCCGGTCGATCAATATATCGGCGGCATCGAGCACGCGATTTTGCATCTGCTCTATTCGCGTTTCTTCACCCGCGCGATGAAGAAGACCGGCCACGTCGATCTCGACGAGCCGTTCGCAGGTCTCTTCACGCAAGGCATGGTGGTGCACGAGACCTACCGCACCAAGAGCGGCGAATGGGTGATGCCCGCCGAAGTGACGATCACGAGCGAGGGCGACAAGCGCACGGCGGCGCTCACTGCGACCGGCGAAGACGTCGAGATCGGCCCGATCGAGAAGATGTCGAAGTCGAAGCGCAACACCGTCGATCCCGACGACATCATGGACAGCTACGGCGCGGACGTCGCGCGCTGGTTCATGCTGTCGGATTCGCCGCCCGACCGCGACGTGATCTGGTCGGAGGAAGGCGTGCAGGGCGCCTCGCGCTTCGTGCAGCGGCTATGGCGGCTGATCGGCGAAATTGCCGACGTGGACGCGCCGGCGGCCCGACCGTCGAACTTCTCCGAGCAAGCGCTCGCCGTACGCAAGGCCGCGCACCGCGCGCTCGCCCACGTCTCCGAGGACATCGCGAAGCTGCGCTTCAATCGCTGCGTCGCGCATATTTACGAATGCGCCAATGCGTTGTCCGACGCGATCGGCGCGGCGGAAAGCAAGCCCTCGCCCGACTTCGCCTGGGCCTTGCGCGAGGCCGGCGACATCCTGGTGCGCCTCTTCCATCCGATGATGCCGCACCTTGCCGAAGAATGCTGGGCGGTGCTCGGCCACGACAGCCTGGTCTCGACCGAAAGCTGGCCAGAGGTCGAGGAAAGCCTGCTGGTCGAGAGCACCATCACGCTCCCCGTGCAGATCAACGGCAAGAAGCGCGCCGACGTGACGGTCGCGCGCGAGGCGGGAAAAGCGGAGATCGAGGCTGCCGTTCTCGCGCTCGATACGGTACAACGGGCGCTCGACGGCAAGAGCCCGAAAAAGGTCATCGTCGTCCCGCAAAGGATCGTCAATGTGGTGGCCTGACCAGCCACGGCCTCGGCCTGATTCCCCTCCCCCTTGTAGGGAGGGATTAGGGGTGGGGGTGGAGCGAGATGTCGGCATGCGCGCGAACAGACCACCCTCCCCGTCCCTTCCCCACAAGAGGGGAGGGAGTACATTGCGGCTCGGCCTCGTGCTCGCGTCTTCCCTTCTCCTCGCCGGCTGCTTCCAGCCGATCTACGGCGCGCGTTCGATCGGTGCGAGCACCGGGGCGAAGGACAAGCTCGCCGCCGTCGCCGTGCCGCCGGTCGATGTGCCCAACGGCACCTCGCTGGCGCGGGTCAGCGTCGAAATGCGCAATGCGCTCTTATTCCAGCTCACCGGCGGCGGGCCGGCGGCGCCGCCCGCCTACACACTCAAGGTCACCCTCGGCGCCAGCCAGCAGCAGGTGATCGTCGATATCAACACCAATCGTCCCGAAGTCCAGAACTACGGCATCAACGCCTATTACAGCTTGGTCGACAACGCGACCGGCAAGACTGTGATGACGGCGCAGACTTTTTCGCGGGTGAGCTACAACATCCCCGGCCAGGAGCAGCGCTTCGCCGGCGCGCGCGGTTTGCGCGACGCCGAGAACCGCGCCGCCAAGGTCATCGCCGACAACATTCATGCGCGGCTCGTTTCGTATTTCGTCGCGGGGACTTGAACCTTAATCGGCCTCATGCTGAGGAGCCGCGCTTGCGCGGCATCTCGAAGGATGGGGCCGCCCCATCCTTCGAGATGCGCACTTCGTGCGCTCCTCAGGATGAGGGCGGATGATGATGCATGACCGCCATCAGAGCCGCCGACGTCGACCGCTTCATCGCCAGGCCCGATCCGCGTCAGCCGGTTGTGCTTGTTTACGGCCCAGATGCGGGCCTCGTGCGCGAGCGAGTCGACGCGCTGGTGCGCGTCTCTGTCGATGACCCGAACGATCCGTTCAGCCTCGCCCGCATCGAACCGGAGGATCTCGCCGCCAACCCCTCGCGGCTCGTGGAGGAAGCGCACACGGTGCCGCTGTTCGGCGGACGCCGCGCGGTGCTGGTCCGCGCCGGCAGCCGCAATATCGCAAGTGCGGTCGAGGCCGTGGTGGCGCAGCCCTCGGACGAATGCCGCGTCATCATCGAGGCGGGCGACCTGAAGAAGAGCTCGCCATTGCGCGCGTTGTGCGAGAAGGCAAACAGTGCCGCCGCCCTGCCCTGCTATGTCGATAACGACGCCGCGCTCGGCCGCCTCATCGATGATGAGATGCGCAACAACGACCTCACCATCGCGCCGGAGGCGCGCACGGCGCTGCTCGGTCTGCTCGGCGGCGACCGGCTCGCCTCGCGCAACGAAGTCCGCAAGCTCACCCTGTTTGCTCGCGGCCAGCAGCGCGTGGAGCTTGCCGACGTGATGGCGGTGGTGGCGGATGCCTCGGCGCTCGCGCTTGATGGCGTGCTTGATGCGGCCTTCGCCGGCCGCACCGGCGAGACCGAAGCCGAATTCGCCAAGGCGCGTGCCGGCGGCTCCTCGCCGGCGGCAATCGTGTCGGCTGCGATCCGCCACGTCGCCAATCTGCACAAGATGCGGCTTACCGTCGACGCCGGCGACTCCATCGACTTCGCGATGAAGCGCGCCGCGCCGCCGGTGCATTTCACCCGCATGGACCGCGTCGGTGCGGCGTTACGCACTTGGAGCGCAGCCCGCCTCGTGCGCGCCATGCAGCAACTCGCCGAAGCCTCGCTCGATGCGCGGCGCAACCCCGCTTTGGCCGAAGCGACCGCCCACCGCGCGCTGCTGTCGATCGCGGTGAATGCGCGGAAGGGTGAACGTTGATCCGCGCGTGTTCGGCCTCATGGTGAGGAGCCGCGCGGAAGCGCGGCGTCTCGAACAGCGCAAGTCGGGTTTACCCGACTTGCGCCATCTAAAAATGCCGATCTCGGGTAAAGCCGAGATCGGGGGGCCGCCCCATCCTTCGAGACGCGCACTGCGTGCGCTCCTCAGGACGAGGCGGTTCGGGTCACAAATTCAACTGATAGCTATGCGGCGCCCAGCGGAACGTGCCGCCGGCGCGCTCCACGTAACCGATGCCGGGAAACGGCGCGTGATAGCCGACGACCGGAATACGCTCACCCGCCGCCATGTCGAGCGTACGCTTGCGGGAGACCGCCGCTTTCTCTTTGTCGTCATCCATCTCGAAATACCAATCCGGCCGCTGCACCGACATCACATATTGCGTGAAAGCGTCGGCCGCGATCAGCAGGCGCTTGCCCTCGCTCTCGATATGGAACGTCAATAGCCCGGGCGAATGACCGAACGCTTCAATCGCCGTAATGCCGGGCGCCACCGTATCGCCCGGCTTGATGAAGGTCGAACGATTGGCGAGCGGTCCGCAGATGGTCACGAACAGTTCGCGGTTGAACTTGCGCGCCTCGCGTACGTTCTCACCCTTCTTCCAGAAATCGAACTCGGCAGCGCCGAAGACATAGCGCCCATTGGGAAATACCGGCTTGCCCCCCTCCACCAATCCACCGATGTGATCGGGATGACCATGGGTGATGACAACGACATCAACGTCTTCCGCCCTGTAGCCCGCCTGCGCCAAGCGCGCCACCGTCTCGCCTGCCGGCATGCGCGCCTGCAATTGCGGATATTCCTTCGGTAGCGCGCCATTACCCGTGTCGAACAAGACGAGCTCGGCCCCTGTGTTGACCACCGTCGGGATATTCGGGTGTTCGAACCGCTGCGTGTCGATATTGTTCTCGCGCGCCAGCGCCCGCACTTCCTCGGCCGAAGCATTGGCGCCGTAGGTCGGATGCAGGTCCTGCCGAACGGATTTGCTATCGAGTAGCGTGGCGACTTCGAAGCCGCCAAGCTTCACGCGATAAATGGTGGGCTGCAGTACGCCTTGCATGGCAGCGGGCATGGCCGGGTCCTCCCCTGTTGTTTCTTGACACTGGCGGAATGATTAGCAGCCTGACCGGACCACGAACAGCACCGGTTCTAGTGCCCCGTTTCCGAAGTTCGTGATACATGGCAGCAATTTCTGACACGAACTTCGGAAACAAAGGGGCACTAGCAAGCCTATCATTCGAGTGCCGCTTTTCGATTTGACGTTCCTAGACGAGCTCGCTGCTACTGCTGCAGGAACGTCAAATCGGCGGCACTAGAATTGAAGGAACCAGGAACCTCGTCTCACGTTAGGCAAAAGGTGGCGACGATCCGGGGCGACTTCCGGAGGCTTTACATTGTCTCAACTTCCTGAAAATCCGGCTCATTCACCCAGTAGCAGCGGCCTTTCCCGCCGGCGCGCCATGCAGACGCTGATCGGCTCCGCCGCCGCGCTCGGTGCGATGGCTGTCGTCCAGAGCGAGCCCGCCGACGCGCAGACCAAGACTCCGAAGAGCGTCGCCAAATATCAGGACCACCCCAACAAAGGCCAGCAGTGCTCTACCTGTAATTTCTTTCTCCCGCCGAAGTCCTGCCAATTGGTCGCCGGCGACATCAGCCCGAACGGCTGGTGCAGCTTCTACGCCAAGAAGTCAGGGTGACCGAGCTATCCGCCGCCATTGCCAGCGAAGCCAGCGTCAAGCGAGCAACAACACCAGCAGCAGAATGATGAGAATGAGTCCAAGCCCTCCCGACGGGTAATAACCCCAACGGCTGCTATAGGGCCACGTCGGCAACGCGCCGATGAGCAGAATTAGCACGATGATAAGAAGAATGAACCGCATCCGTCGCCTCCTCGACATAAGCGCGGTTCAACGCCAGGTTCCTCTTTCCGGTTCCAGTGCCGACCGGATTCAGCCGATGATCCAGATGCCGTCGAAATGCGCCTCGCCGTGACGCGCCACACTGCTGCCGATCGAGAGATGCACGTCGTGACCGGCAAGCGTATCCGTCACCGCGTGAGATCCACCGTTTGGAATGAAGCGGATTCCATCGGCACCGGCGGAGCCCGGGGTCATGGCGTGCCCCGGACTGACAAAATGGTCAGAGGTGCCGGCGCTCGCATTGCTCCAGAGGTGTTCTCCGCCACCGCTCCCGATCCCGCGCATGCCGTTCAAATCGCCAATATGCACCCCGAAATCGAACTTGTTGCCGACGCCGTCTCCACCGTAAAGCGCAGGGATGCCGTTGCCGGCTAAAATGAGAGTGTTGGCATTTTCAGCGTGTGGAGAGCCAGGGTCCGCCCAGCCGAAAAGAAAGCCGCTGCCGCTGCCCGCCGCGGCGTCATCATGATGCGCGCCGTGCGGCGTGCCCGTCGTTGCTTCGCTGTTGAGTGGATCGTGACCATCGTGGCGGGGCGCCGGATCTGCCGTCTCTGAAGACGCCAGGTGGGCGTCGGCCACGGCGACGGCGGAGTTGATGTCGTCCTTGACCGGCGCGGAGTCGGCGAGGTGCTCCGCCAGCACCTGCATCTGAGGAGCATCATGACCGTTCTCCGGCTCGATCGAGAGCTTGTAGTCACCCCACCACGGCCCCCCGGCCCAATAGGTCGAGGAGACGCCGTTATGGTCGAGCGTGCTCAGCAGATTGTCGATCACGGG
>DASTWX010000048.1:0-6716 GCA_035765795.1 Pseudolabrys sp. | reverse complement strand
CCGGGCAAGGCACCGCTTTATCTTGAGCGAAGCGAACCGCCGATGTCAGCCGACAGCACGGCGAACGTCGGCGTTTCCCTGCGCGCAAACGGAAGGCATCTTGTGTTCGTGCCCGCGGCCGCCGCCATGACCCAAGCGCTGCAAGCACGTTTGGCTGAGGCCGATATCGTGATGTTCGACGGCACGTTGTTCACCGATGACGAAATGATCCGCAACGGAAGCGGCGAAAAGACCGGGCGCCGGATGGGCCATATGCCCATTGATGGCCCCGACGGCTCGCTTGCAGCGCTTGCCGCCCTCCCCGGCCGGCGCATCTATATCCACATCAACAACACCAATCCGATTCTCATCGACGGCTCCCCGGAGCGCGAACGGGTCGAAGCCGCGGGAATCGAAGTTGCCGAGGACGGAATGGAGATCGAGCCGTGAGGCTGATGACACCCGATGAGCTTGAAGCCGCCCTTCGCGACATCGGTGCCAAGCGCTATCATAACTTGCACCCGTTTCATCGATTGCTGCACAGCGGACAATGCAGCAAAGGTCAGGTGCAGGCATGGGCGCTCAACCGATTTTATTATCAGGCGATGATTCCGCTCAAGGACGCCGGATTGATCGCGCGCTGCGAAGATCGCGACGTACGGCGCGAATGGCGCGGACGCTTGGTCGATCACGATGGCGAAAGCGCCGAAGATGGCGGCATCGCGCGTTGGCTGAAGCTGACCGACGGGTTGGGACTCGCACGGGACGACGTGACCTCTACCTGCCTCATTTTGCCAGCAACGCGATTTTCAGTCGATGCTTACGTTCATTTCGTGCGCGAACGCAGCCTTCTCGAAGCGATTGCCTCTTCGCTGACCGAGCTGTTCTCACCAGGAATTATCAGTGAGCGGGTCGCCGGCATGCTTAAGGGGTACGATTTCATCAGCCGCGAGACGCTCGCTTACTTCGACAAGCGTCCGCCGCAGGCCGAGCGCGACTCCGGATTCGCGCTCGCTTACGTCCGCCGACACGCCACGACGCCCGATGCGCAGCGCGCAGTCCTCGACGCCCTGTTGTTCAAATGCAGCGTGCTTTGGACCATGCTGGACGCACTCTACCATGCTTATGTAGCGCCCAAGCACGTCCCGCCCGACGCCTTCGTGCCGGAGGACCACGGCGCATGAACTTGAGGCCGATCACCGACGGCAGCGTACCGCGACTGCCACGCGGCGTGCGCCTTTCCGATAGTCCGGCGCAGGGCGGTACGGTGCTGCTCGCCCCGGAACGGGTGTTCAAGGCCGACGCTATTGCGGCGGCTATTCTTCAGCGCTGTGACGGTGAAGCCACGGTCGGTCAGATCGTTGATACGCTTGCGGCTGCCTACAACGCGCCGCGCGAGCGCATCGCAAACGATGTAAAAGCGCTGCTCAGCTCGCTTGCCGACAAGCAGCTATTGGAGTTTTGAGGTGGCTGCGGGGAACGGGCACGCGTTGCACAAGCCGCTCGGGCTGTTGGCCGAATTGACCCATCGCTGTCCGCTGGGCTGCCCCTATTGCTCGAATCCGGTGAAGCTCGACCGCCGTTCCGACGAGATCGACACCGAAACCTGGACGCGGGTGTTTCGGGAAGCGGCGGCGCTCGGCGTGTTGCAGGTGCATCTTTCGGGCGGCGAACCGGCCGCACGGCGCGACATTGTCGATGTGGTCGCCGCAGCGCACGAGGCGCCGCTCTATACGAATCTGATTACCTCTGCCGTAGGCCTCTCGCCTGCAACGCTCCGCGCGCTCTCCGACGCAGGCCTCGATCACGTACAGATTTCCATTCAGGACAGTGAAGCCGCTTCGGCCGACCTGATCGCCGGATATAAAGGTGCTTATGCGCGCAAAGTGGCGCTTGCCGCGGAAGTCGTGCGGCTCGGCCTGCCGCTGACCATCAACGTGGTGGTGCACCGTGCCAATGTCGAGCGCATCGGGGCGATGGTGGAGCAAGCACTCGCGCTCGGCGCACGGCGTGTCGAAATTGCCCATGTGCAATATTACGGCTGGGCATTGCAAAACCGCGCCGCGTTGATGCCCACGCGCGGACAAGTCGAACGCGCGGCCGCTGACGTCGAGATTTTGCGCGAGCGCCATCGGGGGCGGATCGTCATCGATGCGGTCGTGCCGGACTACTACGCCCGCTACCCCAAGCCGTGCGTTGGCGGTTGGGGCCGCCGCTCCCTCAACGTCACGCCGACAGGCCGCGTATTGCCGTGCCATGCGGCGGAATCCATACCCGGCCTGGAATTCTGGTCGGTGCGCGAGCATTCGCTGGACGAAATTTGGCGGGATTCGCCCGCCTTCAACACCTTCCGCGGTACCGCCTGGATGCGGGAGCCTTGCGCGAGCTGTGCCCGCCGCGAACAGGACTTCGGCGGCTGCCGCTGCCAGGCCTTCCTGCTCACCGGCGACGCGCGCGCCGCCGATCCGGTATGTCACCTCTCGCCACAGCATGCGCTGCTCGCGGAATTAACCGCGGCGGGCGCTGACACGTCTTACGTCTATCGACGCTGACGGGTGCCCGTCTTACCGTCCCGCTGCGTAGCCTTGCATGCCACGCGGATTGGCGGCGGCGCGGCGGCGCTTACCCAAGCGAGAGGCGGCCGTGAGGCGGCCTTCCGACCACCCAGGACCGACCTCGATTTCGTGCCCCCGCGCGCGCAGGTCGGCAATCGTATCCTTCGGCACACGGGATTCGAGGACGAGCACGCCGGGGCGCGACGTGCGCGGCCAAAAGGAAATGGGAAAGTGCTCGGAATGCCAAGCCGGAGCGTCGATCGCTTCCTGCAAATTCATGCCGGCATGGACGTGACGCAGAAAAAATTGCGTCGTCCACTGATCCTGCTGATCGCCGCCGGGCGAACCCCAAGCGAGGTAAGGCTCACCGTCGCGCAACGCCAATGTCGGTGAGAGCGTCGTGCGCGGGCGCTTGCCCGGCGCCAGCGCAGCCGGATGATTTTCTTCGAGCCAGAACATCTGCGCGCGCGTGCCGAGGCAGAATCCGAGTTCGGGAATGACGGGCGAGGACTGCAGCCAGCCGCCGGACGGTGTCGCAGAGACGATATTGCCGTCGCGATCGACGATGTCGAAATGCACCGTATCGCCGTTCACCTCGCCCATGCGCCCGACCGTCGGCTCGCCCGTGCCGAACGCACCGACCGCTTCGCGCACACCCTCCGCGCGGCGCAAGTTTACGACCGCACCGAAGCCGTCGATCGATCCGGGCCGGAGATCGAGCGAGGCCCGATCGGTCACGAGCTTACGGCGCTCGTCATTGTAGCGATCCGACAGCAGCATCTCCATGGGAATGTCGACGAAGTCGGGATCGCCATAGAAAGTTTCGCGGTCGGCGTACGCGAGCTTGGCGCATTCAACCTGAAGATGGATGAATTCCGGCCCGGTCGGATCAAGACCGTCGAGCTTGAAACCTTTCAACAAGGCGAGCTGTTGCAACAACACCGGCCCCTGGCTCCAGGGACCGGCTTTGCACACCGTGTAACGGCCGTAGTCATAGGTGAGCGGCGCCTCGATCCGGGGCCGCCAATGCGCCATGTCGTCACCGGTGAGCACACCGCTATGCGGCTCCCCGGTGACATCCATGACCTTTTGCGTGCGGCAGAAACGGTCGATCGCCTCGGCGACGAATCCTTGCGACCAGGCTTGCCGCGCGCGCTCGATCTGCGCGAGGCGATCCCCGCCTGCGCTTTCCGCCTCGCGCACGATGCGGGCGTACGTGTCGGCGAGCGTGCGGTTGGCGAACAGCGTGGCCGGCGCAGGGACTTTTCCGCCCGGGAGATAAACCGCCGCCGAGGTCGGCCAATGCTCGCGAAAAAGCTCCTCGACCGTGGCAATCGTCGCTGCCGCCCTTTCGACCAGAGGATACCCTTCGCGCGCGTAATAAATCGCAGGCGCCAGCACATCCGCCACGTGCATCGTACCGTAGTCGCGCAACAGCAACATCCAGGTCTCGAACATGCCCGGAACGCACGCCGCCAGAAGCCCGGTGCCCGGCACCAGATCAAGCCCGAGGCTGCGATAATGCGCGATCGTCGCACCGGCCGGCGCGGGTCCCTGCCCGCAAATCACTTCCGGCCGCCCGCGCCGCACGTCATATACGAGCACCGGTACGTCGCCGCCCGGCCCGTTGAGATGAGGCTCGACCACCTGAAGCGTGAAAGCGGTGGCGACCGCCGCATCGAAAGCATTGCCGCCTTTCTCCAGCACACCCATGCCGACAGCGGTTGCGATCCAATGGGTGGAGGCGACAACGCCGAAGGTCCCCTCGATTTCGGGCCGAGTGGTGAACGGATTGGGATTGATGTTGGAGGCCATACGAAGATTCCAATGTCGAATGCGGGAAGACGATATAGCAGGAGGCGAGACGGTAAGAAAACCATCATTCCGGGGCGCGCGGGTGCGCGCTACGTCGATTTAAAGGAAGACGTTGAGGCGATGACGAAGCGGCGCACGGCGAATTTCGCGTGCCGTTAGGCTGATATTTTCCGCCGCGCCGCCGCAAGTGCGCTCCAGATGCGCGACGGCGTTGCCGGCATGTCGAAATGCTCGACACCCGCCGAGCGCAGCGCGGCCATGACCGCGTTCATGCACGCCGGCAGCGCGCCGGTCGCACCCGCCTCGCCCACGCCCTTGGCGCCGAGCGGATTGCTCGGGCTCGGCACGCCGTGGTCGATCGCCGTCACCGCGGGGATAAGGTCGGCGCGCGGCATGCGGTAATCCATGAAGCTCGCGGTGATGAGCTGCCCGTCAGACGCATCGTATTCGCACGCTTCACCGAATACCTGACCGGCGCTCTGCACGATCCCGCCGACGAGTTGGGCTTCGGCCAGCGTGTGGTTGATCACGGTTCCGATGTCGTCCACCGCCGTATAGCGCACCACGTCGACCGCGCCGGTGTCGGGATCGATCTCGAGTTCGACGGCATGCGCGCCGCTGGGGAAGGCTTGGGATACCGCGCGCTCGCCGATGGTGTCGAGCGGATGCGGCGTTTTCGCGCGATGGCGGTCGATAATCTCGCGCATGGTGACGCGGCGGTCGGTGCCGGCAATGGTGAACGTCCCCTCCGCGAATGCGAGGTCGTCGACGTGCGCTTCGAGAGCATCGGCCGCGAGGCGCTTGGCTTTCTCGACAACCGCGTCGGCGGCAACTTTATACGCGCTACCTTGCAGCATGGCGGTTCGCGAGCCGACAGAAGGATTGCCGAGCAGCGCCGGCCCGTCCGGATCGCCCCACTTGAGCAACACGCGCTCGGCATCGATGCCGAGCCAGCGCGCGACCATTTCGGGAAACACGGTCTCGTGCCCCTGGCCGCTGGGGCCACCCATATTGTAAAGCACGACCGAGCCATCATGCTCGAACTTGATCGCAACCTGATCTTTCGGAATGCCACCGCCGCCGGACGGCTCAATGAACATCGCGCAGCCGAGACCGCGCAACTTGCCTTCACGATGCGACGCATCGCGGCGGGCAGCGAAGTCATCCCACCCGGACGCCTCGCGCGCTTTCGCGGCAAGACTGGGGAAATCGCCGCTGTCAAAGACTGCACCGCTTTGGGTGCGATACGGCATCTGCTCCTTCTTGATGAGGTTACGCTGGCGCAATTCGAGAGGGTCGAGACCGAGCCGGGCGGCGGCCTCGTCAACGAGGCGCTCGACAATCAAGTTGGCTTCCGGCCGCCCGGCGCCGCGATAGGCTTCGGTCGGCGCCGCGTTGGTGATGACTTGCCGGTGACGCCCGTAGAGCGCCTCGACCTCATAGACGCCTGCGCCGATCGCGCGACCGTTGATCGAATTGGTGAGGACGCCGGCAGCGCCGAGATAAGCCCCTGAATCGCAAAGCCACTCCGTGCGCAGCGCCAGGAACCTGCCGTTCTTGTCGTAAGCGAGTTCGCCGCGCAGGACCACGGCCCGCCCATGATGGTCGGTGAGGAAATCCTCCGAGCGTGTGGACAGCCATTTCACCGGCCGGCCTAATTTCTTTGCCGCGTACATCAGCACCGGGTATTCCGGAAAAGGTGCCGTGCGGGCGCCGAAGGTGCCGCCGGCGTCGATCATGCGCACGCGAATGCGTTCGGGCGCAATACCGGCCATGATGGCGAGATCGTCACGGAAGGCGAGCGCTCCCTGGTTGGCGCAGTAGATGTCGAAGACGTCCGTTGCAGCATCGTAAGCGACGAGCGCGCCGCGCACTTCCATAGGCGTTGGCGCCACACGCGGGCTTTCCACGCGCAAGGCGGCAATTCCGTCCGCGCGGTCAAAAGCCTCGGCTGTCTTCTGCTCGTCGCCATATTCAAACTCGAAGCAGACATTGCCGGGGATGTTGTCGTGGATGACGAAGGCGTCCGATGCAATCGCGCGCTCGACGCCGATCACGGCCGGCAGATCTTCGTACTCGACCTCGACGAGATCGGCCGCATCGCGGGCGGCTGCCGCGGTCTCGGCGATCACCACCGCGATTTCCTCGCCGACGAAGCGCACGCGCTCCTGCGCGAGCACCGGCCGCTCCGGCACCACCACCTTTTGGCCGCCGCGGCCCGGCGGCGGCGAGATGGGCGGAATGGTGCCGAATCCAGCACCCGCCACGTCGCGTCCGCTGAAGACCGCAAGAACGCCCATGCCTATCGCCGCCGCGCTCGTATCGACGGACTTGATGATGGCGTGAGCACGGTCGGCGCGGCGGAAG